>NZ_JSWJ01000011.1:0-432994 GCF_000826845.1 Phaeobacter sp. S60
TATGTTTACAAGGACCGGGGAAGAATGCCGTTCCCGCCATCGTTCTATGATGGTGTTTTCCAAGCGGGCCTACGCGCCCTCAAGTCCACCAGCGCAGAGGGGGAAGGGTGATGGGGGACGCACTGCTTACATTTAAGTATCCAAAGGCCGCAAAAAACCATGCTTGCCAAGTATGCGGTTGCCGTATTGATAAAGGCCAAGTTCACCATTTTCAAAGCGGCGTTTACGATGGTTCGTGGCAGTCTTGGCGCGCTCACGCTGATTGCGCCGAAATGCATTGGCATCACAATGACGGGCGCGGGTCTGATGACCAGTGTGACGATTACTACCTTGATGAATACCGTGGCTTCTGGCCTCACGCTGTGTGTCGGATTGAGTTGTCAATTCATCGCAGTGAAGAACGGTTCAAATCCCAACGACGCGCAAATGGACACCCCCAATGACCGATCTGATTAAAGCAGCGGATGCGCTGGCGGAGGCTGTCAACGAGCAGCTTTCCTACATGGACCTATGCGGCGACAAGGGCGATCTGGAACGCAACATGCGTAACGCCCTCACCGCCTACCGCCAAGCCCGTGAAAGCGCGGATGGGGTGAAGGTCAAGCCGTTGGATATGCCAGAGCGCCGCAATGGTTACTGGGGTAACAAGGATGGCTACCAAGTCGCTCACACCAGAGACGATCTTTTCCGCGTGAGGTTTCACGGCAAGGTTATCTGTCGAGACATTCGCGGATTTGATCGCGCCGTTGAATGGGCCAACAAGCACAACGAAGCCCGCATCAAAGCAGCATTGGACCCCCAATGACTGACCCGGCCCCCAACCACAAGCGCAGGGCGATCCGGGTCCAGATCCTGAACGCCAAGGGTCAAAAGGTTCTGAACGGCACCCTATGGGACGAAACTGACGCGACACGGACCATGACCGGGCTGATGGCGGCTGGATCGATCGCACGGGCCCGCGGATCAAACGGCAAGCGCTGGCTGTACTACCTCGCAGGCGAGAAAATCAGCACCGTGAAGCCGACCAAAGAAATGACAGAGGCATTCCGCATTGCAGGGTGCTTCACGCCGAAGGGAGGATAACTGATGGAACAAGCTCGCCCTCTTTCTGCGGATATGCTTGCTGAGCGCTGGGGCTGCTCGGCGGAAAGCGTCCGCCAACTTGCCCGCGAGGGCGCCATTCGTCATTTTCGTGTCGGGAAGATGTATCGCTTCCCTAAATCTGCAGTTGAGGAATTCGAATGCCAAACATCAACATCGGACGCCTCCGAGGCGGCCTCTGCGTCTATTGGGACGACCCCGAAACCGGAAAACGTAAGCGGTATCAGCTTACGTCACGCTCCAGAAAGGACGCGGAAGCCGAGGCAATAGAGGTGTTCCGGCGAGAGACCTACAAGTCCTCGCCTCGCGGCGCCACCATCCAGCAGATCTGGGACGCCTACGTGGCCGATCTGGGTGACAAACCCACGGCAAAAACAATGAGTTTTACCGGCAAAGCGATCCTGCCGCATTTCGGCGCATTTCTACCGGAGGACATTGATAAGCCGCTATGCCAGGCATACCAGCGGGACCGCCGTGAGGCCGGGAAAAAGCAAGGAACCATCTGGACCGAGCTGGGCCACCTTCAGAGCGCGCTGAATTTCGGCAAGAAAGCCCGGATGATCGAGGGTGCCACGCCGCACATATGGCGGCCCACCAAGCCTGAAAGTGACAAGCGCATCCTGAGCGCCAAAGAGATTCGCGCACTTATCAGTGCTGCCCATGACCCGCATATTCGCCTCGCGCTGATTTTGCTTCTGGGCACTGCGGCGCGCGTCGGGGCGATCCTTGACCTCACTTGGGACCGGATCGACCTGGATCGCGGTGTCATCAATCTCCGCAAAGACGACAGCGCCACCAGAAAAGGCCGCGCCGTTGTCCCAATGAACGCCAGCGCCCGCGCAGCCCTGCAGACTGCGAGCGATGCCGCGTTGAGCGACTATGTGATTGAGTATGCTGGCGGCCCAGTGAAGAGCATCCGCAAAGGCGTCTCCAACGCGATTGAGCGCGCGGGCATCGGCCATGTCACCATTCATGAGCTGCGCCATACCGCAGCCGTCCACTTGCTTGGCGCGGGCATCCCGATTGAGAAGGTTTCCCAGTACCTGGGCCACAGCAACGTGCAGATCACCTTTAAAACCTACGCCCGTTTCCTTCCGGATCAGATGCAGGATGCCGCCGAGGTCTTGGATTTCATGAACTTCAGAAAGGCAAACTAGGTTCATGGAACCGCTGCGCGCTTCGCAAACAGAACGTTGGCAGAGCAAATTACGAGCAATATCAAGGGGATTGATGGTGGGTCGTGAGAGGCTCGAACTCCCGACATCTTCGGTGTAAACGAAGCGCTCTACCAACTGAGCTAACGACCCGGTGAGCGCGGATTTAGAGAAACCCCGCGCTGGACGCAAGAGGTAAATCGCAGAAATCTGCGAAAAAAGTCCTCGCCTCAGCGCAGCACCTGTTCACCGCCCTGCGACAACTCATAAATACAGCCCTGTTCATTGGGCAGCGCCGCCATCTCGGCGCGCGACAGCCCGCAGATCAGCCCGCGTAGCACCTGCCCCCACAGCCCATGCGCCACCACCACAGTCGGCTCGTTCAACCCGTTCAGAAACTCGGCAATGCGGGCCTGAAACGCCGCAAACCCCTCGCCCTGCGGTGCCGCGCAGAACAGATCTAAATTCAACGGATTGGCAGAATAAATTTCAGGATATTGCGCTGCCACCTCCTCGCGAGTCATGCCCTGAAACACGCCGGCCTGCGCCTCGGCAAGCCGCGCATCGGTGGTATAGGGCTGCCCGCCGAGCGCAATCTGCGCGGTCTGCTGTGCCCGCCCCAGCGGCGAGACAAAACAGGCCGGTCCCTGCGCCAGAATCGGCGCCATCAGACTGGCTTGCTGTTGGGCGTGTTCAATCCCCAGCGGGCTGAGTTTTGATTCCAGCTGGCCTTGAATGCGCCCTTCGGCATTCCATTCCGTCTGCCCATGCCGCAGAAACCAGATTTTCGGATATGCCATGCCTGCCCTCTTTGCTGCTTCGCTCTTCGGCGTTGCCGCAACATCTAGACAGGTTTTCCGAGGCAGGGAAGAGCACGCGCAATAAAGCACAGCCACGTCTGCAGACACATTAAACCGTCAGAATGAGAGGGAATGGTGGGTGATAAGAGATTTGAACTCCTGACATCTTCGATGTGAACGAAGCGCTCTACCACTGAGCTAATCACCCTTGTCGGCGGTCATACCGCCCGATGCGCGCCACTGCAAGAGGGCCGGATCGAAAAAACCAACGGCGCCATCATTTTTGCCCTGTCCATGATATCGCCAGACCAACGCCGCTGCCCAAACCGCTAATCCAGCGGCAGCACATTGCGACAGATCATCGTGCGCAGGGTAAAGCTGGAGCGGGTGTTGCGGATCCCCGGCACCCGCATCAACCGATGCTCGAGAAAGCGGTCAAAATCTGTCAGATCCTGCGCCACCACGCGCAGCAGAATATCCCGGCTCCCAGTCATCAGATAGCACTCCATCACCTGATCAAAGCGCCGCACTGCCGCCTCAAAGGCCTGCAGCCCCTCGGTGGACTGGCGCTCCAGCTCTACGGCGACGAAGATGGTGACCGGCAACCCAACCTCCGCCTGGTTCACTCGCGCTGAGTAGCCCGATATCACCCCGCTCTCTTCAAGGTTGGCAACCCGGCGGGCACAGGGCGTTGCGGAAAGACCGACCTTCTCCGCCAGTTCGGCAATCTTGATCCGCCCATTTTCCTGCAAAGCGGCCAGTATCTTTCGGTCTATGTTATCCACGTCTTTCCCCTCATTCCCCGGCCCATTTTAGCGATAATCTCTAAAATTCGCAATCCAGACGTCAAAATTTGGAGGAAACCAGCGGTTCCCCAGCTGTATTCTTTAGCGAAATGGAGGAGCAATCCAAAAATGACAGCCACAATCACTCCCGTCGCCACCTCGACACATGAAGAAATCTACCGGGTCGAGGACGCCTCGGTTGGCCTTACCGGCTTTATCGCCGTGCATTCTACGTTGCTCGGTCCTGCGGCGGGCGGGCTGCGGATGCGCCCCTATGCCGACGTCGAAGACGCGCTGTCCGATGTCAAACGCCTCAGCGAAGGCATGACCTATAAGAACGCAGCGGCCGGCCTCGCGCTTGGCGGTGGCAAGGCTGTGATCATTGGCGACCCTGCGACCCAGAAAACGCCCGAGCTGCTGCGCGCCTTTGCCCGCGCCATCGACAGTTTGGATGGCCGCTACATCACCGCCGAAGATATGGGCATGAGCCCCGCTGACATGGCGATCCTTGCCGAGGAAACCACCTCCGTCGCCGGGCTGGCCGATGGTGAATATGCCTCAGGTGATCCCTCCCCCATTACCGCGCGCGGCATCTTCAACGCGATCCGCACCGCATGGGAGCATAAGACGGGGCAGATCGACCTCACCGATCGGGTTGTCTCCGTTCAGGGGCTGGGTCACGTGGGCTGGTATCTCTGCGACTTCCTCAACAAGGCCGGCGCCAAGCTGATCGTCACCGATGTGAACGAAGCACAGGTCACCCGCGCGGTCGAGGCCTTCGGTGCAACAGCCGTCGCGCCGGATGAGATTTACGCCGTTGAGGCAGATATCTTTGCCCCCTGCGCGATTGGTGGCATCCTCAACAGCAACACCATCCCGCAGCTCAAGGTGGCTCTGGTGGCCGGTGGCGCCAATAACCAGCTTGCCTCCTCCGAGGACGCAACCGCCCTGCATCAGCGCGGCATTCTCTACGCCCCCGATTTTGTGGCCAATGGCGGCGGCATCATCAATGTGGCAACAGAGATTCTGAAGATCCGCAACCGCAACAGCTTTGTAGCGGACCGGTTGGAGGCACTTGAACTGACCATGAAGGCGATCTTGACGCAGGCCGCCGCCGATGCCACCAGCCCCGACGCTGTGGCGATTGCTACTGTTCATGCAAAAATGGCACCAAAAGCCGCCTGACCCGGCTGATCTACATTCGACGCGCCCCTCCAGCAGGGGCTGATGTTCAATTCCGCCATCAAAGAGCGGACGTCAGATGGAAGACCCCGACCTAATCGGGGAGCCCAAGACCAAACAGAGTGGGCGTCCGGTTTGGGCGTCCACTTTTTTTTGGACCGCGGGCCACTGGTGAAAAGAGACGTTGAACCAAAGCGCCATTCAGACGTTTTATGACCACATTACAGAGAACACCCCGAGGAGAACCGTATGCCCCTGTTTCACCCCGACAACCGCAATCGCAGTGATCGGCACAAAAAGATCTACGCCTATTGCGAAATTGCCTACACCATTGTCGATGTCTCAGCCGCAGTACTTTTTGTGGTGGGCAGTGTGCTGTTTTTTAAGGAAGCCACGACCTATACCGGCACCTGGCTGTTCCTAATCGGATCGATCCTCTTCGGACTGCGCCCGACCATCAAACTCTACCGCGAATATGCCTATCTGCGGCTGGGCGACTATGAAGATGTCACGCAGCAGTAACATGGCTACCACCTGGGCCCACCCACAGCTTACCCGAGGCGGAAGAGCCGACGATCAGAGGTATGGCTCAGCCCACTCAAATCCCGTTCCACACTCGCCACAGATTGGATGGCTGCGGAGACACCCGCCAGGAGGCGTTCCGAACTAACGTCGGCTAGGCGGGCGCTGGACGAAACCTTTCTCGTGGTAGTGTTGTGGCGTGTGCTGCGCGCTGATGTGAGTGGCGTGGATTTTGCGAGATGATACATCTGTCCGACGTTTGCGAGTTGCTCAATCCAATGGCAAGGGGGCTGATGACCATTCAATATGTTCCCAAGCGGCGCCAATATGTTTCTTGAAGATATGCGGATCAAGGATCTGCAGCCGCAGACCCAGACCCAGACCCAGACAATCTACCTGCGTGCGATGCATGATTTCACCCGATTTGCGAGGCCTGCGCTGGGAAGCGCGACACCGCAGGAACTGCGCAAGGTCCAGCTGGCAATGAAAGAGCGCGGTGTTGCACCTGAACCTGCCTCAGTTGAAGGTGATCTTCACTGCCCGGCAGTGTAGCGCGCAGCAATGTCACGAGAAAACAGTTGGGAACTGCCGGAGCACTGCTTTGGATGGCCCTGTTGCCGCCTACACCAAATGCGGTCACCAGCCCATCGCCCATAACTCTTGCCGCAACCGGCCTCGCAGCGACAAGGCACCGAACCAGTCAGGGCGGCCCCTCCTCAAATCAAGCGACATCAGGCCTGTAGCCCCACGACGGGCAACCATCCAATCCAGCCGTGTCGGGAATTTAAGCTTGCATAGACTGCTCGTCGTCACACGACCGTCTGCTCTCAACCTTCGACACCGCGGCTGCAACCCACAACCCCATAGACCCAAAACAGCCCGCGCTTTCTTACGTGTCCGATTGGTCGCTGCTGCTGCTCAGGCTGAACAGCAGTCACAAACCTAAGACGGAGCTGTCATCGGGCGCCGACCGGTTTGGTGCCTAACTGGTCGGCAGGAGCCGTGCCCGTCTTGTGAGCTTGCTCCACTCTCCCGGTGAAATCCCGAAGTTTGCCTTGAACTGGCGAGTCATATGAGCCTGATCGCTAAATCCCGTCGTGATCGCTACGTCGGCTAATGTTCCACCGCTTGCGATTTCAGCCTTCGCACGATCCAGCCTACGCATTGTCTGATACCGGTACGGGCTTGTACCAAAGGCTTTTCTGAAGTGCCTAGAAAGAGCGAAACGGCCTTGACCGGTTACAGTTTCCAGTTCGTCCGACGAGATGATCCTGCAGGCATTGGCATCCATAAATTCACGGGCACACTGAGCAGCTTCAAAGTCAGTCAGGGGGGCTGACGCCCGCTGAGCCGACGGATCATTTGCCACGAGCCCATCCGCCAGGAGCGCCGATATCTCGTCAAGTGCTACTGGCTCCAAGACGTTTTCCATATCAGAGAACGCTGAATGGATTGCGCGCACAAGCACAGGGTCAGTCAGAACCGCTTCGCGCAGAAACGGCAGCGCCGCACCCGCAACTCCAAGTGCTTGGCGAATCAGAGACGGTTCAACATACAGCATCCTGTAGTGAAACCCCGCTTCGGTGCCTGCCTCCCCGGTATGGATTTCATCGGGATGCAAGACGATCACCTGCCCAGGCAAGCTGTCCGACCGCGCCCCACGATAATCGAACCTCTGCACGCCTCGGATCGTATACCCGATGGAATAGGTGTCATGGCGATGGGGCGCATACGCGTCGCCGGAGAAATAGGCTTCAATCCGCTGAACACCTGCCTGCCATGGCGCAGTGCAGACCCAATCCTGCGCGCACGATCGTTCAAGACCGGGCGTCACATCATGTGATCTATCTCCAGGGGATGTCTGCGCGCGGTGAATATCGGACCTCCTGAATGCCGTTGGCAGCACACTACACTGAACAGGAAAGGAATTCACAATGAAAGCGATCAACCTTGCAGAGAAGCTGAGTAGGTTTTCCACCCATTGGGACCCACATGTCATCGCTGATTACAATGACAATGAGATCATGGTCGTGAAGCTTCTTGGCGAGTATGAATTTCACAAACACGCCACGACGGACGACTTCTTTTATGTACTGGAGGGCGAGCTACAGATGGACATCAAAGGGGAACCAACGCGGACAATTTCGGCGGGTGAACTTTTTATCGTACCCAAAGGCGTCGTCCATCGTCCCCGTGCAGCAAGCGAGGTCAAGGTGCTGTTGATCGAACCAAAGGGAGAACCAAATTCCGGCGATGCGAACCGAGAAGCTGCGCCGAAGACTCGTATATGATACACTCGTCATATGGATAAGACACCAAACGCAATCGGCTTCATGGGCGGCTGTCTCTGTGGCAAGGTTCGCTACAGTTCTGCTTCCAATCCCCTGGCCACTGTTCAGTGCTACTGTTCAGATTGCCGAAGGATCGGAGGGACCGGGCACGCGACACATACAGTCATTCCCTTCGACGCGTTTTTGTTGGAAGGCGCCGTAGCCGAATACACTAAATTGGCAGATAGCGGAAACCGGATCACCCGACGCTTCTGCCCTGTATGCGGGAGCGCGATCTACCATACGCGCGATGGTCTAGAGGGGCTGGTTGTGCTTCGTACGTCCTCACTGGACGATCCGGAGTTGGCGCCGCCAGATCGCGCCATCTACGTCGACAGCGCCCTCTCTTGGGACTACGTTGACCCTGATCTCCCCGCGTCGCCCAAGATGACGCCCAACCGATAGTTGCCGCTAATTTGACATTCATCGGCTCGCGCTCTGAGCGGCCATCAGGGCAGTGCCGATCCAACATGCACCAGCCTGAGACATGTATATAAACGATAACCGGGCGACCCCAGCAGGGCCGCCCGTTTGTGATTGTCGAGTACAGACCAATGTCAGACCATACGGGCAGCGCCCGCAGCGCCGATCAATGGGCCGTGGCTCCCGCCGTGTCGTCGGGCGCGCCCAAGGCGGCCTTGGCGGCGGCGGCGGCTTCCTCTGCCGCCTCATCCCACTCCACCGGCTCCGGCGTGGCGGTCAGCGCGTGTTTCAGCACCTCGGAGACGTGGCTGACGGGAATAATGGTGAGCCCCTCTTTCACGTTGTCCGGGATATCCGGCAGGTCTTTCTCATTCTCCTGCGGGATCAACACCGTCTTGATACCACCGCGCAGGGCCGCCAGCAGTTTCTCCTTCAGGCCGCCAATGGCTGTCGCGTTGCCGCGCAGCGTCACTTCGCCAGTCATGGCGATGTCCTTGCGCACCGGAATGCCGGTCAGCACCGACACAATTGCCGTCACCATGGCCAGACCGGCGCTTGGCCCATCCTTTGGCGTGGCGCCGTCCGGCACGTGCACGTGGATGTCGATCTTGTCGAACTTCGGTGGTTTCACCCCCAGTTGAGGTGAGATCGACCGCACATAGCTGGATGCCGCCTCGATCGACTCCTTCATCACATCGCCCAGCTTACCGGTGGTCTTCATCCGACCTTTGCCCGGCAGGCGCAGGGCCTCGATGCTCAGCAGTTCACCGCCGACCGATGTATAGGCCAGACCGGTCACGACACCGACTTGATCCTCTTTCTCGGCGAGCCCGTAGCGAAACTTCGCAACACCAAGGAAATCATCCAGATTATCGCCTGTGACAGATACGGTCTCCGCCTCTTTCTTCACGATCTTGGTCAGCGATTTCCGCGCCACTTTGGCGATTTCACGCTCCAGGTTCCGCACGCCCGCCTCACGGGTATAGGTGCGGATGATCTCGGTCAGCGCCTCATCGGTCAGCTCGAACTCCTTGGCTTTCAGGCCATGGTTCTTCACCTGCTTTGAAATCAGGTGCTGCTTTGCGATCTCGCGCTTCTCGTCCTCGGTATAACCCGACAGCGGAATGATCTCCATTCGGTCCAGAAGCGGCCCCGGCATGTTGTAGCTGTTCGAGGTGGTCAGGAACATCACATTCGACAGGTCATATTCCACTTCAAGGTAGTGGTCCATGAAGGTCGCATTCTGTTCTGGGTCCAGCACCTCCAGCATCGCCGATGCCGGATCGCCACGGAAATCCTGCCCCATCTTGTCGATTTCATCGAGCAGGATCAGCGGGTTGGTGGTTTTCGCCTTCTTCAGCGCCTGAATGATCTTACCGGGCATGGAGCCGATGTAGGTCCGGCGGTGGCCGCGGATCTCGCTCTCATCGCGCACACCCCCAAGGGAGATGCGGATAAACTCACGACCGGTTGCCTTGGCGACGGATTTACCAAGCGAGGTCTTACCAACACCCGGAGGGCCAACGAGGCACAGGATCGGGCCTTTCAGCTTGGCCGAGCGCTGCTGCACCGCGAGATATTCGACAATGCGCTCCTTGACCTTCTCGAGACCGTAGTGATCGGCGTCCAGAATGTCCTGGGCCCGGCTCAGGTCTTTCTTGACGCGCGATTTGGTGCCCCAGGGCAGCGCCAGAATCCAGTCGAGGTAGTTGCGCACAACTGTGGCCTCGGCCGACATCGGCGACATGTTTTTGAGCTTCTTCAGCTCACCTTCGGCCTTTTCGCGCGCCTCTTTGGAGAGTTTGGTTTCAGCGATCTTCGCTTCCAGCTCGGCGACCTCGTTAGAGCCGTCCTCACTGTCGCCCAACTCCTTCTGAATGGCCTTCATCTGCTCATTCAGGTAATATTCGCGCTGGGTCTTTTCCATCTGCGTCTTGACGCGGGTCTTGATCTTCTTCTCGACCTGCAACACCGACAGCTCACCCTGCATCAGGCCATAGACCTTTTCAAGGCGTTGGCTGACCGACAGAGTCTCCAGCAGGTCCTGCTTATTGTCGACCTCAATACCCAGATGACCGGCGACCAGATCGGCCAGCTTGGCCGGTTCCGTGGTCTCGCCAACGGCGCTCAGCGCCTCTTCCGGGATGTTCTTGCGGACCTTCGCATAGCGCTCGAACTCATCGCCGACAGTGCGCAGCAGTGCCTCAACGGTGGTCACATCGCCGGGCATCTCGGTCAGATACTCTGCGCGCGCCTCAAAGAAATTGTCGTTTTCCAGATATTCGGTGATCTTCACCCGCGCGTGGCCTTCGACCAGCACCTTCACAGTGCCGTCGGGCAGCTTCAGCAACTGCAGCACATTGGCCAGCACGCCAACATTGTAGATACCGTCGGATTGTGGATCATCCTCTGCCGGGTCAATCTGACTGGACAGCAGGATCTGCTTGTCGTCAGTCATCACCTCTTCCAGGGCACGCACCGATTTGTCCCGCCCGACAAACAGCGGCACGATCATATGCGGGAACACAACGATGTCGCGCAGCGGCAGGACGGGGTAGGATGAATTGAGTGGCTCTTGCATACTCGGTCCTTCGATTTGGCAAGACGCCCCCGCCCCGATCAACCGGCAGCTTTGGTGCGTCTCCTCATTGGCTTTTTTATCTGGTGCAGCAGGAGAAGGATTTCAACCGCCGTGCCTCAATGTTTGGGATCACATTGCCCGCAGCGCGTCCGGACCACAAGGGCGCAAATGGGCACAAGGATACCAAATGATGAAAGGCGACCCCGCGAGGCCGCCCATTCACAAAGTCTGTTAACAGATCTGCCCTAAATGCCATCGGTCAAGGGACATCCACACCACGTTCCGCTGCAGTGCTAGTCGATGGCCGTGACACTCAGATGGCCCAGACTACCGCCGCGCGCCACCTGATCCGAGCGGTCATCCATCAGCGCAAAAATCGCCACCCCCGTGGCCAGTAAAATCATCAGCGAGCAATGCGCCAGTCCAGTCGAAGCGGTGTCATTCATCGGATCTCTCCACTTGGGTCGTTATATGCCTGCCTCGCAGTTCACTGCTGATTTGTGGCGCAAAGGTGTTCAGGGCGGGCCCCGCCGATGAACATTCGCTCAAGTTTTCGACAACACGGACACAACACAGAGGGAACACAAGCAAACTCCGACACGCGCCCCTCCACCTCAAATCACAACCGCTCGATATCGCCTTGCGCGCGGGTGTCGTGAAAATCCTTCTGCCAGGCCTCAAACGTCCCCGCTGCGATCGCGTCGCGCATACCGCCCATGATCTCCTGGAAGTAATGCAGGTTGTGCCAGGTCAGCAGCATGCCGGAGATCATCTCGTTGGAGCGGAACACATGGTGCAGATAGGCGCGGGAATAGTTGCTGCACGCTGGGCAGGTGCAATTCTCATCCAAGGGGCGCGGGTCATCCTGATGGCGGGCGTTTTTGATATTCACCACACCGTAGCGGGTGAACGCCTGCCCCGTCCGACCAGAGCGCGACGGCAACACGCAGTCCATCATGTCGATGCCACGGGCCACCGCGCCAACGATATCATCGGGCTTGCCCACGCCCATCAGGTAGCGCGGCTTATCCTCGGGAAGGAAACCGGGGGCATAATCAAGGCAATCAAACATCGCCTCCTGCCCCTCACCGACCGCAAGGCCGCCCACCGCATAGCCCTCGAACCCGATCTTGGTCAGCGCCTCGGCGCTTTCTTCGCGCAGATCCTGCTCAAGCCCGCCCTGCATAATGCCAAACAGCGCATGACCGGGCCGGTCGCCAAAGGCCTCGCGGCTGCGCTCGGCCCAGCGCATCGACAGGCGCATCGATTCAGCAATCCGGTCGCGGTCCGCAGGCAGCGCCGGGCATTCGTCAAAACACATCACAATGTCAGATCCCAGCAGCTTCTGGATCTCCATCGACCGCTCTGGCGTCAGCTCGTGTTTGGAGCCATCCACATGGCTTTTGAAGGTCACGCCCTTCTCGGTCAGCTTGCGCAGACCTGCCAGCGACATCACCTGAAACCCGCCACTGTCCGTCAGGATCGGTCGCTCCCAATTCATGAACTTGTGCAACCCGCCCAAACGGTCGATCCGCTCAGCCGTCGGGCGCAGCATCAGATGATAGGTGTTGCCCAAGAGGATATCCGCCCCGGTCGCACGCACGCTCTCCGGCATCATCGCCTTTACGGTTGCGGCCGTGCCAACCGGCATGAAGGCAGGCGTGCGGATCTCCCCGCGCGGTGTATTGATCACCCCGGTGCGGGCCTTGCCATCGGTGGCTTTCAGGTCGAATGAGATTTTCGGCGCCATGATATCTTCCTCGGGGCTGTTTTATGCGGGGGCCCGCCGCAGCAGGTCCATGTCCGACGGGATCACCTGACCCCGGTCTCCCTGCCGTCCGCAACCGGATCAACAGAACCTGCCGCATGTGCCCGATCCCGCCCCGGTTTTCAACCCTGTATGGCCGCAGGCCAACCAAAGACCAAAGCGCCCCAACTCAGCCTCAGCGCCTCATAATGCGTCCGGTCCTGACAGGTTCCCCGTCTCTCTTCCCTTGCCTGCCAGCCCCGCAAACGCCATAGAAGACAGGACTGGCGGCGGCCTCGACCTTGAAACCCGCGATGGCAGCCCTCAAATGAATACCATAGTATACAAATGATATTGTGAGGCAAAATGACCGAAGAACTCCTGCTCAGCCTTCTGACGCAGAACATCATCTACATTCTTGGCGCGATTTTCCTGATCATCCTGATCTTCAAGGGCATCCGTATCGTGCCGCAGTCCGAGAAATATGTGGTCGAACGCTTTGGCCGCCTGCATGCGGTGCTTGGGCCGGGGATCAATTTCATCGTGCCGCTTCTGGATTCCGTGGCCCATAAGGTCTCCATTCTGGAACGTCAGCTGCCCAATGCCAGCCAGGACGCCATCACCAAGGACAACGTGCTGGTGCAGATCGACACCTCCGTATTTTATCGCATCCTTGAGCCGGAGAAGACCGTCTACCGGATCCGGGACGTGGACGGCGCCATTGCCACCACCGTGGCCGGCATCGTGCGGGCCGAGATCGGCAAGATGGATCTGGATGAGGTGCAGTCCAACCGATCCCAGCTGATCGGTCAGATCCAGAACAGCGTCGAAAGCGCCGTGGATGATTGGGGCATTGAGGTGACGCGCGCCGAGATCCTCGACGTGAACCTCGATCAGGCGACCCGCGATGCCATGTTGCAGCAGCTCAATGCCGAACGCGCCCGCCGCGCCCAGGTGACCGAGGCCGAGGGTCAGAAACGCTCTGTTGAGCTGGCCGCTGACGCCGAACTCTACGCCGCCGAACAAACCGCCAAGGCGCGCCGCATTCAGGCCGACGCAGAAGCCTACGCCACCGAGGTCGTCGCCAAGGCGATCGCCGAAAACGGGCTGGAGGCCGCGCAGTATCAGGTTGCTCTGAAACAGGTGGAGGCGCTCAACACCCTTGGGTCCGGCGACGGCAAACAGACCATATTGGTCCCTGCCAACGCGCTTGAGGCCTTTGGCAATGCCTTCAACATGCTGAAAGGTGTCGGCAAATGACCGCCCTGCTCTCGGTCTGGTGGGTCTGGATCGCGATCGCGATCGGCCTCGCCATTGTCGAGATCCTGGCGCCGGGGTTCATGTTCCTCGGCTTTGCCCTCGGCGCTGTGGTGGTTGGGGTGCTCCTCGCCTTTGCGCCAGCAGGCAGCATTACCCTGCCCGTGCTCCTGTTGATTTACGCCACCCTCTCCCTGATCGCCTGGCTGGTCCTTCGCCACTTCTTCAAGGGACCAAAAGGCCAGGTGAAACACTTCGACCGCGATATCAACGACTGAGCAAATCCCCGCCCGATAGACGTCGGGCGGGGGTGTCGACTTGGGTGGTCAGATCCTTTGCGTTTTTGAACACACAACAGACAGGCACCTCGCTAGTGCAGCGGCACCCCGGCGGGCGCAGCCAGATGGTTGTCCACCTCCTCCTCCGGGTCGGTCACCGGATCCAACACCAGCACCAGACGGGTTTCACCGCTGCCTTCAATCGGCGGAGACCGGTGCAGAAGCCCAGACGCCGGTTGCGCAGGCCAGCGGGTGCCGCGCAGCAGCAGGGGGGATCCGGTCGCAACCGTCTGAACATGGGCCGGGGCCTCGCCCTGGTGAGACACCCCCAGCTGGGTTCCGGTGCCCCGGTAGGTGCAGACCAATCGGGCCGCGATGGCATCGACATGGAACTTGCGGCAGGCGTTTGTGGTCACCACATCCAGCCGGAACCGCAGATATCTGGTATCCATCAACGATGAAAACGCGCCAGCCAGCCGTGTGACATCCGCCTGAAGCCAGTCCTGTTCCGGCCCCTGTGGCAGGCGGGACATGGCGCAGACCTCCGCAAAGACCCGCGCCACCATATCTGGCTGAACGATGACACGCCCGCGGGGCAGTCGATCCGGGTCAACCCGGTCAAGCCAATGCTGCACATTGGCGGGCGCCTCCCGCTGCCAGATCAGCGCGGCGCAATCCGGGTCCAGAAACCGCCGCAGCCCGGTGTCATCCCGTGTCAGATCGCAGTGCAGCGCTACGTCCGGGGCGCTCTTGCGAAGCGCCCTCACGCCGCAGCCTCCGGCTGCCGCCAGATGGGAAAAGGATCCGTATAGTCGGGCAGTTGATCGCGGCCTGTGGCCACCTCCGCGGGCACAAGGCATCCATCCAGCTGTGCCTTCAGCCCGGCCCAATCGATACCGGATCCGATGAACACCAACTCCTGACGGCGATCCCCCCAAGGCTCTTGCCAATGGGCTTTTATGTAGGCACGCCCCTGCTCATGGGTTGGGTGCCGCTCCACCGGGACCAAGGCCCACCAGGTGCCGAGCGGTTTGACACTGGACAAAGCCCCGGCCAGCGAAAACTCCGCCACCCAATCCGGCCGGGTGGAGATCCAGAAATGCCCCTTGGCCCGGATCACCCCCGGCAAATCCCCATTCAGCAGCGCTAATATCCGCTCCGGTACAAAGGGTTGCCGTGCCCGGTATACATATGACGCGACGCCATATTCCTCGCTCTCCGGTACGTGATCGGCAAACCCGTAAAGTTCCTTGGCCCACATCGGGTGTTCATGCGCCTGTTCAAAGTCGAACAAGCCGGTATCCAAAATTTTCTCTGCCGTGACATCACTATGATTGGCATCGATGATTTCGGCATCGGCATTCAGGCTGCGAATGATCTTGCGCGCTGCATCGGCCTCATCCGGGCCTGCGTCCGCCACCTTGTTCATGATCACCACATCGGCAAATTCGATCTGATCGGTCAGCAGATGCACCAGCGTGCGCTCATCTTCCTCGCCCAGCGTCTCTCCCCGATCCGCAAGGAAATCATGGGAGGAGAAGTTTCGGCGCAGGTTGACCGCATCCACCACCGTCACCATCGTATCAAGCCGCGCCACGTCCGAGAGGCTCTCGCCCGCCTCATCGCGAAACTCAAAGGTTGCGGCAACCGGCAGCGACTCGGAGATGCCGGTGGACTCGATCAACAGATAGTCAAACCGCCCCTCCGCCGCCAGACGCCGCACTTCCGCCAGCAGGTCATCACGCAGGGTGCAGCAGATACAGCCATTGGACATCTCCACCAGTGTTTCATCGGTGCGGCTCAGCTCTGTATGCGCGCGCACCAGATCCGCATCAATATTGATCTCCGACATATCATTCACGATTACGGCGACCCGGCGCCCGTCGCGATTGTTCAGAATACGATTGAGCAACGTCGTTTTTCCGGCTCCGAGAAACCCGGACAGAACCGTTACAGGAAGGCGATTATCTTTCATCGAAATAGATACCCAGTCTGATGCACAGCGCGACGGAGGAGAACGCCGCTGACACCGTCAGCAGGTCGATCCCTCGTGAGTCGCAAAACATGTTACGATATAACATTTCACTATCTTGCTGCAAGATCCCTCGCCACGCCTGCGACGCTTGATCACAAACCGCGTGCGATCCGCCACTGGACCCTCGCGCCCGGCTTCCCTATATAAACAGTCAGGAAACGAACCGAGGCCCTTAATGACCAACGCATCCGAACCATTGGAAGGCACACCGCTGATCGCCCCCTCCTCTGTCAGCCATGAGCTGTACGAGCCGGTGGTGGACGCGTGCCGGTCTGTTTATGACCCTGAAATCCCTGTGAATATCTATGAGCTGGGCCTGATCTACACCATCGACATCACGGCGGAAAATGATGTGAAGATCATCATGACGCTCACTGCCCCCGGCTGCCCGGTCGCCGGTGAGATGCCGGGCTGGATCGTCGATGCCGTCTCTCCCGTCCCCGGCGTCAAAAGCGTCGATGTCGAACTCACCTGGGAGCCACCCTGGGGCATGGACATGATGTCGGATGAGGCGCGGCTCGAACTGGGCTTCATGTAGCGGCATCTGCGGATGGCGGGGCCTGACCCTCGCCTGACCCGATCCTGTTCCACCAGAAAAAACGCGGCACGGCCCCTCGCCTGCCGCGTTTTTCGTGACCCGCTGCACAGTGCAGGCACAGGCACAGTCACCGGGCGCGCGCAGCCTAAACGGGACCGTACGCAGGCTGACGTCGCGCCCGGCCGTCTCAAACCGCGCGCCCCCTCTTGCCCCGGAGAGACAAGCCCCCGTAACATCCGAGATATAAACCGCTGCGGGGGATCCGCAGCCGCTCTTGGTGCGCCCCACGGAATACTGTCGCAACACACCCCAAGAGCGCCCCCAAATGATTTGGAGTTTCCCTATTGTCCCGCATTTCCCCCTTCTGCGCGCGTCTGATCTCCCTGGCTCTTGCCGCGTCCCTATGTGCCAGCGCCGCCGCCGCGGACACCTCGGCTGCGGACACCATCGCACTCAGCTACGGTCCGCGCCCGGCCTATCTGGTGGATGCCCTGCCCGACGGCGCGCTGAAGACAAAACTGCAATCCTGTGCCGGGCAGGCACCTCAGCGCAGCGATTTTTCCATCGCCCACCGGGGCGCGCCGCTGATGTTTCCCGAACATACGGCTGAGGGCAATCGAGCCGCCGCTACCATGGGCGCCGGGATGATGGAATGCGATGTGACCTTCACCAGCGATCTGGAGCTGGTCTGCCGCCACTCGCAGAACGATCTGCACACCACCACCGATATCCTCACCAGCGACCTAGCCGACCGCTGCACCCAGCCCTTTACACCGGCCACCGCCGATACCCCCGCAAACGCCGAATGCCGCACCAGCGATCTGACGCTGGCAGAGCTGATGACGTTGCACCCAAAAATGGACAGCCGTGACCCCACCGCCACCAGTGCCGCCGCCTTTCAGGGCGGCCTCGCCCCCTGGCGCAGCAGCCTGCATCAGGACGGCACAACGCTGCTCAGCCATGCCGACAGCATCGCGTTGTTCCGCAACCTCGGCGCAAAATTCACCCCCGAGTTGAAGGCCCCAACCGTCGCTATGCCCTTCAACGGGATGACGCAGGAGGCTTATGCGCAGAAACTGATCGACGCTTATGTCAGCGCCGGGATCCCCGCCAACGATGTCTGGGTACAAAGCTTCGACCTCAGCGATATCAAATACTGGCTCACCCAGACGCCCGAATTTGGCCGTCAGGCCGTCTACCTTGATGATCGCTTTGCCCGCCATGACGAGGATGAAGGCCAGGTCGATCCGATGGATCCCACGACCTTCCGCCCCTCCATGCAGGAGTTGAAGGAGATGGGACTCAACTATATCGCGCCGCCGATCTGGATGCTGCTGACACTGGAAGATGGCCGCATGGTCCCCTCTCCCTATGCCAAGGCCGCGCGTGCCGCCGATCTCAATATCATCACCTGGACCCTGGAACGCTCCGGCCCGCTGAAAAACGGCGGTGGCTGGTATTTCCAATCGGTCGCAGCTGCGGTGCAATCGGATGCCGCCACTTATCAGGTGCTTGACGTGCTGGCGCAGGATGTGGGGGTTGTCGGGGTGTTCTCCGACTGGCCCGCAACCGTGACCTATTACGCCAATTGCATGGGGCTGTGACCGCAGCCCCTTGAGCCTGCGCCGCGCCCCCCCTAGATTAAGGGGTAACGCGCGATAGTGGAGACAGACATGTTCGGCATTCCCGGCAAACAAGCGGTGACCATCACCGATAAGGCAGCGGCCCAGATTGCCAAGCTGATGGACGAGGGCGGCCATTCCGGCCTGCGCATCGGCGTGAAGAAGGGCGGCTGCGCCGGCATGGAATATACCATGGAATATGTCGATCAGCCCGATCCCAACGACGAAGTGGTTGAACAGGATGGTGCCCGGGTGCTGATCGCACCGATGGCGCAGATGTTCCTTTTCGGCACCGAGATCGATTATGAGGTCTCGCTGCTGGAGGCCGGGTTCAAGTTCAACAACCCCAATGTCTCCGAGGCCTGCGGCTGCGGAGAATCGATCAGCTTCAAGGATATGCCCGCAGGCTGATCCGCAACACAGCGCCCCGTCATCTCGCCGAGATTGCAACCAGTGGCGCAGACCACAGCAGAAAAGAGGCAGCCATCTGCCTCTTTTTTTGCGCCCGGTTATCGGCGCACTTCGGTATTGTTCAACATGTGACGACCGCTGTCATTCGGTGAACAGGCGAATTGTTCCCTATTCCGAACAATGTTAGGACAGTCCCAGCAGCAAGCTGCCGCGCGCCAAAAGGTGACCGCAGGCAGCACCAGACGATTGAGGGAGATACGCAGATGCGTCGGAAACTGGCCGCAGGCAATTGGAAAATGAACGGCACCGCAAGTGCGCTGACCGAGCTGGGCAATCTTGCCTATAGCTGTAAATCCGCCAAGGCCGAGGTGCTGATCTGCCCGCCTGCAACCCTGCTCTACCGCGCGGCCAATGTCTGCGTCGACAGCAAGGTGGACATTGGTGCCCAGGATTGCCACAGCGCCACCTATGGCGCCCATACTGGCGATCTGAGCGCCGAAATGCTGCATGATGCGGGCGCCACCGCCGTGATCCTCGGCCATTCCGAACGCCGGGCCGACCATGGCGAGAGCGATGAAACGGTCCGCGCGAAGGCCAAAACCGCCATCGCTGCGGGGCTGACGGCGATCATCTGTGTGGGTGAAACCCTTGAGGATCGCGAGGCGGGCAAAACACTTGATGTGGTCCGGGCGCAACTTGCAGGCTCCCTCCCCGATGACACCAGCGGCACAACCGTGGTGGTCGCCTATGAACCGGTCTGGGCCATCGGCACCGGCAAGGTGCCCACAGTCGAACAGATCGCCGAAGTCCACAACGACCTGCGCGCCAGCCTGGTCAAACGCTTCGGCGGCGAGACCGCAAACGCCATCCGGCTGCTCTATGGCGGCTCGGTGAAGGCCAGCAACGCCAAGGAAATTTTCGCTGTGGCCCATGTCGATGGCGCGCTGGTTGGTGGCGCCAGCCTGAAGGCGGCTGATTTTGCCCCCATCGTCGCGGCCCTCGACGCCAGCGCATAAATGCGCCTCACGGCGCAGCCTCCGGCGGGAGTATTTGGGGAAAGATGACAGACCCCCTTTGCGCCCGCCGTCACCTTTCAAAAAATACTCTGGGGTGACTGCGCGCCAGCGCAGAGGGGCAAAGCCCCTGACTTAACGCCAGACAGAAAAAGGCCCGGGACTTGCGCCCGGGCCTTTTCATATTCTGAGGGGCGTGCACCACGCTATTTGGTTATGATCTCCGGCCCCATCACCGCATTCGGCAGCACGGTTGAGATCCACGGAATATAGGTGATCATGATCAGGAACACGAAGAGCACCGCGAGGAACGGCAACGCAGCCCGCACCACCGCCATCATCGGCATTCCCGCAACCCCGGAGGTCACAAAGAGGTTCAGACCAACCGGCGGGGTGATCATGCCGATTTCCATGTTCACCACCATGATGATGCCCAGGTGGATCGGGTCGATGCCCAGTTCGATGGCAATCGGGAACACCAGCGGCGCCACGATCACCAACAACCCCGACGGCTCCATAAACTGTCCCCCGATCAGCAGGATCACATTGACCACGATCAGGAACATCACGGGGCCAAAGCCCGCCGACAGCATCGCCGTGGCGATCTGCTGCGGCACCTGCTCATCGGTCAGCACATGTTTCAGGATCAGCGCATTGGCGATCACGAACAAGAGCGTCACGGTCAGCTTGCCCGCTTCAAACAGCGCGTGGCGCGTATCGGCGTGAAAGAAGGATGGGATAAAGTAAACCACCGTCTGTCCCAGCATCTTGGGCAGCATGGACAGGAATTGCCCCATATCCTTGGGTTTGGGCGCAGATTTCAACGGCCCCATATCACGGTAGACAAAGGTCGCCACAAAGAAGGCATAGACCGACGCCACCGCCGCCGCCTCTGTCGGGGTGAAAATCCCGCCATAGATGCCCCCCAGAATGATGCCGATCAGCAGCAGACCAACCGAGGCATTGCCAGCCGAGGCGGCAACCTCACCCCAGCCCAGCCATTCGCCCTTGGGCAGGTTCTTGACCTTGGCCATCACATAAATGGTGACCATCAGCATCAGACCCGCCATCAGGCCGGGAATAACGCCTGCAAGGAACATCCGCCCGACGGAAACCTCAACCGCCGCGGCATAGACCACCATCACGATGGACGGCGGGATCAGGATGCCCAGCGTGCCTGCGTTACAGATCACACCAGCGGCAAACTCCTTGGAGTAGCCCACCTGCCGCATCCCCGCGATCACGATGGAGCCAATGGCAACCACGGTGGCCGGGGAAGACCCGGACAGGGCCGCAAACAACATACAGGCAAAAACGCCGGCAATCGCCAGACCACCCGGCAGATGACCGACACAAGCGATGGAAAAGCGGATGATCCGCCGTGCCACACCGCCCGTCGTCATGAAGCTGGAGGCCAGAATGAAGAAGGGGATCGCCAGCAGGGTGAAATGCCCCTCGAAGGCTTCAAACAGCGTGCCCGCAACCGAGGCCAGCGAGCTGTCGGAATAGATTAGCAGGAACAATGTCGAGCTGAGGCCAAGTGCCACCGCAATCGGAACCCCGATCAGCAACAGCCCAATGACCATGGAAAACAATAGGACGACATCCATCAGTCGTGCTCCCCGCGCTGCGCCTGCACTTCGGCGATTTCATCTTCGACCTCGTGGCTGGCCACCAGCCGGTCCACATCACCGCGCAGAATTTGCAGACCCGCCTGCACAAACCGCAGCACCATCAGCAGCATCGACAGCGGCAGCACCACATAGGGCACCACCTTGGGCAGTTTCTCATAGGAATCGCCGTAGTTGATCAAATCTTCCAAGAACCCAAAGAGCGCCACCATCGGCACATCCTGCACCTCGTAGAAACTCTGGCTCCGCGCCTTCATGTCGAAACCGGTGGGAAACCAGCGCCCGGAGGTCGGCGGCAGATCGGCAAAGACCGCCCAATAGTCATAGGCGCCCTTCAGCAGCAGCAGCGAGAACACCAGACAGCAGCCGACCGAGATCAGCCCGATCACCCGGCGCGCGCCCGGCGACACCATATTGAGGATCGCATCCACCCCCAGATGGGCGTGGACCTTCACCGCATAAGATGCGCCCAGCAGCACCAGCCAGGCAAACAGGAACACCGTCAGCTCCAGCGCCCATAGAATGTTGGAATTAAACACAAATCGCGCCACCACATTGGCAAATGTGATCAGGGTCATCAGCCCCAGCAGCAACGCAATCAGCGTCTCTTCGAGTGTATTGATAAGCCCGGTCGGGCCAGGTTTTGCCCCCGCCATATCGCTCTCCCTCGATGTTTGGATAATGGGATACCGGCGCGTATGGCGCACCGTGCAAATTGGGGCGGCGCGTCGTCGCGCCTGCCCCTGATCTTCAGGCCGCAGCCCTTACATGCCCGCGTTGATCGCCTGGGCTGCGTCGATCATGTCCTGACCCACGTCGCCTGCGAACTGCTCCCAGACCGGCTTCATCGCCTCAACCCAGGCCGCACGCTGCTCAGGCGTCAGTTCGCGCACAACGCCACCGGCATCGATGATCGCCTGACGGGCTTCGCCATTCACCTTGGTGGATTCCGAGTTCCGCGTCGCAGTGACCTCACCCAGGATGGTCAGGAACTGTTCACGCACCGCCGGATCCAGGCTGTCGAGCCAATCCACCGAGGTCACCACCAGATAGTCCAGCGCGCCGTGGTTGGTCTCAGTGACACCGTCCTGCACTTCAAAGAACTTCTTGCCGTAGATGTTGGACCAGGTGTTTTCCTGCCCGTCCACAACGCCCTGCTGCAGCGCGCCATAAACTTCGGAGAAGGCCATTTTCTGCGGGCTGCCGCCGATCGCTTCCATCTGCGCCACCAGCACGTCCGAGGACTGCACACGGAATTTCAGACCATTGGCATCGGACGGGTTGATCAGCGGCTTGTTGGCTGACATCTGCTTCATGCCATTGTGCCAGTAGGCCAGCCCCTGCAGACCACGGCGCTGCATGGAATCCAGCATCGCCTGACCGTTCTCGGACCCTTGGAAGGCATCGACCGCATCAATGTTCTTGAACATGAACGGCAGATCGAACAGGCGGAATTGCTTGGTGAACTTCTCAAATTTCGACAGAGAAGGCGCAGCCAGCTGCACGTCACCCTGCAGCATCGCTTCCAGCACCTTGTTGTCATTATACAGCGTGGAGTTCGGATAGACCTCCAGACACATGGTGCCGTTCATCTCTTCATTGATGCGCTTTTCCAGCAACGAGGCCGCAATCCCCTTGGGATGCTTGTCGGTGTTGGTCACATGGCTGAACTTGACGACAATCTCACCGTCATCGCAGGCCGCCATTGCGGTCCCTGCACTCATGGTCAGCGCCACAGCGGTGGCAGCAGCAGTTACGAATTTCATGTCTTTCCTCCCGGAATTTCTCCATAGCCTCCGCCCAGGCGAAGACCCCAGATGCAGCATCACGGGCAAATTGGCCTTGCTCAAGCCTTTGTTACCCATTAAAAATAGGTATCATTTATCGTTAAAAAACAAATTATTACACAGTGACATTCACCTTATATGCTGGTGTGTCAGATTTTATGTGCGATTTTCCGCACAGGGTGATCGTTGGCCTGTGCGGAAATCCGCACACCCTGTTAGCGCCTGACAGTTCCTCAGGCGGAATCAACCCCCGTCACCTTTCTTCAAATACTCACATCCCGCCGCCCGCGACCGGCCCCGACGCCGATACAGACACCGACATCGACATCGACACCGACCTGGGCCGTTGCACAGGCGGCGCACGGTGATCTCGCGTTCGCTTAACCCGGATCTGCCAGATTGGGCATGTCGCGACACTCGGGCCGCCTGACACGCAGCCCACCCATCCGGGGCATCTGGCATATGCCCCGGCAGGAGATCGGCCCGCTCTCGGATATCCTCCGCAGGTCGAGCGTTCAAATGACCGAAGTTGACGAAAAGGTCGACGAACATGGGGCCGGCTGACATCCGGTGCCCATCCCCCTCCGCCCTGCCCCCTTGCGGGGCGCCCGGCGGCGCCGCCACCTTACTCCCCCGCGCCCTCCCCTAAGACGCGGACCACAACAGGCATCAGACCGCCCTCAGCGGCGATAATCTTCGGGCCGGATGCCATAACGCGCCAGCTTGTCATAAAACGTCTTGCGCGGCAGCTTCAGGGCTTTGGCCGCGGCAGAGGCATTGCCGTTCTGCCGCCCCAGTGCTGCAATAAGCAGGGACCGCTCCACCTGCGCCAACTGCTCCGCCAGTCCCAGCTCCGCGGATTGCGCGGCCTCCTCCGGCATCCCCAGCACAAACCGCATCGCCGCAGACATCAGCGAGCGCGCATTGCCGGGCCAATCCTGCGCCATCAGCGCCGCAAGATGGTCCTGCGGAATGTCCGGCGCCGCAATGCCCGCCTGCTCTGCGGCCTGGGCGACATAGTGGCTGAACAGCACGGGAATATCCTCGGGCCGTTCGGACAGCGCCGGAATGCGCACCCGCATCACGTCAAGCCGGTAGAAAAGATCGGCCAGAAACCGCCCCTCTGCCGCCGCCTCTGCCAGATCCGCGACTGAGCCGACCAGAACCCGCGCCTCCAGCGCCTGCTCCTGTTCCAGCGCTTCCAACATGGCATATTGCGTCTCACTTGGCAGGGCGGCGATTTCATCCAGATACAGTGAGCCACCCGCCGCTGCGCGGCACAGATCCGCAAACCCATCCGGGCTGAGCCCCGCCGCCGGGCGTTTCACAAACGGGCCTTGCCCGCGCGGTGACATCAGGTGGATGACCTCCGCCACCTTGGAAATCCCGCCCCCCGGCGCGCCGGTCACCAGCACCTCGGCCCCGGTTGCGGCCACAGCACGCGCCCGCGCACGCAGCTCCTCCATCTGCGGTGAAGTGCCAAATATCATCCGCGCCGCCGGGTCACCGCTTTCCAGTCGCGACTTCAGCGCCCGGTTTTCCCGCACCAGCGCCCGCGTCTTCAGCGCCCGGCGCACCACCGCCATCAGATCCACGCTGGCGCAGGGTTTCTCAAGGAAATCAAACGCCCCTTCGGCCATTGCCTGCACCGCCATCGGGATATCCCCCTCGCCGGTCAGCAGGATCACCGGCAGATCAGCGTCCACCTCGCGCACATAGCGCAGCAGATGAAACCCGTCGCGTCCCGGCATCCGCATATCCGATAGGATCACCCCGTCAAAATCAGGCGTGATCAGATCCTTGGCCGCCACAAAGGACCCCACCGTGATGGCATCACACTCCGCCAGCTCCAGCGTCTGGCCCAATGCGGCCCGCACTGCGGCATCATCATCCACCACCAAAACCCGATTGGTCATGCCACCTCATCCTGTTGCTGCCTGTCTGTGCCGCCCTGCGCCCGCCAGCGGTCCAGTTCCACCGTGAACTCTGCGCCATCACCGGTGTTGACACCGCGGATATGGCCACCAAAGCTTTGCACCAACCCGTAGGAGATCGACAGCCCCAGCCCCATACCCTCGGAACTGCCCACCGCCTTGGTCGAGTAGAAAGGGTCAAAGATCTTTTCCGGCTCCTTCAGGCCGGGGCCGATGTCGCGCACACTCACCGCAAGCCGCGCGCCTCCCTCACCCTCGCGTGTCTCAATCGCAATCCGTATCTCGCGCTGCTCCTGCTCCAGCATTGCATCTGCGGCATTGTTGATCAGGTTCACAAACACCTGCGACAGGCGCACCTCGCCGCCCCAGGCAAAGACCGGCTCCGCAGGTGGCTGCCAGATTAGATCGACCCGATCCTGCCGCAGGCGGGGTTCGGTCAGCTCAATCGCGGAGGCAATCACCTGCCCCAGATCCACCCGCCCCATCGGCTCGCTCTCGTTACGGGCAAAGGCGCGCAGGTTCTTGATGATCCGCGCCATCCGCCCCGCCATCTGCGAAATCCGGCCAAGGTTCTCCCCCGCCCGCTCCGGCTTGCCGCGCGCCACAAAGGCCTCGCCGTTTTCGGCATATTGCTGGATCGCCATCAAGGGCTGGTTCAGCTCATGACTGATCCCCGCCGACATCTGCCCCAACGCCGACAATTTGCCCGCCTGCACCAGATCCTGCTGCGCGCGCTTCAGCGCCGCCTCGGCCTCTTGGCGTTCCTGCACCTCGCGGGTGAGCCGCATATTGGTGGCCGACAAGGCCCGCGTACGTGCCGCGACCCGGCTTTCCAGCACCGTATTCGCCTCCGCCAGCGTGCGCCGGCGTTCAAGCGCCAGGGCCAGCATCGCCCCAAGCGCCAGCACAATCGCCGCCATCGCCGCCGCCTGCAGCCCCGCCAGCCGCTGGGCCGGAGCCACATCGACCAGAATTTCGCCCACCATGCCGATCTGCGGCAGGTTTACCGCCTGATGCAACGCCCGCTCCGGCAAATAGGGCGACCAGCGCAGATCCCAGATCTCATGCGGACCCTCCATCCAGGCCCGAAGCGCCACCTGCCGCCCATCCGGCGGCGACAGCCCCGGTCCTTCGGCGCTGCGCTGCCAGAACAACAATTCCCGCCGGTTGGCAATGAACACCTCGCCGCCGCGATTGGTGAAAAACACCGCGGGCAGCGACCCGCGCCAGGTCTGCTCGACATCCTCGACATCGGCGACCACCACCAAGGCACCCCGCACCCGACCATCCACATCGAAGTTCGGTGCCGCATAGATATAGGCGCGCCGCCCATCCGGTTGCAGCACCCCGTAGCCAGTGCCCAGCGCCCCCTGCATCGCCCGGTGGAAATAGCTGCTCTGGGTCACATCGCGCCCCATCACCCCCTCAGCGGCGACCACCACCCGGCCCGCCCGGTCGACAAAGAACACATCCAGCGCCGCTGTCTTGTCGGCCACCTCGCGCAACAGCCCCTGCGCCGCCACCCGCGCCTCTGCCCGGTCCAAACGCTTCAGCGTCGGGTGATCGGCCATCAAAACCGCCAGCTCCTGATAGACCTGCAACTGCGTTGTCACCCGGTCCGAGGCCAGCGCAAGATCCGCTGCGCTGCGTTCGGCAAGCGAATCAAGTGCTTGGCGGTAGCCCAACCGGTACACACCGCCCGCAACAGCGGCCACCGCCCCCAGAAGAAGCGCCAGAATGATCCACCGATGTGCGTGAAATTGCGTCATTGGCCGCACAGTAGCAAAGCCCCCCTTGCATTGACCAGCCGCCTTGGCAAAAGCTGCGCGGATGAAGACATTGACCCAATCCCCCACCGATCCCGATTTTGTCCAATCGCCCTACGGATTTTATGCCGAGGCCCGCGCGATGGGACATCTGCATCATTGGCAGGACTACAATATGGTTGCGGCCTTTTCGCACCCCGCTGTGCATACCCTGCTGCGCGACCGCCGTTTTGGCCGCGAAATTCCGCCGGAGATGGCGCGAGAAAGCCCGGCCCATCTGGCCCCTTTCCTGCAGGTTGAGGCGCATTCGCTACTGGACGCCGAACCGCCCCGCCACACCCGCCTGCGCCGGCTTGTGTTGCGCGCCTTCACCAGCCGCGAGATCAAGGCGCTGGCGCCAGGGCTAGAAACGCTCTGCCATGAGCTGATCGACGCCTTTCCCAGGGATGCGCCCTTTGACCTCCTGACCACCTATTGCACGCAGGTGCCGGTGATCGCGATTTGTCGCCTCTTGGGCGTGCCCACCGCGATGGCGCCGCAACTCTTGGACTGGTCGCACAAGATGGTGGCGATGTATCAGGCCTCCAAAACGGTCGAGACAGAACATGCCGCCGCCCGCGCCAGCCAGGACTTCATCGATTTCCTGACAACCTATGTGGACGAGCGCCGCAAAACCCCGGGTGAGGATCTGATCACCCGCCTCATTCAGGCCGAGGAAGACGGCGAGAGCCTCTCCACCGATGAGCTGATCGGCACCTGTATCCTGTTGCTCAATGCCGGCCATGAGGCCACGGTGCATTCGCTGGGCAATGGCGTGAAAACCATGCTGCAACAGGGCTGGGACCAAAGCTGGCTTGCCCCTGACGGCATCGAAGGTCTGGTGGAGGAAATCCTGCGCTACGACCCGCCGCTGCACATGTTCACCCGCTACGCCTACGAGGAAGTCGAGCTGTTCGGACATACCTTCCAGCGCGGCGATGAGGTGGCACTGCTGCTGGCCGCTGCCAACCGCGACCCCGAAATGCTGGAGGATCCCGAACGCTTTGATCCCACGCGCCCAGCCAAAGTGAACACCTCCTTTGGCGCGGGGCTGCATTTCTGCGTCGGCGCGCCGCTGGCGCGGATGGAAATGCAGATCGCGCTGCCGATCCTGTTTGAACGCTGCCCGGACCTGAAACTGGCCGCCGCGCCGGAATACAACAACACCTACCATTTCCACGGGCTGACCCGTCTCATGGTCACGGTCTAAGGCCCCCTGCGGCGGGCCACCCAGGCCCGCCGCCAACCATGGCTTAGACAGGCTGGTGTCTTGGGGGACGCCCGGCCATCAGCACAGCCCCAGCCACCACGGCCATCACCGACGCGCTGCGGATTACCGTCTGAAAATCATAGGCCTGCGCGATCAGCCCCAAAGCAGGCCCGGCCATGACCCCGCTCACCATCAGCGTATTCCAATACAGCGCGGTCGCCCGCGTCGGCTCCGCCTTGGCAAAGGACTGCACATAGCTGATGCCGAGGCTTGCATAGAACCGGTGGTACAGCCCCTCCAACGCCGCTGCCGCCAGCGTCTGGCCAAAGCTCTGCACCATCGCCAGCAGCTGGATCGTCACAATAGCAAGGCCCATAACGCCAGAAGTGCCCGTCACCTGCCAATGCGGGCAATCACCCACGGGGCTGGGAAGATGGCAACGACCTCAACAAATGTCGTCACGCTGACGGCAAATCCGGACGCGGAACCAGACAAGCCGATCTCCTGCACATAGAACACCGGCAAGGCGGAACACGTCAGCGAACGCGCAGTGGAGAGGCAGAAGACCCCGCCGCCGCCAGTCCGACCAGCGGAAACACCCGCGCGCCCGCATCAATGCGGCGGGCAAACTGCCGGTTGGCCACCAAGGTCAGGCTGATCGCCATCGCTGCCTAACCACTGATAACCCAAGGTTGATGCCCCAGCCCCTCAACCAAGAAATAGCTCATGAAAGAAACAATCATGACAGTGCAGATCGTGCCGCAGAACAACAGCAGCAGAAACATCAGGCGCGCCACGACCGGGCGCGGCCCCTCGGATTGTCCAAACCGCTCATACGGCAAAGGCATTCACGAGCCCAAGCAGCCCGCCCCGTCACCTTTCCCAAAATACTCCGGGGGATGTGACCTGTGCCGCAGGGACAGGTCACGAAAAAGGGGGCAGCGCCCCCTTTCCTTTGGCAGCACCAGACCACCGCGCGCCTAGTCCTCTGCGATGGCCTCAAGCGGCAGCAGGGTGGTGGATTTGATCTCCTCCATCGACAGCAGGGCTGTCACATTATGCACCCGCACCTCAGAAATCAGCGCCTGATAGAAATTGTCATAGGCCCGCGCGTTCTTCACCCGCACCTTGAGGATATAGTCGATATCCCCCGCCAGCCGATGCGCCTCCTGCACCTCCGGGCGATCCTGCAGCGCCTTCAGAAACTTGGCCTGCCACTCCGCCTCATGGGCCGAGGTGCGGATCAGCACAAAGAAACAGGCCTCAAACCCCAGCGCCTCAGCATCCAGCACCATGGTTTGTCGGCCAATGACACCTCCCTCGCGCAGCTTGCGAATGCGATTCCAGACCGGGGTCTTGGAACTGCCCACACGGCGGGCGATTTCGTCCAGCGACTGGCCTGCATCGCGTTGCAGCTCCGCCAGAATTTTCCGGTCCGTGCCGTCGATCCGCACTGTCATCCCTGTTTTCTCCTTGTTTGGGGATCAACCCGCCTGCATCTGCCGTCAGCTGGAACATTCTTCCTTATTTGCCGCGCCATATAGCGGATAAGGGGGAATATTTCCTATATCTAAGGGTAAGTCAAACAAACCAGATGAGGCCCCAGATGACCGGTCCAGACACCCTTGCCCCCCGCGCGCCGCTGCCGATGCAGACCGGTGCCTGCGGATCTGTCGCCGCCGCGCTGGTGGCGGGTGAGGTTGCCTTTGCAGGCTCCGGCCCCGGGGACCCTGAGCTGCTGACCCTGAAGGTGGCGCGCGCATTGTTGCAGGCGGATGTGATCCTCTTTGACCGGCTGGTCAGCGATGAGATCATGGCACTGGCGGGCCCGCAGGCCCAGCTGGAAGACGTCGGCAAGGAGGGCTTTGGCCCACAGGTCAGCCAGGAAGAGATCTGCGCCCGCATGGTGGCCCATGCCCGTATGGGCAAAAAAGTCCTGCGCCTGAAATCCGGCGACCCCACCGTCTATGGCCGTCTCGACGAGGAACTCACCGCCTGCGAGGAGGCCGGGATCGCCTATCAGATCCTGCCGGGTATTACTGCGGCCTCAGCTGCCGTCGCCTCCATCGGCCAGAGCCTGACACAGCGCGGGCGCAACGCCTCGGTGCGGTTTCTGACCGGCCACGACATGAAGGGCTTTGCCGATCACGACTGGGCTGCGCTGGCCCGTCCGGGTGAGGTGGCCGCCATCTACATGGGCAAGAAATCCGCGCGTTTCGTGCAGGGCCGCCTGATCATGCACGGCGCTGATCGCGCCACACCGATGACCATTGTTGAAAACGCCTCACTCGCCAATCAGCGGGTGATTGAAACCACGCTGGAGCGTCTGCCCACCGATCTTGCCGCCGCCGAACTGACCGGCCCGGCGCTGACATTCCTTGGCCTTGCCCCGCGCGCCAGCGCCCAGGCCCTGACAGATTTGAAACTGGAGCTTGCCTGATGCCCCGTCCCTTTACCCCGAAAATCATCACCGCCAACGACCTGCTTGAGGGTGACGTGATCTATTTCACCGACACCAACAGCTGGAGCCGTGAGCTGCGGGAGGCTGAGCTGATCGAGGATGAGGCCGAGGCGCAGCTGCGCCTTCTGGAAGCGGAGAAAGACGCCCTGCGGGTGGTCGGCATCTACCTCACCGATGCGAAATCCGGCGACAACGGCCCCGAGCCGACGCATTTCCGCGAAGACTTCCGCCGCACCGGCCCATCCAACTATCGCCACGGCAAACAGGAGGCCGCAGCAAATGTATAAGTACAACGACTTCGACACCGCCTTTCTGGCCGAACGCAACGCCCAGTTCCGTGCCCAGGTCGAGCGCCGCATTGACGGCTCTCTCACCGAGGATGAGTTCAAGCCGCTGCGCCTGATGAACGGTCTCTATCTGCAGCTGCACGCCTATATGCTGCGGGTGGCGATCCCCTATGGCACGCTGAACTCTGACCAGATGCGCACCCTGGCGCTGCTGGCGGAGAAGTGGGACAAGGGCTATGGCCATTTCACCACCCGTCAGAACATCCAGTACAACTGGCCCAAGCTGCGCGACGTGCCTGATATGCTGGACGCGCTGGCTGAGGTTGGTCTGCACGCGATCCAGACCTCCGGCAACACCATCCGCAATGTGACCTCGGATCATTTTGCCGCCGCCGCCAAGGATGAGCTGACCGACCCCCGCCCCTATGCCGAGCTGATCCGCCAGTGGTCCACCGATCACCCGGAGTTCCAGTTCCTGGGCCGCAAATTCAAGATTGCCATCACCGGCAGCTCCACCGACCGCGCCGTGACCAAGGCCCATGACATCGGCCTGCGCATGGTTGAGCGCGACGGTGTGGCCGGGTTTGAGGTAATCGTGGGCGGTGGCCTTGGCCGCACGCCGCTCATCGGTAAGGTGATCCGCGATTACCTCCCGCAGGCCGATCTTCTGCCCTATCTGGAGTCGGTTCTGGCGGTCTATAACCTGCTGGGTCGGCGCGACAACAAATACAAGGCCCGCATCAAGATCACGGTGTTGGAAAACGGCATCGACACCATCCGCGAGATGGTTGAAGAGCGCTTTGAAGAGCGCCGCAAAGCCTTTGACGGCACCGATCAGCAGCTCTTGGAGGAGATCAAGGCGTATTTCACCCCGCCCAAGCTGCGCGGTGGCAATGTGGAGACCTATCTGACCACTTACGATGCGGATCCGGTGTTCCGTTCCTGGGCCGATACCAATCTGGCCGCGCACCGGGATGACAACCACGCCATCGTCACCATCTCGATCAAGGCGCATGGCCAGACGCCGGGCGATGCCACCGCCGCGCAGATGCGCGGGATGGCGGACCTGGCTGAAGAATTCGGCTATAACGAGCTGCGCATCAGCCATGAGCAGAACGTGATCCTGCCGCATGTCCATAAATCGGACCTGCCTGCGCTGCATGCCAAGCTGAAAGAGCACGGGCTGGCCACCGCCAATGTCGGATTGATCTCCGATATCATCGCCTGCCCCGGCATGGATTACTGCGCGCTGGCCACCGCCCGGTCGATCCCAGTGGCGCAGGAAATCGCCAGCCGTTTTGATGAGCTGAAGCTGGAACATGACGTGGGCCATCTGCAGATCAAAATCTCGGGCTGCATCAACGCCTGTGGGCACCACCACGTCGGTCACATCGGCATTCTTGGCCTCGACCGGGCTGGGGTGGAAAACTACCAGATCACCTTGGGCGGCGACGCGACTGAGACCGCCGCGATTGGCACCCGTACCGGACCCGGCTTTGCCTATGATGAAATCGTGCCTGCGGTGGAACGCCTGATCACCGCCTATCTCTCTCTGCGCGACAGCGCCGAGGAAACCTTCCTCCAGACCTATCGTCGCGTCGGCATGGATCCGTTCAAGGCCGCGCTTTACCCCGAGGCCCAGAAAAAGGTTGCTTAGCACCATGGTCAATGCAGCGGCACTACCGACTGACACACGCCAAGGCCCGAGCAGTGCCCATCTTGAGGCACTGGCAACACAGGTGGATGCGCTCAATGCGCGCTTCCGCCACCACTCTGCCACCTCCGTGATGGAGGGCGCACTCAAGGATGCGGGCCATATCGCGCTGGTCTCCAGCTTTGGCGCGGAATCCGTTGTGCTGCTGCATATGGCGGCGGTGATTGATCCGATGACGCCAGTGGTCTTTGTCGACACCGAGTTGTTGTTCACCGAAACGCTGGTCTATCAGCAGGAGGTGAGCGAGCGGCTGGGCTTGCGCAATGTGCAGGTGATCCGCGCCGCCGACATCGCCGAGAAAGACCCCTATGGCGCGCTGCGCTTCTCGGATACCAACGCCTGCTGCGCCCTGCGCAAGACCGCGCCGCTGCAAAAAGCGCTGGCGGGGTTTGATGGCTGGATCACCGGGCGCAAGCGGTTTCAGGCGGGATCCCGCGCGGCCCTGGACTTCTTCGAGGTGGAAGAGACCGCCACTGGCCCCACCGGTCGGCTGAAGATCAACCCGCTGGCCCATTGGGCGCCGCAGGATGTGCGCGCCTATATGGATGAAAACAGATTGCCCCGTCACCCGCTGGTGGCCAAGGGCTACCCCTCAATCGGCTGCGCCCCATGCACCTCGCCCGTCAAGGAAGGCGAAGATCCGCGGGCCGGGCGCTGGCGCAACCAAGACAAGGAAGAATGCGGCATCCACGTGGTGGATGGCAAATTCATTCGCACAGGAGCCTGACAGATGAGTGTGATTGTGACCGATGCGGGCTTTGGCCCCGACAGCTGGACGGCGGGCTTTGACAGCGACACCGCCATTGAGATGCAGCCGGATGCCGATCCGGCGGCCCTGTCCAACCAATTGCCGGGGCTGGAGATGATCCGTATTCATTTCCCCAGCTTTGCCGATGGCCGGGGCTTTACCCTGGCGCGGCGCCTGCGGCTGGCGGGCTACACTGGGCGCTTGCGGGCCTATGGCCATGTGCTGGCGGATCAATATGCGATGGCGCGCCGCTCCGGCTTTGATGAGGTGGAGATCAGCGAGGATCTCGCCGCGCGTCAGCCGCAGGAGCAATGGCTTGCCCGTGCCAATTGGCAGGCGCATGATTACCAAGCCCGCCTGCGTGGCACCGCCGCACGCTAAGCCAGCCCTCTCCGCTTCTCTGGAATCCCCCCCCAGACCCGGTTCCGTTGCGCCCCGCGCGGAGCCGGTTTCTGAAAACAGGGGTTTTCCTGACCTGTATCAAAGATTAATCAGAGGTGCCGGATATTCCTCCGGTAATGGATCCGATGAACGAGATGACACCCGTGACCGAAGCTGTGACCGACACTGCAACCGACCCGAAACCGGCCAAGGCCGTGCCCGCCCTGCCCGACGCCCAGACCGTGACCGAGGTCAAGCACTGGACCGACCGGCTGTTTTCCTTCCGCTGCACGCGGCCTGCCTCCCTGCGCTTCCGCTCAGGCGAGTTTGTGATGATCGGTCTGATGAACGATCCCGACCCCAAGACCGGCAAGGTGAAGCCGCTCTTGCGTGCCTATTCCATCGCCTCGCCCAGTTGGGATGAGGAAATGGAGTTTTATTCGATCAAGGTCGAGGATGGCCCGCTGACCTCGCGCCTGCAGCACATCCAGCCCGGCGACGAGATCATCCTGCGCCCGAAGCCCGTTGGCACGCTGGTGCATGACGCGCTGGTCCCCGGCAAACGCATCTGGTTTTTTGCCACCGGCACCGGCTTTGCGCCCTTTGCGAGCCTGCTGCGCGAGCCGGAAACCTATGAGAAATTCGACGAGGTGATCATCACCCACACCTGCCGCGAAGCCGGTGAGCTGACCTATGGTCGTGAGCTGATCGAGAGCCTGAAGGACGACGAACTCTTGAACGAGGTGATCGGCGAAGGCTTCTGGAAGAAGATCAAATACTACCCGACCACCACCCGCGAAGAGAGCGCCAAGATGGGCCGCATCACCGATCTGATGCGCTCCGGCGAGGCGTTTGCCGATCTTGGCGTGCCGCCGCTGAACCCCGAAAGCGACCGCGCGATGATCTGCGGCAACCTCGCGTTCAATCTGGAGCTGAAGGACCTGTTTGAGAACACCTATGGTCTGGAAGAAGGCGCCAATTCCAAGCCCGCGCATTTCGTGGTGGAAAAGGCGTTTCTGGACTGATCCCAGGTCGGCCTATGCTCTTCAAGTGACAAAAAGCCCCCGTCATATTCTGATGGGGGCTTTTTATTTGGACCGACTGGATCAGGCGTCATGACCTGTCCTGGCCGCAGTACGGAACGACGCCTCCCTTCGCCGCAGCCGCGTGACTGACCGGTTTCATGCCTGTTCCAATCGCCCCTCCTGCGGTCACGCTATTGCGCAGAGACAGCCAATGGCACATGGTAGCGCCATGGCAACGGAAATTGAGTTCTCTTTCAAAACCTTGACGGGCACCGCACAACGGCACATCCGGGTGTTTCAGATCCACCAGTTTCTGGACCGGTTTGCCATGGGTCTGACAGTGGCCGTCGTCGCGCTTGCGCTGACGGACCGGGGCATGGATCTGTTGCAGATTTCGCTGCTCTTCGGGGTCTACTCGCTGACGACGATGGCGATGGAATTGCCGTTTGGCGGTCTGGCCGACACCATTGGTCGCAAACCGGTCTTTCTGGCAGCGGTCATCGCCAGTCTGATTTCGCTCGTGCTGTTTCTGTCATCGAGTGACTTTACTGTCCTGGCTCTCTCCTTCGCCTGCATCGGGTTCGGGCGTGCCCTGCGGTCAGGCACGCTTGATGCCTGGTTTGTTGAGACATTCAGGACCGCGGCGCCAAATGTGGATGTCCAGCCCGCTCTTGCAAAGGCGCAGTGGGCTAATGCCATGGGCCTCGCCTTCGGTGCAATTTTGGGAGGCTTGCTCCCGGACGTATTTGGCATGACCGCGCTGAGCTATGGGATCAGCATCTATGATGTGTCCTATGTGGCAAGCTTTGCCGTGATGATCGCAGTGTTGATCTACACGATGTTTGCCATCACCGAAGAGCCACGCCCGTTGAATGCCAGCGCGTTGAGACAAGGGTTCACCAGCGTCCCGTCCGTGATCGCACAGGCGGGCGCGCTTGCCTTGAGGCATCCGACACTTTCCATGCTTCTGGCAGCACTGGCCTTGTTCCTGATGGCGACCAATCCGGTTGAGGTGATCTGGCCGACCTACGCAAAGCCCATGCTGGACGAGCGCTACGCCAACACCGCCATTGGCACCCTGACGGCGGGTTACTTTTTTGCCATCGCGTTTGGCGCGGCGCTGTCACCCTATATCAGCCGTGTCTTCAGGCGTCGTCATGCGGTCACGCTTGCGGCGCTTTTTTCCTGTCTTGCCGGTGTTCAGCTGGCCTTGGCGATGCAGGGCAATATCGTGGGATTTGTCGGTGTCTTCCTTTTGTACTCTATCCTTCTTGGAGCAAGCGAGACGCCTGCAAGTAGCATCCTGCATCGCTGCGTGGACGATCGGCAGAGATCAACAATGCTGTCCTTGCGATCTCTCATACAGCAACTGGGGGCGGCATTGGGACTGGTGCTGGCCGGAGCCGTGGCCGATGTCTATTCCACGCCTGTTGCATGGGGTGTCAGCGCCGTGTTCCTGCTGATAGCGACGGTGCTGAGTTTGCTGCTGGCCAAGCGACTGACGGCGGCGGCGGAGAGCTGACGTCTGTGCAGCGGGCAGCGCCAAACAGGTGACAGCCTTAACAGCCCGCGCCGGTAACTCTCCCCCGCTGACAAGCGAAACATGCGGATTCCCATTTTTCCTTTCCGGTCCTCGGCGCGAGGTTTGTGCTGCGCGGCGGAAACGACGCTGCGGTAGGCGATAGAGTGCCGATCATGCCATGCCGCGCTCTGACACCTCCGTGGGCCTTGCCAACCATCGACGTTCAGCTTAAACGACAATTGTTATGTTGTAACATTACACTTACTCATTCAAAAACCGCTGGAGACGAAAATGCTACGTACAATCTTCAAACGACCTGACCTCCTTGCCGTGGCCGCGCTGGTTGCCCTGTCCACGCAGGCCCCGGCCCAAACCGCGACCAGCTCCACCTCGACCCACAATCACAGCCATCAGGCCAAAGAGCCTGTCCTGATCAACGAAGCAGAGATCCAACCCCGTGACCTCTCTGACTGGGAGGCTGACTGGCAATCGGTCTATCCGTTTCTGCAGGACGGCACTCTGGATCCGGTGATGGCGCATAAAGCAGAGAGCGGGAAGAAGTCCGCCGAAGACTATCGCGCGTATTATGAGGCTGGCTATAAAACGGATGTGGAGCGCATTTTGATTGACGGCTCCAGCGTCACATTCTTCCGCGATGGCAAGCCTGTGCAGGGCCAGTACACCAACGACGGATATGAAATCCTGACCTACGCATCAGGCAATCAGGGGGTCCGCTTTATCTTTGAAAAGTCAGGCGGAGACGCGGCAGCACCTCAGTTCATTCAGTTCAGCGACCATGAAATCGTGCCAACCAAAGTCGATCACTATCACCTATATTGGGGCGATGATCGCGCGGAACTGCTGACTGAGGTGACCAACTGGCCGACCTATTTCCATGCTGACTTGAGCGGTGCGGAGATTGCCGCCGGAATGATGGCCCACTAAACGCCAGCGCTGTCGGCGCATAAGAAAGGCCCCCGTGACTCTCTGACGGGGGCCTTGGTGTCTGATAGCTGTCTCAGTCCGCTTATTGCGGCAGCGCGTCCTTGATGCGGTTCAGCGTCGCCTCCAGCAGTGCCGGATTGTCTCGGGCCTGATCCAGCGTGGTGATCAGCAGCGCCTTCTGCGTCGCCTCGATCGAGGACTCCTCGATCATCGTGATCACCTTGTCATAGTTGAAACCTTCCGGTGTCAGCAGCGCATCCTTGGCGGCCTCGGTGCCCTCTTCGGCAGCGGCAGTGGCATCAGCCGCAGCATCTGTTGCAGCCTCAGCGGTCTCGCTCACAGCCGCCGCTGTGTCTTCGGCGGCCTCTGCAAGCTCATTAGCGGCCCCTGTTGCCGTGTCCTCAGCCGCAGCGGCAGTATCTGCAACCGCATCACCAGCCGCCTCTGCTGTTGCAGTGGCCTCCTCACTCAGCGCCGCTGCGCCCTCGTTGGCCTCATCAACTGCGGCAGCCGCGCTGTCCTGCAGCTGATTGGCGCCCTCGGTCAGCCCTTCGGCAATCTCGTTCACTGTTTCCGCTGCCGTCTCGGTCACGGCGGCAGCGGCTTCATTCACCGCCTCTGCGGCGGCATCAACGGAGCTTTCAATCGCGTCTTCGGCGGCTTCAGCAGCGGTGGCGATATCGGTCTCCACCTCGTTAGCGGTCTCCGCAGTCTCCTCAGCGGGGGTCTCGGTTTCAGGCGTCACGATAACAGTCTCTGGCGCCGACTCTCCGGTCTCCATGGAGGAGATATAGAAATATCCGCCCAATGCGACGGCTCCCACACCCAGGCCAATAACGATCGGTTTCATGATAGATCTCCTTCTCTCTCCTAATGCTCCACACGGGGCGGGGCTTGCGGCTTAGCACTTGGGCTTAGGGGCCTGATACTACAAGGGGAATAAACTACCAGCAGCCCCATCGGCCAATCCCCGCCAGTCTGACACCACCGGTCTGCCAAGTTCAGCGCAACGCAGAATTAACCCTTTGATGATGCTCTCAGGTGCAAACAAACCTTGAAAACCGCGATATGGACGGTCATACCCGCAATTGACTTGAATCGCAGGCCCGGGACCGTTATTTTCCGGGCACTTTTCCGAAGTGACAGAAGGATAGACGTCATAGCCCGCAGACCCCACAATGCGCCGCCGCAACGCGACACCGGCCCGCGCACCAACGAAAAAATCCGTGCTCCCGAAATTCGCCTGATTGGCGCCGAAGGGGAGAATGTCGGCGTGGTTCACCCCGCCAAGGCGATGCAGATGGCAGAAGAGGCCGGTCTCGATCTGGTCGAGATTTCGCCCAACGCCACCCCGCCCGTGTGCAAGATCATGGATTACGGCAAGTTCAAATATGAACAGCAGAAGCGGGAAAGCGAAGCACGCAAGAAGCAGAAGATCATCGAGGTCAAAGAGGTTAAGTTCCGTCCCAACACGGATACCCATGACTACGACGTGAAAATGCGCAACGTGTACAAATTCCTGGAAAACGGCGACAAGGTGAAGATCACCCTGCGGTTCCGTGGCCGCGAGATGGCCCACCAGAATTTGGGCCGTGAGCTGCTGCTGCGTGTTGCAGAGGACATTAAGGAACTGGGCAAAGTGGAAAACATGCCCAAGATGGAAGGCCGTCAGATGATCATGATGATCGGCCCGCTGCCGCAGAAATAATCCCTGCCGCAACAGATGTTATGCAAAACCCCGCGCCCTCCGGTGCGGGGTTTTTTCTTATCTGCGTCAACTCCGGGGGGAACTCACCGGAATTGCGATTGCTACATTCAATACTCACGTTTTCTTTACGCTCCCCCCTTAGCTCCTGAAGGGAGTTCGGTCGCTTCCGACAAAATTCACCGCAATTATGGAGCCTCTCTTGAAGCCACTTAGCGACGTCCAAAACAGTGCCTTCATGGCCATCGCCCCCTGCCGTGCCGCGTCTTTGGCGCTGGTGGTTCTGGCCAATGAAGACAGCCAACACGCCCCAGACACTATGAAGGAGCTGCTGGATCAGTCGGTACAGCGGATCAGGGCCGCTTATGAGATGTTGACTGCAGGGCTCGACAAACTGCTGGCGGAAAGTGAACATGAATTGCCGGCTGATCTTGGCGCGCAGCGCAGAAAGTCCATCGAAGCACTGGAGCCTTTTGCCGAAATTCTGAGCACACAATCCGACGGCACGATCCTGAAGCGTGTACGCGAGATGCCCTCGCTCACCGCGCAGGCGCTCTACAAGGTCGAGCCGATTGTCTCGCAGTTCCTGATCGACATGACCAAAAACATGTTTGAGGCGCAGAAATCCCGCGACAGCGCCCGCGACGAGGGGATGCGTGATGCGATTGAAAATGCTGAAACGGTAGGCCGTCATATTCAGCTGATTGCCTTCAATGCCTCGATCGAGGCGGCGCGCATTGGCGACCAAGGCAAGGGGTTTGCAGTGATCGCGTCGGAAATCCGCAACCTCTCGGGACGCACGCAGACATTGCTCGACACGATGTCAGGCTATCTGCGCGCCTGACCCCTCGCGATGACAGAACCAGCCCCGGCGCGACGCCGAGGCTGGTTCTTGTTTTCCAATGGCGGGATTATCCCGCAGCAGCCACCGCCCGTTTGGTGATCACCCCAACCAGATGCGCGCGGTAGGCCTTGGTGCCATGCAGATCGCCGATCATCCCATCCGGATCCACACTGAGGCCCTCAATGGCATCGGGGGAGAAATTCGCCGATAGCGCCGCCTCTGCCGCGCTCCAGCGGAAGACACCTTCCTCGGAGGCACCGGTCACGGCCACGCGCACAGCGTCGGCAAAGCGCGCGACAAACACCCCAACAAGGGCAAAGCGTGAGGCGGGCTGGACAAATTTCTCATAATGGGCCGCCTGTGGCACCGGCAGGCGGATATTGGTGATGATCTCCCCCTCTTCCAGCGCGGTGGTGAACAACCCCTGAAAATACTCATCCGCCGCAATTTCGCGGCTGTTGGTCACGATGGTGGCACCGCTGGCGAGTGCTGCCGCCGGGTAGCAGGCTGACGGGTCGTTATTGGCGAGCGAGCCGCCAATGGTGCCCCGGTTGCGCACCGCCGGATCGCCGATCTGCCCCGCCAGCGCCGACAGGGCGGGGTAGCTGTCAGCGGTGGCGGCTTCGACCTCGCCGTGGGTGGTGGCGCCGCCAATGGCCAGCCCGTCGCCATCCGGGCAGACGCCCCGCATCTCGGCAATGCCACTGAGGCTCACCAATGTGCTGGGCATCGCCAGACGCTGTTTCAGCGTCGGGATCAGGGTCTGCCCCCCACCAAGCGCCTGCGCGTCCTCCGCGCCCAATGCCTTCACCGCGTCAGCGATGGTCGAGGGCTTCTCGAACTCGAATTCATACATATCGTATCCTTTCCGAAAACCGGCTGACCGGCTGTCATCTTTCCGAAAATACTCCGGGTGTATGGGGGCAGCGCCCCCATGAACCCTTAGCCATTCATCGCCGCCCAGACCCGTGCCGGGCTCAGCGGCATGTCGATATGGGTGACATCCTTGCCGGCCGATTGCAGCGCATCCACCACGGCGTTGACCACCGCAGGCGGCGTGCCAATGGCGCCCGCCTCGCCGCAGCCCTTCACGCCCAATGGGTTATGTGTGCAGGGTGTCTGGCAGGAATGATCGACGGTGTAGAACGGCAGATCATCGGCGCGGGGCATGGCGTAATCCATGAAGGACGCCGACAGCAGCTGTCCGTCGTCATCATAGACGCACCCCTCCAAGAGCGCCTGACCGATACCCTGACCAATGCCACCATGGACCTGGCCGTCGACAATCATCGGGTTGACGATATTGCCAAAGTCATCCGCCGCGGCAAAGCTCTCGATACTGACCTTGCCCGTGTCGGGATCCACCTCTACCTCGCAGGCATAGGCGCCCGAGGGGTAGGTGAAGTTCGCCGGATCGTAAAAGGCGGTTTCCTCCAACCCCGGTTCGATATCCTCCAGCGGGTAATTATGCGGCACATAGGCCGCAAGGGTCACATCACCCCAGGCCAGCGATTTATCTGTGCCGGCAACAGTGAACTGGCCGTCCTTCAGCTCGATATCCGCATCCGAGGCCTCCAGGATATGAGCCGCGATCTTCTTCGCCTTGGCGATGATCTTCTCGGTGGCGCGCACCATGGCAGAGCCGCCGACCGCCAGCGAGCGCGAGCCATAGGTGCCCATGCCCATCGGAGCCTTGTCGGTATCGCCATGTTCGATTTCGACCATATCCTCCGGGATGCCGATCATATCGGCGATCACCTGCGGGAAGGACGTCTCATGCCCCTGCCCATGGCTGTGACTGCCGGTCATGACGACGATACCGCCAGTGGCATTCACCCGCACCGTCGCACTTTCATAGAGACCAGCACGGGCCCCCAGCTGCCCCACGAGGTTCGACGGCGCAATGCCACAAGCCTCGATATAGCAGTTGACGCCAAGCCCGCGCAGCTTGCCCTTGGCCTCGCTGGCGGCGCGGCGTGCATCAAAACCGCTGAGATCAGCAATCTCTTCCAGCTTGTCCATGGTCGCCACATAGTCGCCGGTATCATATTCCACCGCAACCGGCGTCGCGTAGGGGAATTCGGTGATAAAGTTCTGGCGGCGCAATGCAATCGGGTCAACACCCAGCTCGCGCGCGGCCTTATCAATGACCCGCTCCAGCTGATAGGTCGCTTCCGGCCGGCCAGCGCCACGATAGGCATCAACAGCAACGGTATTGGTGAACACCGCCTTCACATTCACGTAGATCAGCGGCGTTTTGTAATTGCCGGCCATCAGGGTGCCATGCAGCCAGGTCGGGACCGAGGGTGCAAAGGTCGACAGATACGCGCCCATATTTGCATAGGTTTCCGTGCGCAGCGCGGTGAAGTTGTTGTCCGCGTCCAGCGCCAGTTCGATCTTGGTCACATGATCGCGGCCATGGGCGTCAGACATAAATGCCTCCGACCGCGAGGAGGTCCATTTCACCGCCCGATTGAGGGCCTTGGCGGCAAAGGTGCAGAAGGCCTCTTCGGCGTAGTGGAAGATCTTGGAGCCAAAACCACCCCCCACATCCGGGGCCACAACGCGCAGTTTATGCTCCGGGATGCCCAGCACAAAGGCGCCCATCAGAAGGCGGATCACATGCGGGTTCTGCGAGGTGGTATAAAGCGTGCTGTCGCCAGTGGCGCGGTTGAAATCCCCCACCGCGACGCGCGGCTCCATCGGGTTTGCGACCAGACGGTTGTTGACCAGTTCCAGCGTGGTGACATGGGCCGCATCCTTGATGGCCTTGTCCACGGCATCGCGGTTTTCCTCAACAAATCCCCAGTCATAGCAGAGGTTGGAGGTCAGATCGTCATGCACCTTTGTGGCGCCATCCTTGACCGCTTCTTTCATGTTGATGACCGCAGGCAGGTCCTCGATCTCAACGGCGATAGCCTCTGCGGCGTCGCGCGCCTGCTCGGCCGTTTCGGCAACAACGGCAGCGATGGGATCGCCGACATGGCGCACTTTGCCTTGGGCCAGAACCGGATGAGCCGGCTCCTGCATCACCTCGCCGTGACGGTCGGTCACCTGCCAGCCGCAGGGCAGCCCGCCGACACCTTCAAAATCCGCGCCGGTAAAAATCCGCACCACGCCGGGCATGGCGGCTGCGTCCGCGGTGTCGATCGAGGTCAGCCGACCATGGGCCACATCCGAGCGCAGGAAATGCACATAGGCCTGGCCGTTCAGGTTAATGTCATCTGTGTAATTGCCGGTTCCGGTCAGGAACCTGATGTCTTCGCGCCGTTTTGGGCTGGCGCCGATGCCGCTATCCTTTGGCATTGTCCAAATCTCCTCCCTGGACGGTCTGCGCGGGGCAGACCTCTTGGTCATGCTTTGGTTCTGAACTGGGTCGCCTGTGCGACCTCCGTGCCCGCCTGTCTTCCCGGCCACAGTGCTGTGGCCTCCCTTTGAGGCGGGGTCTGGGGGCTGGCGCTATTCTGCCGCGACGGCAGAGACGTCCTGACCCGAAGCCGCCATGATCGCCTTGACGATATTGTGGTAGCCGGTGCAGCGGCACAGGTTGCCCTCAAGGTATTCGCGGATTTCCTGTTCGCTGGGCTTTGGATTGTCCTTCAACAGCGCTGCCGCAGACATCACCATGCCCGGCGTGCAGAAGCCGCATTGCAGCCCGTGATGATCCTGAAACGCCTGCTGGATTGTGTTCAAGGTGCCATCCGGGGCGGCTTGCCCCTCGATCGTGGCAACCTCTGCACCGTCAGCCTCTGCCGCCAGCATGGTGCATGATTTCACCGCCTTGCCATCGACATGCACAACACAGGCGCCGCATTGGCTGGTGTCGCAGCCGACATGGGTGCCGGTCAGGCCCAGTTCCTCTCGCAGGAAACCGGACAGCAACGTGCGCCCCTCGACCTCTCCGCTGGCAGTCCGACCGTTTACGGTCATTGTGACTTTCACCATCAACTCCTCCCTTGGCTCGCGTAAACTCGCTGGCAGAAGTTAAGCACGGCGCAACAGCCGGCGCGAAGCATTATTCGCAGGGCTTGGACTAAAGTCGCAGGGCGCTGCCAGACCTCGCTCAGACGTCGCTGCGACGTGGGCGGGGCCGTGTGGGGATTTCTTTGAGGAGGCCACCAACCCCCATGGCGGCGATATCTGGGCTACTCACATCGATCCCGCAGACCAGCCGTTCCAGCACCCAATCGGCGCCGTTCAAAGCAGGCGAGCGCGCACAGCCCGGCAAGCCAAGCACAGGACGCCCCGCCAGATCGCCCAGAAACAACAGATTGCCCGGATCCACCGGCATGCCAAAACGGGCGACCTCACCGCCAGCCGCCCGAAGCGCAGAAGGGGCCACATCCAGCGGATCCGAGGTGGCCGACCCGGTGAGGATCAGGATCAGATCGCTGTCTGCACCAACCGATTGCAGGGCGGTCGCCAGCTCTGCCTCGCTGTGCGCCACCACCTGCCGGGGGGCCATCGACATGCCGAACCGGTCAAGCCGCCCGATCATCGCGGCGCGCCCTTTGTCTGGCGGGTGCTCCGCGCTGGTGCGGGTTTCGATCAGGGTGGCGCGGCGCAGCTGAGGTGGGATCAGACGGATCGCCCCGGCCACATCGCGGGTGGCGGCTGCAAGCGCGGCCTCCTCCACCGCGTAGGAGATGATCTTGGCCGTGGCCACCATACCGCCCGCATCTGCCCGGTGATAATCGGACACAGTCGCCAGCGTGATCATTGGATCGACCGCATTCAACGCGTTGATCCGCGCAGCATCGACACGGATCAAACCGGGGCCAAGCGCATGGAGGTTGACCCGCCCTGCCCCGGCACCGGAGATCCGCAGACCCAGGGCTGCGGCGTCGGGCAGCAGCGCCTCTGCCAACATCTCTGCCGCGCGATCCTCGTGGATATCGCTGGGTTCCAGCTGCGCCACGGTCAGCTGACGATGCCCAGCGGCGGCAAGATCGGCCAGATCCTGCGCCGCCAGTCGGGTGCCCTTGGCGATACGATGCTCCGCGCCCTGCAGAGAATGCGCCAGATAGCAGCCCGCCGCCTCATTCAGGGGCACTGCACCAAAGATCATGTCCTGCGTCCGCGCAGCACGGCCGTCATCTCGGCAATGATGGACACAGCGATTTCAGCTGGCCCAGCCGCACCGATATCAAGCCCGATGGGGCCATGGATGCGCTCAATGGCGGCTGCGTCAAACCCGGCCCCCTGCATCCGCGCGACCCGTTTGGCATGGGTGCGGGTTGATCCCAGCGCACCGATGTAAAAACACTCAGAGCGCAGAGCGGCCTCCAGCGCGGGGTCGTCGATTTTCGGGTCATGGGTGAGCAGCACAACAGCGGTGCGGGCATCAAGGCCGAGGGCCGCAATCGCCTCGTCCGGCCAATCCTCCACCAAGGTCTCCCCCGGGAAGCGTTCAGCGGAGGCAAAGGCCGCGCGCGGGTCGATAATCACGGGGTCATAGCCCGCAATGTGCGCCATCGGCACCAGCGCCTGCGCGATATGCACCGCGCCCACCACGATCAGCCGCAGAGGCGGATTATGCACCGCAACGAAGGTCGTGCCGTCCGCCTCGACCCCCGATCGGTCCAGACGTTTGCGGTCGGTATGGCCCTCCGCATCCAGATGTCCCGCGCCACTGTCGAGATCAACGACATAAGACACCGCGCGTCGTTCGGCGCGGGCGGCGACCAGATCGGCCAGCGTGTCTTCGGCGAGTGTGCCGCCGATGGGTTCAACCAAAATGCGGATGGTCCCGCCACAGGCCAGCCCAACGGCAAAGGCATCTTCGTCGCTGACGCCAAATTCCAAGAGCCGGTGACGCCCGTCGGCGATGGCCTCCTGCGCAGCAAGGATCACCGCACCTTCGACACAGCCGCCTGAAACGGAGCCTTCGATGCGACCATCACTGGCGACCGCCAGTTGGGACCCGGTGCGGCGTGGGGCGGATCCCCATGTCTCCACCACCGTGGCCAATGCCGCGCCTCGGCCGCCTTGCTGGCCACAGTCCTTGGCTGCACGGTGCCAGCCGAGCGCCGTTTCAGGAATGTTATCAAAGCGCTGCAATCTGGGTGCCGACATCTGAAACCTCTGGGTTGGGGCGATCGCCGCGTGGTGGTCCATAACCGGACAAGGCCCGCCGCAGACAGGACGGGCAAAGCCGACGATAGACAGAACGGGCCGTGACTTGACGGGTTTAGTCTAGCGCCGGAGCGCAGACAGCGGGATCAAAAACACGCGCGCGGCCTTGCGACTTTGGTCGCAGGAAGGCGCGCGGGGTGTGCGTCGGATCACTTCAGCTTGGACAGTTTGTCCTGCAACTCGGCCAGCTGGCGTTTGATATCATCCAGCCCGTCGCCGTCCTCAGCGCTCTCTGCATCGCCGGATGATTGGTTCGCCCCAGGCCAGCCGCCGGAGAACCCACCGGCCATCGCCTTCAGAAAAGCTTCCTGCTGCGCCTTGATCGCCTCAAACCCCGGCATCTGCGCCATCGGGTTCATCGCATTCATATTCTCAACCATCTTGCTTTGGTTCTCGCGCAGCATCTCGAAGGAGCTTTGCAGGAACTGCGGCATCACCCCGCCGCCCGGCACCATATAGCTGCGCACCAGATCATTGAGCACATTCACCGGCAGGATATTCTCGCCCCGACTTTCGTGTTCGGCGATGATTTGCAAGAGATACTGACGGGTCAGGTCGTCACCTGTCTTGAGGTCGACGATCTGAACCTCGCGCCCCTCCCGGATGAAGCCGGCGATATCCTCCAGCGTCACGTAGTCGCTGGTCTGCGTGTTATAGAGCCGCCGACTGGCATATCGTTTGATCAACAAGGGTTTATCCTGATCCGACATGTCACTTCTCCCCAGACATGATGCGTTGCAGCAAAGCCTATGCGAGCGCAGAACAAAAGGGAAGCGTTACGCCAAGCAGCGCAACAATTGATCGTCGGATCCAATAACCGGCCCACCCCGTTTCCGGAGCTGGGCTGCCGGCCCCCTCGCAAGCCCTGATTGGGCAACCGTAATGGAACAACGAAAAAGGGCAGGTCCGATGACCTGCCCCCTTCGGTGCAAAGAGATTTTATTGGGAGGAGTATAAAACCCCTTTGCAAATGCGCGCGGCGCTTACTTAGCGGCGGCTTTTTTCGCAGCGGAGGTCACGTCGTTGGTGGCCTTCTTCACAGCGGCGGACGCCTCTTCGGACATGTCCTTGCCAGCCGACATCAGCAGCTCAACGGTGTCCATCTGAACCTTTTTCGCAACTTCAGCGAAGGCGGCCATGTTCTCGGCAGCCACTTCAGCGGAGGCGGACGCGAAATCAGTTGCCGCTTTGGCGTAGTCCGCGGGCTCAGCCTGTGCCTTGGAGACGTCGCTCAGCTTGGTCAGGGTTTCCTTGGCCCAGCTGTTGGAAATCTCGGCGGACTTCTCAGCGGCCTGCAGGGCAACATTGGACAGTTTTTCGTTCAGGGCTGCGGTGGTTTTGAACGCATCTTCCATCGCGGTTGTGTCAACCGGAAACGCACCCATCATGTCTTTCATCATCGCGGTAAAATCTTGGGTCTTAGCCATTGTACTGGTTCCTCTTGGTTACGCGGCCAGATCGTTCTGCCGCCTTCGCATGACCCCAATATTGTTTCTGCATCGCAGCATTTCAAGATTTTTATTGCTGCAATGCAGAATATTTTTGAGAACGACCTAAAATCAATCGCTTGCCTGACGGCGGGCCTTCACCCGCACATAGTCTCCCGGCGCTGGCGTCAGCGGCGGATGCTGGGAATCGCCGGGATCACGGGCCGGGACCTGTTTGCCGGACCGTTTCTTGAGCCAGCTTTCCCAACGTGGCCACCAGGACCCTTCGTTGAAGGTGGCCCCCTCCCGCCAGCTGTCGGCATCGACCTTCAGATCGGTATTGGTGTAATGGCCGTATTTGTCGCGGGTCGGCGGATTGACGATGCCCGCAATATGACCCGACTGGGCCACCACAAAAGTCTTTGAGCGCGACCCCATCTGCTGCACGCCGCGATAGCAGTCTTTCCAGCGGGCGATATGGTCAGTCTCACAGGTGATCGCCATCACCGGCACAGTCACGTCGCGCACATGCAGCGTGTGGCCCATCAGCTCAAACCCGTCACGCACGAATTCATTGCGCTGGCACAGGCCGCGCAGATACTGCATCGCCATCCGTCCCGGCAGGTTGGCGCCATCGCCATTCCAATACAGCAAATCAAAGGCTGGGGGCGTCTCCCCCATCATATAGCTGCGGATAGCCGGGCCGTAGACCAGATCGTTGGAGCGCAGGAAGGAAAATGTCCGTGCCATGATATAAGAGCGCAGCAGACCGTTGTTGGTAATCTCCTCCTCGATCCCGTCGATGAAGTCGTTTTGCAGGAAGGGCGTGAACTCTCCCTGATCGGAGAAATCTGTCAGCGCGGTGAAAAACGTCGCCGATTTGATCGAGGTATCGCCCCGCTGTTTCAGCAGCGACAGGGTCAGGCTGAGAGTGGTGCCCGCAATACAGTAGCCGACAGCATTGACCTGTTTGACCTTGCAGATCGACTTGGCGGTCTCGATCGCGCTCAGATATCCCTTCTCGATATAGTCCTCCAGCCCCAGATCGGCGTGCTCCGCGCTGGGGTTGAGCCAGGACACCACAAACAGCGTATAGCCCTGCTCGGTCACCCATTTGATCAGGCTATTCTGCGCCTTGAGGTCGAGAATATAGAACTTGTTGATCCAGGGCGGGAACAGCACGATCGGGGTCTCATGCACGGTTTCCGTGGTGGGACGATACTGGATCAGCTCCATCATCTCGTTGCGGAACACAACTTCGCCGGGTGTCGTGGCGATATTGCGGCCGATTTCAAAGGCGCTCTCATCCGCCAGCCGCACCACCAGTTCGCCGTCATTGGCCTCCAGATCGGCAACCAGATTCTCCAGACCCTTGATCAGCGACTGACCTTCGGTCTCCACCGCCTTTTCCAGCGCGTCGGGGTTTGTCGCCAGAAAATTGGTGGGCGCCATCATCTGCACGATCTGGTCGGCAAAATAGCCGAGCCGCCGTTTGTCGATGTCGTCGATATCCTCAACCTCAGCCACGGCGTTGCGGATCGCCTCGGCATTGGTGAGATACTGCTGCTTGATAAAGTGGAAATAGGGGTTTGATTGCCACATCGGATTGGCAAAGCGGCGATCCGCTGGCGCAGTAGACGCAATGGGCGCGGTCTCGCCCGGGCTGTCGCCCTCCAGGGATTTCGCCAAAAGCGACTGAGCTTCGGCGAAATTCACCACCGCCTGGCCCCAGTAAGCCACTTGTTTTTCCAACAGCTTTGCCGGGTTTTTCGCCATTTCCGACCAATAGGCCGTTGCTGCGCGTGCAAAAAGCTCTTGATTCGGACCATCCAGCGAAGTGGGGTGAGATTTTTTCTGAGCCAGAACATCCATCAGGCGTTTTGAAAGTTGCTCAACCTGCTCCATATTTTTTTTAATTCGTTCAATATGTTCCGGTGAGACGTCCGGATCCGTGCTCTCACTTGTTGTCATCTTAACAAATCCCCCGTAATCTTTCTGCTATGCAGAATACTGTCCGCCCATCATACGACAAAGCAGTGAAACGTCCGATGGGTTGTGACACAACCGCACGTGGATTCAGATCGGATCCAAGCGGCCAACGCAATGGAGATATAACATGCGTTACATGATGTCGTACGATCTGATGGAAACCATGCGCAACACCAACCAGTGGCTTGGCGCAACGGCCCTGTCGATGGCGTCGAACCCCGCCTTTGCCGCGATCCCCAATCCGGCGCTCAGCTGGATGGCCGCCTGGGGCGAGGTCACGGAACGCAGTTTCCAGCGCATGGTGACCAAACCGGACTGGGGCATTTACACCCAGACCTGCGCCGATGGCCGCGATCACGTGGTGGAGATCGACACGGTTGTGGAACGCCCCTTTGGCGATCTGATCCATTTCCGCGTGGCAGGCCGCGCCGAACAGCCGCGCAAGGTGCTGCTGGTGGCGCCGATGTCGGGCCACTACGCAACCCTGCTGCGCTCCACCGTCAAAAGCCTGATCGAAAACTGCGAAGTCTATGTCACCGACTGGCATAATGCGCGCGATATTCCGGTCTCCGCAGGCAAGTTCGATATTGAAGATTACACCCTCTACCTGGTTGATTTCATGCGCGAGATGGGGCCGGACACCCATGTGATTGCGGTCTGCCAACCGGCGCCGCTGACCTTGGCGGCCACCGCTTATCTGGCGGAACAGGATCCCGGCGCCCAGCCCTGTTCGCTGACGCTGATTGGCGGGCCGGTAGATCCCGATGCGACCCCCACCGATGTGACGGATTTTGGCCGCCGGGTCACCATGGGTCAGCTGGAAGAAACGATGATCCAGCGCGTCGGCTTCAAGTATAAGGGTGTGGGCCGCAAGGTCTACCCAGGCCTGTTGCAGCTCAGCTCCTTCATGTCGATGAACGGTGAGCGCCATTCCAAGGCTTTTATGGACCAGATCCAGCGCGTCAGCCGGGGTGAGGCGTCGGATCACGACGCCCACAACCGGTTCTATGACGAATATCTCGCCGTGATGGATATGACGGCGGAGTTCTATCTCTCGACTGTGGAGCGTGTCTTCAAAGGGGGCGAAATCGCGCGCAATGAATTTGTCGTCGCCGGGCACAAGGTGGATATCGGCAAGATCACCGATGTGGCGGTCAAAACCGTCGAAGGCGCCAATGATGATATCTCGGCGCCCGGTCAGTGCATCGCCGCGCTGGATCTCTGCACTGGCCTGCCGGAGACGAAAAAGGCCAGCCATGTGGAGCCGGGGGCGGGACATTATGGCATCTTTGCCGGGCGCAGCTGGCGTGACAATATCCGCCCGCTGGTGATCGAATTCATGAACGCCAACGCCCGCAAGGCAAAGAAACCGGCCGCGAAACGCGCCAAGGCAACCGCCTGACACACCGCCAACAGCTGGACCGGGCTAGACCAGGGTCTGAACCAATCGGACGATGACACAAAGGAGCGCCCAGAATGGCCGATCCGCTGAGTTTCGCATGTGACTGCGGAAAAATCCGTGGCGAGCTATCGCAAGAGGCGCGCAAGGCGGGCACCCGTATCGTCTGCTTCTGCGCCGATTGCCGCGCCAATGAAATCTATCACAACCAGCCCGACCCGGCCCCGGGCCCGGTTGATCTGTTTCAGGTCAATCCCGACGGGGTCCGGTTCCATCAGGGACAAGATCTGTTGCGGCTCATGCGGCTCAGTCCGAAGGGGCTGTTTCGCTGGTACGCGGGCTGCTGCGGCACCCCAATGGCCAATACGCTGGCCAAACCCACGCTGCCCTTCGCCGGGCTGCGGTCGGATCGATTTGCCGATAAAGATGCGCTTGGCAAGATCCGCGCGCGGGCTTCTGTTCCGAAACAGGGCAAACAGCCCCGCACCGAAGGTGCCGCGCGGATGGTCATGTCGCTGTTGAGCCGAATGATCTCGGCGCGGCTGTCAGGCCGTTGGAGGGAGACACCGTTTTTCGACGTCGAAAGCGGTGAGCCGGTGTCAAAGCCAGAGGTGATCAGCAAGGAAGAGCGCGCAGCCCTGCTCCGCTAACCCCTGTGTAAATGGCTGATTCAGCTGGTCTCTAGCGGGTTTGTCAGGGTCAGTGGCGGTAGCGACGGCGCTGCCGGTTGTGCCACGCCCGCAGCGGTAGTTGCAGTCTCCCGCGGCGGGTCCGGTCTCTCGTCCTGATCCGGGGCAACCTCGGCCAGCCATGCGGCCATGGCACCGGTCACCTGATCCGGTTGTTCCAGCGTTGGCAGATGGCCTGCCTCCTCAATCACACAGAGCCGGGCGTTGGGCATCAGGGCCGCCATAAATTCATGCCGTTTCAGCGGCGTCAGCCGATCCTGCGCCCCGCAGAGGATCAGGGTCGGTCCCTTGAAACGGCGCAGTGCCGCCTGCTGATCGGTGCGCCGCTGCAGGGCCCGCGCCTGCGCCACGAACAGCTCAGGTCCCAGACTGCAGCCCTGTTGATAGATGGTGTTGAGGATATCAAGCCGCTGCGGCGACGGCGCCAGACTGTCCACCGGCAGGCAGCCGTGCAGAACATCCTCCAGCCGACCACTGCGGGCCGCGATGATCAGCGGCTCCCACTCGGCGGCCTGTGTTGGCGTATCGGGCAAGGGGCTGGTCGACATCAGACACAACCGGCTGACCCGCTCCGGTGCGCGGCGCAGGATTTCCATCGCAACAATGCCGCCCATCGACAGCCCAGCCAGCGCAAACCGCGCTGGCAGCTGCGTCAGCAGATGATCGGCGATGCGCTCAATCCGGTCGCCGCCCAGAAGCGGCGCCACCATGGTTGGCAGCACGCCGGAAAGCGCCCGCAGCTGCGGCACGAAGACTTCCGCCGTGCCCATCAGCCCCGGAAGCATCACCAGAGGCGCACTACCCGGCCCGCCTGCGCGCGTCTCGGTCTGCCCTGCTCTGCCCAGTTGATCCACCACTCGCGCCTATCCTCCTGCCTCGGTCCCGTAGCCGTTCCAGCGAAACGCGCCGTCGTCAGACAGCGGCGAGAACGGATTATGCGCGATTTCCCAGATATGGCCGTCGGGCGCGCGAAAATAGCCGATGGTGCCGCCCCAGAACACCTCCCCGGCCGGGCGCAGAATTCTGGCCCCTGCCGCCTCGGCCTTGGCCAGAAGCGTGGCTACATCCGCAGCACTGCGGGTGTTGTGGCTGAGGGTCATCGCCCCAGTGCCCAGCTCCTCCACCGGCAGGCCGATATCCTCAGCGAGCGCCGCCAAAGGATACAGCCCCAAGGTCTGTGAGATCAGGTCAAAAGCAATGACGCCATCGGGGCTCTCCGCGCGCTGCCAGCCAAGCGCCTCGTAGAAGGCGGCGGCCTGCTCCATGTCGGGCACCCCGAGGGTGATCAGGCTGATGCGTTGGTCCATCGGTTCCTCTCCTGCCCGTGGCGTCCCTGATGAGGGAGGCCTCGTATTTTTAACAACTCGTGGTGCGCGTTAGATTGCACCCTGCGAAGGGCGCTCTCCTTCTAGCTTAGCGGATCCCATCCGCGTCAGATAGCCCCAGAACCTCTGCAACAGCCGTTTCGATCAGGGACAGACAGGCGGGATCCGAAAACCGGTGATCCGCATCTTTGACCAGTTGCAGGCGCATATCGGCGCAGCTGGCATGATCAAGCAGCCGCAGGGCGGTTTCCGTGCTGACGGCGGTATCGGCGGTGCCTTGCAGACACCGCACCGGCATTGTCAGCTCCAACGGGGCGCGCAACACCAGATGGTTGCGCCCATCCTCAATCATGCGTTGGGTGATCACATAAGGCTCCATGTAGTCGCTTGGCAGTTCAACCTGCCCGCGCGTCTCCAGCTCCGCCTTCTGGGCATCGGTGAAATTGGCCCAATAGCCGTCCTCGGTAAAATCCGGGGCGGCAGCGATGGTGACCAGACCCGCGACCCGCTCCGGCAGGGTCCGCGCCAGCAAGAGCGCCTGCCAGCCGCCCATAGAGGAGCCGACGGGAACAATTTTGCCCGTGGTCAGCGCCTGAACCGCTGCCAGCGTGTCCTGATGCCAGTCGCCAATGCAACCGTCTTCAAATGTGCCGGAGCTTTCGCCGTGGCCGGAGTAATCAAACCGCAGAAAGCCTAATCCCCGCGCCTGCGCCCAGGCTTCCAGATGTATCGCCTTGGTGCCCTCCATGTCGGATTTCAGCCCGCCCAGAAACACCACAGTTGGCGCCGCTGTCTCGCCGCTTGCGGGGGTCAGATGATAGGCCAGGCGGCGGCCGGTATCAGTGTCCAGAAATTGGGTTGCGGTCATACTGTCCCCCGTTGGTATTGTGCCAAATCACAGGCCTTCAGATCTGCCACGGCAACGGCGCGACGGCAATGGCGTGTTTGACCGCAGCCGCATGGGATCCCGGCATAGATCAGCCAAGGTGCAACGCGGCAACGCCTTCAGACTTGGCGACTTTTCACCGTCGCAACACCCTTGCGACCCATCGCCGCCATGCCTAGGGTCCGCGCGATATCCCTCTTTGCCCCACGATCAGGAGCCAGCCCTTGCCCCGTGCCCTTCGTCTTTTCTGTCTCGGCCTCCTCTGTCTGCTGATCCTTCTGACCACCGTCTGGGGGGCCATGGCGCTGTGGTACCGTCTGCCCGTCGACAGCCTCTGGCGCACAGCCGCGGCTTCCGGCTTTGCCGGTCTTGGTCTGGCCACCCTCTGGGCGGTGATCCGGGGGCGGGCCTTGCGCGGGCTGTCGACCTTCTGTCTCGCGCTTGCGGCGCTGATCTGGTGGTGGGCCAGCCTCACACCTCCGGCAGAGGCCAACTGGTCGCCCGATGTCGCGCGGCAGGTCACCGGCACCCGCAATGGCGATATCCTGACGCTGACAGATGTGCGCAATTTCGACTGGACCACCCCGACCGAATTCACCCCCCGGTGGGAAACCCGCAGCTATGACCTCAGCCAGCTGGAGACTGTCGATCTGTTCATGTCCTACTGGGCCGGGCCGGAGATGGCGCATATGGTGGTCAGCTTCGGATTTGAGGACGGCGCGCATATCGCCTGGTCTGTGGAGGTGCGGCGTCAGGTTGGCGGTGGCTTCTCCCCCATCGCAGATCTGTTCAAGACCAATACGCTGGTGTTGATCGCAGCGGATGAGCGCGACGTGGTGGGCACCCGGACCAATGCCCGCGGCGAGGACGTGCAGCTGTTTCGCATCGACACCGATCCGGACACCGCCCGCGCGCTGCTGATGCAATATGTCGAGGCCGCCAACAGGCTGGCCGCGCGGCCGCAATGGTATAACTCACTGACCTCAAACTGCACCACCGTGGTGATGACGATGATCCGCACCATCGTTGAGGACGTGCCGCTGGACTGGCGGGTGCTGGCCAACGGCTACCTGCCCGAATACGCCCATGATCAGGGAGTACTGGCGACAGGCTACAGCACCGAGGAGCTGCGCGAACGCGGCAGTATCACCGCCAAAGCGCAGGCCCAGGGCATCACGCCAGACTACTCCGCCCTGATCCGCGAAGGTGTGCCAGCTCCTGCCCCCTAAGTCCGACCCGCGATCCAGGACCCTAATCCGGCGCCTGCATCTTCTGGCACAAAATATCCCGGGGAGCGCGCGGGGCTGGCCCCTCGCCCGCTTGACAGCCTCGCGCGCCCCTGCCAAACGGGCAAAACACATATAACCCGCAACCGGGCGTTCAGTGGGCGCCAAACCGACGAGGAGCAGCCAGACAATGGCCCAAATCTCTCTCACCTTCCCTGATGGTAATGCACGATCCTATGACGCAGGCATCACCCCTGCTGAGGTCGCAGCCTCCATTTCCACCTCGCTTGGCAAAAAAGCGATCTCTGCCACCGTGAACGGTGCGCATTGGGATCTGCAGTGGCCGATTGACACCGACGCCTCCATCGCGCTTCACACCATGAAGGACGAAGAGCAGGCCAATGAGCTGATCCGCCACGATCTGGCCCATGTGATGGCGCGCGCGGTGCAGGAGATCTGGCCCGACACCAAGGTCACCATCGGCCCGGTGATTGAAAACGGCTGGTACTACGACTTTGATCGCGCGGAGCCCTTCACCCCGGAAGATCTCGGCACCATCGAAAAGAAGATGAAAGAGATCATCAACAAGCGGGACGAGGTGCGCACCGAGGTCTGGGACCGCCCCCGCGCGATCCAGCATTACACCGACAACAATGAGCCTTATAAGGTCGAGCTGATCGAGAGCATTCCCGGCGATGAGCCGCTGCGCATGTATTGGCACGGCGACTGGCAGGATCTGTGCCGCGGCCCGCACCTGCAACACACCGGCCAGCTGCCCGGCGATGCGTTCAAGCTGATGTCGATCGCCGGCGCCTACTGGCGCGGCGACAGCGACCGCGCCATGCTGCAACGGATCTACGGCGTCGCCTTCACCGGCAAGGAGAAGCTCAAGGCCCATCTTCATATGCTGGAAGAGGCCGCCAAGCGCGACCACCGCAAACTGGGCCGCGAGATGAACCTGTTCCACATGCAGGAAGAGGCTCCCGGCCAGATCTTCTGGCACCCGAACGGCTGGAAGATCTACACCACCCTGCAGGACTACATGCGCCGCATGCAGGACCGCGACGGCTATGTTGAGGTGAACACCCCGCAGGTGGTGGACCGCAAACTGTGGGAGGCCTCGGGTCACTGGGACAAATACCAGGAAAACATGTTCATCGTTGAGGTCGACGAGGATCACGCCCGTGAAAAGGCCGTGAACGCGCTGAAGCCGATGAACTGCCCCTGCCATGTGCAGGTGTTCAATCAGGGCCTCAAATCCTACCGCGATCTGCCGCTGCGCATGGCCGAGTTTGGCTCCTGTGCGCGCTATGAACCTTCGGGCGCGCTGCATGGCATCATGCGGGTGCGCGGCTTTACGCAGGATGATGGTCACATCTTCTGCGCCGAGGATCAGATCGAATCTGAAACCGCCAAGTTCATTGCCTTCCTGTCGAAGGTCTATGCCGATCTTGGCTTCCATGACTGGACCATCAAGCTCTCGACCCGCCCGGAAAAGCGGATCGGCAGCGATGAAAGCTGGGATCTGGTGGAGAAGGCGCTTGGCGATGCCTGCAAGGCGGCGGGCTATGACTATGAGCTGCTGGAGGGCGAAGGTGCCTTCTACGGTCCCAAGCTGGAATTCACCCTGACCGACGCGATTGGCCGGAACTGGCAGTGCGGCACCCTGCAGGTGGATCCCAACCTGCCGGAACGTCTGGATGCGAATTTCATCGGTCAGGACGGCAGCAAGCACCGCCCGTTCATGCTGCACCGCGCCACCCTTGGCAGTTTTGAACGCTTCATCGGCATCCTGATCGAGGAACACGCCGGCAAGCTGCCGTTCTGGCTCGCACCACGCCAGGTGGTTGTCGCCTCCATCACTTCGGATGCGGATGACTATGTGAACGAAGTGGTTGAGACCCTGCGCGCCGCCGGTGTGCGGGCCGAGGCGGATATCCGCAACGAGAAGATCAACTACAAGGTCCGCGAGCATTCCGTGGGCAAGGTGCCGGTCATTCTGGCCGTCGGTCACCGCGAAGTTGAAGAACGCACCGTCTCCGTGCGGCGTCTGGGCGAGAAACAGACCAAGGTCGAAGCGCTGGACGCTGTAACAAAAGCGCTGGCGATTGAGGCAACGCCGCCAGATCTTCTGTAACATTTCTGCGGTCTTTTGCTGATCTTTACCCATTTACCGGCCCCCACTTGCGGGGCCGGTTTCTTTTTGCGCATGGTTTTAAGGGTTCGGCAGCCAGAAGGTTGTAATATACGGTCACAGCTGCTGACGCCCGCGTGAGACACAGGCTCGTGAATTCAAAGACTTCCCGGCCTGAGTTAATGTCTGACTTGTAACACCGCCCTCGCAACCAATTTCCAAAGAAGGAAGACACCAATGTCCAACACTGCAAAATCCCTCGCCGTCGCTGGTGCCGTTGCTGCTGCGCTGACCTCTGCCATGGTCACCCCGGCTGCTGCCCAGTCCAAAGAGAAATGCTATGGCGTCTCCCTCGCTGGTCAAAACGACTGCGCCGCCGGTCCCGGCACCACCTGCGCCGGCACCTCGACCGTCGATTATCAGGGCAATGCCTGGACCCTCGTGGATGCCGGCAGCTGCGAAGGCATGGATCTGCCAGCCATGGCGGATGGCAGTGATCGCAAGGGTTCGCTGGAGCCGCTGGAGCGCGACCTGCCTGCATAAGCAATGGATTAAGGCCGAGGGCGGGGGGAGTCTCCCGCCCTTTTTGTAACCCGACCCGAGGACCTGCCATGCTGGACGCCGCCCCTTCCCTGCCCGCCGCAGCCGGTGTTGGCTACAAGCCGCAGCATTTTGCCGATATCCTTGCCGATGCTGGCCCGGTGAAATGGCTGGAAATCCACGCCGAAAACTACATGGGTGACGGTGGCCGCCCGCTGGCGCAGCTGCGCCATCTCTGCGAACAGTTTGCGATGTCGGTGCACGGTGTCGGCCTCTCTATCGGTGGTGAGGGGGCATTGGACGGCGATCATCTGGCGCGGCTGAAACATCTGGTCGGTTGGCTCAATCCGGCGAGTTTTTCTGAGCATCTCGCTTGGTCCACCCATGACAGCCATTTCTACAACGACCTGCTGCCGCTGCCCTATACGGATGCGACGCTGGCGCGGGTCTGTGATCACATCAATCAGCTGCAGGACACAATCGGCCGCCGGATGTTGCTGGAAAACCCCTCCAGCTACCTCGCCTTTGCCGAGAGCAGCTGGTCGGAGCCGGAGTTCCTGGCAGAGATCACCCGTCGTACCGGCTGCGGACTGCTGCTGGATGTGAACAACGTCTTTGTCTCCGCGACCAATCTCGATTTCTCGCCGCAGGGGTATATCGATGCTTTTGCGCTGGATCAGGTTGGTGAAATCCACCTGGGCGGCCATGATGAGGATGAAGACGACCACGGCAAGCCGCTGCTGATTGATAGCCACGGCGCTGAAGTGGTGGATCCGGTCTGGGCGCTGCTCGATTATACGCTGGCCAAATCCGGCCCCAAACCTGTGCTGGTCGAATGGGACACCGATGTGCCCGACTGGTCCGTGTTGGCGGCCGAGGCCACCCGCGCTGCAACCGCGCTGGAGCGCGTCCCGGCATGACTGTCTCCCAAACAGACTTCACCCGCGCCATGATGGACGCGACCCAGCCGGTGCCGGAGGGGCTGCTGGATGCGACCGGCCAGCCTGCCGGGCGCCGGTTCAGCGTCTATCGCAACAACGTCGCCGTCTCCCTGACGGAGGCGATGCACAGCGCCTTTCCCCTGATCGCAAAGCTCTTGGGCAAACAGAACCTTGATGGGCTGGCGGGTTTGTATCTGCGCGCTCACCCGCCCTCCTCGCCGCTGATGATGCACTATGGGGCCGAATTTCCGGATTTTCTTGCCGGGATGGAGCAACTGAAACACCTCGGCTATCTGCCGGATGCGGCGCGCCTCGATCTGGCCCTGCGCCGGGGGTATCACGCGGGCGACGCCACGCCGGTTGACCCGGCGCGTCTAGCAGCCCTGCCCCCTGAGGCGCTGATGGCGACCCGGCTGACGCTGGCCCCCGCCGTTGCCCTGTTGCGCTCACCCTGGCCAATCTATGACATCTGGCGCTTCAATACCGAAGAGGACGCGCCCAAGCCCCGGCATATGGCGCAGGATGTGCTTATCACCCGGCCCGAATTCGACCCGGTTCTACAGGAACTGCCTGCGGGTGGTGCCGACTGGATCACCGCCATCGCAGGTGGCGCCACACTGGAAGAGGCGCTGACCACGGTTCAGGCCGACCACCCGGATTTCGACCTCTCACACCCGCTCGCCCTGTTGCTGCAAGGCGGTGCAATCATTGACCTAGATCGCAAAGGATAACCGATGCACGCGCTTGTTTCCTCTTACACCTCCATCTTTGGCAAAGCTGATAGGCTTTCGGACATCATTCTGCCAATCCTTGCACGGCTGGTTTTTGCGGCGGTCCTGTTGGTTTACTACTGGAACTCCGCCGGGCTGAAGACGGATGGGTCGATCTTCTCACCCTCCGCCGGGGCCTTCGGCCAGATCTTCCCGCATGCGGCTGAGGCCGTGCTCTATGATGTCTCGCAGCTCAATATCTTTCAGCGGTTGGTGATTTTTGCCGGGACAGTGGCGGAATATGTCCTGCCTGCGCTGATCCTGGTCGGGCTGCTCACCCGGCTCGCCGCCCTTGGCACCATTGGCTTCATCTGGGTGCAGACCATCGTCGATGTGACCGGCCATGGCGTCAAACTGGGCAGTCTTTTTGACAATGCCATCGGTCTGGTGGATCAGCGGGTTATGTGGACATTCCTGCTGCTGGTTCTGGTGTTCAAAGGCGCAGGCCCGCTGTCGCTGGATGCGCTTGCACGGCGCGCCACGGCGCCTGCCGCCGCCTGATCTGATCCGCTTTCAAATCCAAAAAAAAGGCGCCCTGCATCCGCAGCAGCGCCTTTTTTCATGACCATTATTCACGTCGGTTCAGAAATGCGCTTTCGGCTCATCCGGTTTGCCCGCAGCCAACGCCAGCAGCCCGCCCAGAAGCGCCAGTGAGATCGGGAAGATGGTAAAGACATTCAACCCGAACCCGGCATAGAGCCCCGCCGCCGACGCAAGCAGCAACACCCCGCCCCACAGCGCGCGGGAGATTGCCATCGCGCCGCCTGCCAGCGCCAGAATGGGCGAGATCACCGCCAAGAGCCGCAGCTGATCAACGTCATCGACCTGCCGGGCAATCCCGTCGACCTCGCCAAAATACTCGACGGCGGCGGTATGGCCATAACCCGCAAACCCCACCATCATCCCAATCAGCCCGGCCACGATGCCCAGCACCAGCGCTGCATTGCGCATTGCCGCTCTCCTCATCTACTCCGGAACTGAGATGGGGATCCTAGCCCTCAACGCCAAGGGCCGCCTTGGTTTTGGCATCCCAGCCGAGATACAGATCGCCGTTCAAATCGGGGCCGGACTGGATCAGTGGACGTTTCATCAATGTTGGATGGGCCTTCAGCAGATCCAGAGGATCCGTCGCCCGCTCCGCCTCGCTCAACCCGCGCCAAGTGGTGGAGCGGGTATTGACCAGACGATCGCCAAACTGCGCCATGGCTGCTGTGAGAACGGCCTCCGGCACACCATCGGCGCGCACATCGACCAGCTGCGCCTCCGGCAGCTGTTTCAGCGCCTTGCGGCAGGTGTCACAGGTCTTCAATCCGTAGAGTTGCACGCTTTTTCCTTTCCCGAGGGGATGGCTCAGCACAATTTATGGTAGAGCCACACTGTTTTGCTTGATTTTTACATGGTCCGTGCAAAAGTTAAAACCGGGTTGGGACAATCTCCCTGGCCTGTTCTGTCAGCGCATTGCGGCAGAACCGATCATGTCGCCCGGAAACGTGAAATTATCGTGTATTCATGGCGGCTCACTAGAAGGAAGGAGACACGGGAACATGGCGAGTGGCACCGTGAAATGGTTTAATACAACCAAGGGTTATGGCTTTATCGAGCCCGAAGGCGGCGGCAAGGATGTGTTTGTGCACATCTCACAGGTTGAACGGTCTGGGCTGACCGGCCTTGCGGATAATCAAAAAGTTGATTTCGAGATGACCGAAGGGCGCGATGGCCGCCAGATGGCCAGCGACATTCGCCCCCTTTAAACACGATACGGCTGCGCCGAGGTTGACCCTCGGGCGCAGCCTGCCGCGCGATCGAATGACCCCGTCAGCACCGGTCTGCTTGTCGGCCACCCTGCGATCACCGCATGACAAAGGGATCCGGAATGGGCGCGTCACTGGTGCGCAGCCAGACCGTTTTGATCCTTGTGTAATCCAGCGCAGCCTGCAACCCGCCCTCGCGCCCATGGCCTGACAGCCCTTGCCCGCCAAAGGGCGCAATCGGGCTGACGGCACGATAGGTATTGACCCAGACAATGCCGGCCCGAATGCCCCGGATCATCCGATGCGCGCGGGTGAGATCTCGGGTGAAGACGCCAGATGCAAGACCATGGTCAGTGTCATTGGCCAGCGCCAGCGCCTCGGCCTCGGTGTCGAACCCGCGCACCGACAGGACCGGGCCAAAGAATTCCTCCCGCAAACAGGGCGCCTCGGGGGCCTCAGAGCAATCGAGTATGGTCGGCGGAAAGAAATACCCCCCTTGCTCCAACCGCTGACCGCCTGTGACAAGCTGCGCCCCAGCGGCCAAGGAGGCAAAGATCAGTTCCTCGGCCCGGCTGAGCTGGGCACCGGTGCAAAGCGGTCCAATCTCGGTCTCGGGTAGCTCTGGCGCACCAATGCGGATGTTCTCGGCTTTTTCTTTCAACCGGTGCAGAAACTGCGCCTTGATTTGATTGGATATGATCAGCCGAGACCCGGCCACGCAACTCTGCCCTGTCGCGGCAAAAATCCCAGAGACCTGCGCATTGACCGCGCTGTCGATATCTGCGTCCTCAAACACGATGAAGGGGGATTTTCCGCCCAGTTCCAGAGAGGTGGAGGCGAGGTTCTCGGCTGAATTGCGCACCACATGGCGCGCGGTCTCCGGCCCGCCGGTAAATGCCACGTGATCAATCCCAGGATGGGAAGTCAGCACCGCGCCACAATCGGCGCCAAATCCGGTGATGACGTTCAAAACCCCCGCCGGAAACCCGGCCTGATCAAAGATCCGGGCAAACTCCAGCAGCGGTGCCGGCCCCTCCTCAGATGCCTTCAACACCACGGTACAGCCTGCTGCCAGTGCCGGGCCAATCTTGACCGCCGCCAAAAACAGCTGCGAATTCCACGGCACCACGGCTGCCACCACCCCAAGCGGTTCGCGGCGCAGCCAGACCTCCATATCCGGTTTGTCAATCGGCAGATGGGCGCCTTCGATCTTGTCTGCTAGTCCAGCATAGTAACGGTAGTAGTCGGCTACATAGGCAATCTGGGCGGAAGTTTCGCGAATGATCTTGCCAGTATCACGGGTCTCCAACCGGGCCAGAGTCTCTGCATTCTCGGCAATCAAATCGGCCAGCCGAAAAAGCAGCTTGCCGCGCGCAGTGGCGGTCATGCCCGCCCAATCCGGCGCGTGGAAGGCCGCGCGCGCTGCTGCAACCGCGGCCTCCACATCCGCGTTGCGGGCCTCAGGCATCATCGCCCAGACCTCGCCGCTCGCTGGATCGCGGCTCTCAAAACGGGCAGAGCCGTCGGAAAACACCCCGCCGATATATTGCTGGAACTGCTGCATGGTGATCCCCTTCAGGCAAAGGCTGGCATAACATCGCGGATAAACCGCTCAAGCGAAGCTTTCTTACGCTCAAAACTCATCCCGCTGTCGATCCAGAAACTGTATTCATCATACCCCAGCGCCTCATAGCCCCGGATCCGGGCAATCGCATCTTCGGCGGTGGCGATCACATTGTCACGTAGCATCGCCTCCGGCGAATAGAACGGGTGAGCCCCGATTTCCACTTCGCTCAGCGGCGCGATCAGCCCCTGTGACACCGGGCGCTCATTTTTGAACCAGGCGCCGAAGTAGCAATAAAACCGGTTGATTTCCTCCGCCGCCTGCTGCGCATCGGCGGCATCTGCGGCAATATATGTGTGGTTCAACAGCATGATATCCGGGCGTTGCACGTCAGGGTATTTGGCGCAGGCGTCGTTGAACGTCTCCATCAGCCGGGTGATCTCCTCATCCCCTTGCCACAACGGCGTCACCTGCACATGGCAGCCATTGGCGACGGCAAATTCATGGCTGTTGGGGTCGCGTGCTGCGACCCAGATCGGGGGGCCGTTTTTCTGTAGCGGCTTGGGTGAGGATGTCGTGGCCGGGAAGGAATGATAGGTTCCCTCCTGTGCGTAGTCGCCCCGCCACAACCCCTGGATCGCCGGGATCAGCTCCCGCATCCGCTGGCCTGCGTCCCAGGCATCCATCCCCGGCACCATCCGTTCGTATTCGTAACTATAGGCGCCGCGCGCGATGCCAAGTTCCAACCGCCCTTCGGTGATCAGATCGGTCATCGCCGCCTCCCCCGCAAGGCGGATTGGATGCCAGAAAGGCGCGATGATCGTGCCGGTTCCCAACCGCACATTTCTGGTCTGGCGCGCCAGATCGACAAGATTCAGAAACGGGTTTGGCGCGATGGTGAAATCCATCCCGTGATGCTCTCCGGTCCAGACTGCGTGCATACCGCCATCGTCGGCAATCTTGGCCAAGGCGACGAACTCATCATAGAGCCGCTTTTGATCCTGTTCCGCCGAGGTCCGTTCCATATGTACAAACAGAGAAAAGCGCATGTATCACCTATCGTTATGCGATCTGGCGGATTTCGCCGCTGCGTTGATTGCCGGAATAGATCCCGAAATCCCCCAATGCTGCCTCGCGGGCGAACCGCTCCAGCATGGTCAGGATCGCCGGATCGCTGATGTCCTCAAGACCCGCTTCGCCCGTGCCTTCCCGCGCCAGCGGCACAAAGGTTCCGCGCGTCGGCGCGCCTGCCCCTGCCTGACAGAGAAAGGCGATATGCTGGCGTTTGCGCGCAACATCCTCAAACACCGAATAGACAAAGCCCGGCTCAGCCGTGAGCCCGGTATCGGCAATCAACTGGCGCACCGTGGCAGCGGCACCATCGGGACCAGCCAGCGCCTCCGGTAGGGTCGCACCGCCCTGGCCATCATCGACCAGCAGCACCTCGCCGTCGCGTTCGATCAGGGCGGAGACCACCAGATCGGGGCCGGTTCCGGCAGGCTCCGCTGTGGTGGCCGCCGTGACGTAGGCGCCGCGCGCATAGCCCAAACCCGGATGTGGGCTGACATCAAAGGCTTTCACTTCACCAATCAGGATCACATGATCGCCCGCCTCAACCGTCTTGTGCAGGCTGCAATCGAACCAAGCAGACACCCCGTCGATCAGAGGCGATCCAGCGGGACCGGGCCGCCAATCGAGACCGGCAAAGCGGTCCTCAGTCGGGCGGGCGAATGTATTGGAAATCTCTATCTGAGTTTCCGCCAGCACATTCACCGCAAACCCAGCACCGTTGACCAGCGCATCATAGTTGCGCGACTGGTTGGCCAAGCACACCAGCACCAGCGGCGGATCAAGCGAGACGGAGGTAAAGGAATTGGCAGTAAAGCCAATCGGCTGGCCGCTTTGGTCATGGGAGGTCACAACCGTTACACCGGTCATGAAACTGCCAAAGGCATGGCGCAAGGCGCGCGGATCAAGCGATGTCATGATACGTCTCCTCAGGGGCGGTTGCCAGCCAGTCGCGCAGATGAGCGGTGACCACATCAGGCGCTGTCAGATTCACCATATGGCGATGGCCGGTGATGACGATGGCGCGTCCGTGCTGCACCTGCGCGGCCATCTCCTGCGCCATGGCCGGGGTGGAATTGGGATCACCATCGCCGGTGACGGCGAGGAAGGGGCAGGCGATCTCTCTCAGACGGTGGGCATAGGTCGCGTCCCCCCGCGCAAAAGCGCCGTAGGCGGTGGCATAGCCTGCTGGATCAACCGTCCCCAGCCAGCCCGCAACCCGGTCGCGGGCGCTGATGTCAGCAGGCGTCTCACCAAACCAGCGTGCCAACGGCGTTGCCAGATCCAGCTGACCAGCCCCGATTTCGGCAGCACGGGCGAGCACAGCCGCCCGTGCCTGCGGCGTGCGTCGGTAGACCCCATTCAGCAGTGCCACCCGGCGGGTCATTGCAGGGCACTCTACAGCAAAGCCAGTCGCGATTAACGCCCCCATTGAATGTCCTGCCAGACTGACAGAACCGAGATCCAGCGCCTGCACCACTGCCTTCAGCCAAGCGACATAATCGGGCAGCTCACTCCCACTAGGCAGCGGGTCACTGCCGCCATGTCCGGGCAGATCCAGCGCGATGACCCGGTGGCTCCGGCTCAGATCCGCAATCTGCGGCCCCCAGGCGGCGGATTGCATACCGACGCCATGCAACAGGACCAGCGACGCGCCCGCCCCCGTATCCCGCAGGGCGACCCTGCGTCCAGCATCAGACAGCTGCAGGATTGTCGACGTCATGGCCAAGCTCTTTCAAATCCTGATAGCGGTCGCCGATTCGGTGGTGCGGACGGCCCCCGATAGAGGCTCCCAGCGCAATCAGGATCTCATCAGCGGCTGGCGCATCCGCGACAGCCGTCTGGATCGTCAGGTAATGGGATCGCTTGCCCCCGTCGTTTTTGTCCATCAACGGAATCATCAACGGCGCATTGGCAGGCCCTCGGGTGTTGCAGAATGACAGGTAGGATTTCGCCCCCACCGCGTTGCGATAATGGTTGCCGAATTGCAGCGTGTGGATCAGCGCCGAGGCGTGTTCGACCTCACCATTGAGGCCGACAATCGCGGATTTCCCATAACCTTCGACCCGGTCGCCGCCGCCTGCCGCCTCCAGAATCATCTCCGTCAGCAAAAGGCCCAAGCCCGGCGCGCAGTCCCGGATCTGCGGCCCCAGATCCTCGACAAATCCCTGTCCGGCCCATGGGTTCTGAATCACTGCCATGGCCGCGATCATGGTGAGCGGGCTGGGCGCGGTCTTGCCCCCTTCGATCAACGTGTTTTCGACATGAAGCAGCGTTTTGCGAATGGCAGCGGGCATGAGGGTCTCCTAAGCGGCAATCTTCTGGTATCATGGTATACCATTACACGATATGTCAATCATACTTGCCGCAACCAGACTCGGTTGTTATGAGAAAGCCATGGACAGCACTCAGACAACGCTCCGAAAAATCGACAAGGCGCCGCAAACTCTGCGAGATATTGTGCAGGACCGGATGCGCGAGGCCATCATCGACGGACATTTTGCGCCCGGTGAACGGTTGGTGGAGCGCCCGCTCTGCGATCAGCTCGGCGTGAGCCGGACCGTCGTGCGCGAAACGATTCGCTATCTTGAGGCAGAGGGGCTGGTCGAGATCATCCCCAATCGCGGACCGGTCGTTGCGCGGCTCTCTTGGGATCAGGCCCGCCAGATTTACGACGTGCGCCGCCAGCTGGAAGGGTCCGCTGCTGCCGCCTGCGCCATGCAACAAAGACCGGCATTCGCTGGCAAGCTGACCCGCGCGCTTGATACGGTGGAGGCCACAATGGCCGATACCGAGTGGAGCAACCTGCTGCGCGCCACCACTGATTTTTATCAGCTTATCTTTATGGAGGCGGGCCACAGCATTGCCTGGGAGATCGTGCAGCGCCTGAATGGGCGGATCAGCCGGTTGCGGGCCTTGACCATCGCGGCAAAGGACCGCGAAACCTCAGGGATGAGCCATATGACCGCGATCCATGATGCCATTCTCAGCCGCGACCCGGACAGGGCGCGCAAAGCGGTTGAAGCGCATATTGCCGACGCGGCCCAAACTGCGCAGCGGTTCCTGAAAGACCCTGCGCCAACAGCTGAAGAGACGCCAAATGGCTAAAGGATATTGGATCGCCTTTGTCACAGTCACCGATCCTGATCGCTATGCGGGCTATCAACAGCAGGCGCCTGCGGCCTTTGCCAAATATGGCGCGCGGTTTCTGGCACGGGGTGGCGCGGCGGAGACGCTGGAGGGGACAGCCTATCAGCGTCATGTCGTCATCGAATTCGACAGCAAGGCCACCGCCCTCGCCTGCTACCACTCGCCCGAATATCAATCCGCCCGCACCCACCGACAGGCCGCCTGCTCCGCGCAGATCGCTATCGTCGAAGGATTGGACACTTAAAGGACGCCCAAATGAGCAACACGCCCTCTGACGCCGCGCCGCAAACCAGCAGCTTTGACGAAGACCTGTTCCTGAAAGGTCTGGAGCAACGCAAGGCGACCCTTGGTGCCGCGTATGTCGAAAACAACCTCGCCGCCGCCGATGACTTTACCCGCCCGTTCCAAGAAGCCATGACAGCCTGGTGCTGGGGGTTTGGCTGGGGCGATGAGACGATTGATGCCAAGACCCGCTCGATGATGAACCTCGCCATGATCGGCGCCCTTGGCAAGATGCATGAATGGGAACTGCATTGCCGGGGCGCGCTGAACAACGGTGTCAGCCGCGAAGAAATCCGCGCCATCATCCATGCGGTTGCGATCTATTGCGGCGTCCCGCAGGGTCTTGAGTGTTTCCGTGCCGCCAAAGCCGTTCTCGATCAACATGAGCAGCCCTGAACCACATCGGCTAGCCCCTCATCCACCCCCACGCAGGAGCGTACTCTGCTAATGTTCAGATCCGGTCAAACCGTTCAGTCCCGCCCCCGCACACCATGGATGGGCAAGGGCACGGCCCATCGCGCCAGTCTCGGCTTCATTCTGATGTCCACGGATCTCGCCTGTGAGGCGGATCTCTTCGCCATGGCACCCGAAGGCGTCGGCGTCCATATCACCCGGCTCAGAACGGATGACTATACCACGAATGAAACGCTGGCGCGTCATATCGATCACATGGCCGACGCAGCCGGGCGGCTGCAACCGGACATGAAACCTGCGGTAATTGCCTATTGCTGCACCTCAGGCTCAATTGTCTGCCGGGAGGAAAACGTCTTTCGCGAGATCCACAAGGGCGCGCCCTATACCCGGCCCATGTCCATCGTCACCGGCGTGATGGATGCCCTGCGCGAGGTGGGTGCAAAACGGATCGTGGTGGGCACGCCGTACCTCGATGATATCAACACCGCCGAGGCCGAGTATCTGCTGGCTGCGGGGTTTGATATCCTCGACATTCAGGGGCTGCAGTTGGAAACCGGTGTGGAATTTGGTCAGGTGGAACCCGACTATTGGAAGGAATTCGCGCTGGAAATCGACCGGCCGGACGCGGATGCGATTTTCCTCTCTTGCAGCGGCACGCGCACGTTGGAAGTGGTGGAAGAGATCGAACAGGTCGCAGGTAAGCCGGTGATCACCTCCAATCAGGCGCTGATGTGGTCCTGCCTGCGCCGGGCCGGGATCGCGGATCAGCTCAATGGCTTTGGCCAACTGTTCAACCATCCGGGCCGGGCGCTGACGCCAACACTCTAGCCAGTTTTTCCTCCCCTTCACGCTGGCCCCTCTTGCGGGGACAGCGCCCCGACAGGCATTCGCACCATTATCGCACCACCAAAGAGGCCCCCATGACCCCAGCCCCTGCCCTACGCAGCTTTCCCGAGGCCGAATACGCCGCCCGCACCCAGCTTGCCCAGAGCCGCATGGCGGAGGCCGGTCTGGACGCGATTTTGGTGATGAGCGAACCGGAGGTGCAGTATTTTACCGGCTTTCAGACCCTGTTCTGACAAAGCCCGACGCGCCCGTGGTTCGCGCTGATCCCCGCCAGTGGCAAGCCGATTGCCCTTATTCCCGAAATCGACGCCAGCCTGATGCGCCGCAGCTGGATCGACGATATCCGCACCTGGTCTGCGCCCGCCCCTCAGGATGATGGCATCAGCTTGCTCACGGAGGCGCTGTCTCCGCTTCGCAACTTGGGCGTTATGAAGGGGCATGAAACCCATCTGAGGATGCCGCTCGGCGATTGGGAACGGCTGATGGCCGCGCTGCCCGATCTGCATATCCACGATGCCACGCATCTCGTGCAGGGCCTTCGGATGGTGAAATCCGCAGCTGAGCTGCCCGTGATTTAATGGCCACCCAACGGTAAGCGAAGCTGGCCCACCCTTGTGCTGGTCAGAGGCTGCTGTCTCAGCGACCTCAACGCCCGTCAGCCCTTAACGACGCAGATATTCCACCACCACACAGGCCGGAGCCTCACTGCGGATCTCGGTCTGGCTGGAGATCCCCCATTCACCAGCCTGAAAGCTGGGGAAAAAAGTGTCGGCATCCGCCACCTCTGTCTCGACTTCGGTGATCAGCATCCGGTCGGCCATCTCCATCATGCCCTTGTAAATACCAGCCCCGCCAATGCCATAAATGCGGTGATAGCCCTGTGCGCGCGCCTCCGCCAGCGCCGCCTCAATGCTGGGATAGACCAGATCGGCGACCTCAGGATCCGAGGACACCACCAGATTGAGCCGGTTTTTCAACGGCTTCACCGGCAGGCTATCCCAGGTATTGCGCCCCATGATCAATGCCCCGCCCAGCGTTTCGCGCTGAAAAGACTTTAGATCCTCCGGCGCATGCCAGGGGATCGTATTGTCCTTGCCGATAGCGCCATTCTGGTCGCGGGCAACAATAAGCGTGATCATCTCAGTCCTTTCTCAAACCGCGACCGGGGCCTTGATGCCCGGGTCCGGGGTGTAATTCAGCACGTCGAAATCCTCGTATTTGAACTCAAAAATGGAAGGAACCTCGCGGTTGATGCGCAGCTCCGGCAGGGGCTGCGGCTCGCGTGACAATTGCAGCTTCACCTGATCCATATGATTGGAATAGATATGCGCGTCACCGATGGTGTGAATGAAATCCCCCGCCTCATAGCCGGTCACATGCGCCAGCATTTTCAACAGCAGCGCATAAGAGGCGATGTTGAAAGGCACCCCCAGAAACATATCCGCAGACCGCTGATACAGCTGAAGATGCATCCGCCGCCCCTGCACCCGCACCTGCCACAGTGTATGACAGGGTGGCAGCGCCATATCGGGCACATCCGCAGGGTTCCAGGCGGTCACAATCAGGCGCCGACTGTCGGGGCTATTGCGGATCATCTCCACCAGATTGGCGATTTGATCCACTGTGCCCGCACGATAGAGCGGTTCCTCCCCGGTCGTGCCCTCCGCCAGCTCCAGCCGCGGGAAATGCCGCCACTGATGGCCATAGACCGGCCCCAGATCGCCATTCTCATCCGCCCATTCGTCCCAGATCGACACACCATTGTCCTTGAGGTAGCCGATATTGGTATCGCCGGACAAGAACCACAGCAGTTCATGAATGATTGAGCGCAGATGCAGCTTCTTGGTGGTCACAAGCGGAAACCCATCCGCGAGCGGATAGCGGGTCTGCATCCCGAAACAGGATAGGGTGCCGGTGCCGGTCCGGTCGCTGCTCGCCTCGCCGTGGTCCAGTATATACTGCAAGGCCTCGTGGTACTGGCGCATGGTGACCTCCCCCTCGTGATCATCTTCGCGCGGGGGCTGCCGACCCCCGCGAAGTGCCTCCTGTCTAGCCTGCCCACGCCACTGATCTCAAGGGTTAGGCGACCGTATCACGGCGCCTTATTGACCGATCCCATCGCACAAATCCCGCGCCGCCAAGCCCGCTTGCTCCCGCCACAGCACCTGCGCAAAAAAAGGTCACCGAACCGCCACGCTCCCGCGGCCACAGCGCGACCGACACGGCAATTCAATTGACTTTCCGCAACCATGACAAGACAATGCCGCAAACAAAGAAATTTTGAGGTCAGTTCAAATGAAGCGGGCAATGCTAGGACTTGCGGCAGCCACCCTTCTGTCAGCCTGTGGCGGGGGGACAAACCCCTTTGACACCGATGACAGCACCGATGGAGGCACCACCACCGATCCGATTGTACCCGAAGTGTTGGCCTCCGATGTCGACAGCGTCGCTTATGACGCAGCTGCGGGCACTTTAGTGATCACCGGGCTCAGCCTCGATGACACCCCGTTTTCCGCCAGCTACCGCCGCCGCCCGGCGCTCGACCGGCAGGGCTATGAAGCCTACACCGCGCAGGACAGCTCGCTTGACCGTCACGTCACCGCCTATGTCCGCGAAATCGAAGACGGCGCCTTTGCCGTAGCGGTCGCCACCGGCGGTCAGTTCTCCTATTACTTCGCTGGTACCAGCTATGGCCGTCGCGGCGGCTATTCCGCCCCAACCGGTGACGTCGCCTCCGGCGGCGTGGTCAGCTATGCCGGCACCTATGTGGGCCTGATGAATATCGCAGGCGACGGCGGCGATCTGCTGCCTGTCACCCCCGGCACCCCCGCTGATGTGCGCCCAGCCCAGACCGCTGAGGTGACCGGCGATGCCTTCGTCAACGCAGATTTTGGCGACAACATCGTCAATGGCACCATCTACAACCGCCAGATTGAGCCAGTCATCGACGGCGGCGCGCCGCAAACGCTGGTGACACTGGATCTGGCCCCCACCGCGATTGATGCCAATGGCACCTTCACCGGGACTGCATCGCAGGTCGTTAACAGCACCCGCACCAATGTCGGCACTTATGGCGGCATCTTTGCCGGGACCGACGCCACATCCGTTGCCGGATCGGTGTTCGCTCAGAACCACGTCGAAGGCATTGATGGCATCGAGGAATACGGGATCTTCGTTCTGGGCCAATGCGGCACCGCCGACAGCTCAGCCGTCTGCGATCAGCCGGTTCCCTGATCCCATGCGGCACCCCCTGGCCGCAGCCCTCACTCTGGCGCTGCTTGCTGCGGCGCCAGCCGCTGCGGCAGAGCCGACCCCTGAACAGCATCTGAGCCTTGGGCAGGGTCGCCTGCTGGCGGCGCATTCGCTTGGAACCGGCAGACCCGAGCTGACGCTGGATCTGACCCGCGCCCTGTTGCGGGCGGACCGGCGGGATCATCTGGCGTGGTATCTGCGCGCCGCCGCGCAGGCGCAGCTGAAATCGCCCGGCGCGGGGCGCCGCTCCGCCGCGCGCGCCTACCGCTTTGCGCCGGACAGTGCCGGGAAATTCCGCGCCGCACAGCTGGCAGCGCGACTGGCCGTGCAGGACGCCCGCCCCACCCTCGCCCAGGTCTGGCTGCGCCGCACCGCTGTTCACGCCCCTGATGAGATTAGCGAAAAACGCATTGCCGCTGACTATAAGGTGCTGCGGCGCATCAACCCCTGGTCGGTCCAGCTGCGCGGGGAGTTGAAGCCCTCCAACAACGTCAACAATGGCGCCGACAGCACGTTGGAGGTGATCGACGGGGTGCCGACGCTGGGCCGCTTTGGGCCGCGCTCGGTTGCGCTGGAGGGCACGGTAGGGGTGCTCGATATGTCGATCAGCCGCCGCCTGCAGCAAAGCGATACCAGCCTCACCACGCTGAGCGCCCGCACCTATGTGCAGCGGGTGGCGCTGTCCTCCGATGCCAAGGCCAAGGCCGCCACCCTTGCGCAGCAATCCGGCACCACGGTGCCCCGCAACAGCGAGTTTGGTTCCACCTATGGCGAGATTTCTCTGACCCATGCCTTTGCTGTTGGCCCGCAGGAGCGTCAGGGCTCAGCCGCGCTTGGCCTCAGCTTTGGCACCGCCTGGTATGGCGGCGAAAAGAGTTACGATCTGGTCAAGCTGACCGCCCGGCGCAGCTGGCAGGTTTCGGCCCGTACCGGCCTGACGCTGGATGGCATGGCAGAGCAGCGGCTGGATGCGCGCGGCCCCTCACAGGACGGCGAGGTCTTCGGCCTTGGTGCGCGGGTCAATCGCAAGCTGCTGAACGGCGACCAGATCAATCTGAGCGTTGCTCTGCGCGACACTCGTTCGGGCCATGTGAACACCTCCAATCGTACCGCGACGCTGCGACTGGGGTATCAGTTTTCCAAACCTCTGGGACCGGCCAAAATCAGCACCGGGTTGATCCTGGGGCGTTCTGATTATCCGCAGTTTATTGCGGGCTTTCCCGCCCGCTACCTGCCTGACGGGCGCGAGGACACGTCGCTTTACGCCGATGTGAACCTGTTCTTTGAGGAGTATGACTACGCAGGCTTTGCCCCAACACTGCGCCTGCGCGCTGGCAAGAAAGACAGCAATCACAGCCGCTTCCAGTCCCGTGAATTGTCTCTCTCCCTCGGCATCCAGTCCAAGTTTTAAACTCTAATTCGCGCTTGGGTCCCGCAATCGCTCTGGTCACTGGCAGTGGACGCATTATGGTCAGGAGCCTGAGATAGACGACACGGACGCCACGCCCCTAGGGTCAGCCGTCCTGATATAAGGAAGACACCGATGCCGCTGAAATATCTGCACACAATGGTTCGCGTCAAAGATCTGGAAAAATCCATGGCCTTTTACGAATTGCTGGGCCTCAAGGAGACCAAACGCTATGACAGCGAAAAGGGGCGCTTCTCGCTGATCTTCATGGCGGCCGAAGGCCAGGAGGACACCCCGATTGAGCTGACTTATAATTGGGATGGCGACGACGCGCTGCCCAGCGACAGCCGTCATTTTGGCCATCTGGCCTATGGTGTCGATGATATCTATGCCACCTGCCAGCATCTGATGGACAATGGTGTGACCATCAATCGCCCGCCGCGCGACGGCCATATGGCCTTTGTCCGCTCTCCCGACAATATCTCGATCGAGCTGCTGCAAAACGGCGACCCGCTGGACCCGGCAGAGCCCTGGGCCAGCATGGAAAACACAGGCAGCTGGTAAATATGACAGCTGGCAGGTCTAACTGTTGGTAGGCCTGACTGCTGATCAACCAACCCACAGGGCGGATCGCGCGTTCCACCTGCCCTGTGGTTTTTATCGCAGCACTGTCACGGAGGCGACGAGCCGCAGGCGCGCCGGCTGATCAGGTTGAATATCTGCATCAATACTGGTGATCCGAACCTGTCCGACATCGCAATCTCAGATCCTGAAATGCGCGGGTAGCCCTAGACATCAGCCGGCATCTCGCTTGCTTCGGCAATGGCACGTAACCCATACCAAGGCGCACCAGCCGGTGCCCGGTGGTGTTTCAGCTGCGCTGCGATCACTCAAAACAGATGCCAAGCCTGATGGGCCTTCTGGTCCCCAGATCCGATCACACATCCGGCATTCTGCACGGCTGGCATCGGTGTGGCTTGGTCAGATCAGCTGCCTGGCAGCAAATCAAACGGGTCAAGCATATCGCAGAGATACGGCGTTCTGCCGATGCATGATATGCGTTGCGACCGATAAGGAAAGAACCATTTAGGTCTGCAAAAAATGCTTAGTAAATGTAACGGATTTGGTCTGACCAGTAGCGCTCAACGCGCTTAAGCGAGGCTGTGATATCCGCGATCCCTTCGCTGCTGATCACATCTTTGCCTTCCAGGCCTTCGGCATGGCGCGAGAACAAGGCTGCAACGATATCGCGGATTTCACGACCGCGCTCCGTCAGGCGAACCCGCACCGAGCGGCGATCAATTTCGCAACGCTGGTGGTGCATATAGCCCATTTCGACCAGTTTCTTCAGGTTATAGCTGACGTTGCTGCCCTGATAATAGCCGCGTGATTTCAGTTCGCCTGCCGTGACTTCGTTGTTGCCGATATTGAACAGCAACAGTGCCTGGACCGCATTAATCTCCAGCACGCCCACGCGCTCAAACTCGTCCTTGATCACGTCCAGCAGCAGACGGTGAAGACGCTCAACCATTGCAAGCGCCTCAAGATAGCCAGTCATGAACCCTTTGGTGTCCTGCTGGCCAATTGGCATTTCCATACTCATCCGCATCTCCGACTCGATGGTGTCTGCGGGTCACAATGCAGAAAATTCCCGAAAAATCCGTTAAGCTGAAATTTTATTCTTTTTGATGGATTTGCGATATGCCGCCAACCAGCGCAGCGAACTGCGCCGGGGCGGCCACCTGACCCGTCACCCACTGGTAGAGATCCTGATCGTTTTCCTGCAACAGCAGATCATAGAGATCCAGCTCAGCCGGGGCCATCCCAGCCAGGTTCCGTTCGGCATAGGCCGACAGGAGAATGTCCATCTCCTTGATCCCCCGGCGCATGGACCGCATCTGCAGCCGTTTCAGACGATGGGCGGGCAGCTCACTCATTGAACGCTGCCTTCCATCACCAGACGCAGACGTTTCTCCAGCCGCGCCGCCCGGTCAGCATTGCCGCGCAGCTCTTCGCGCAGCTGGCGCAGTTCGGTCATGACCGCTGCCAGATCCTGCGGCACCTGTTCGCCAGCCGGGGCTTCCATGCCCTCGCCCTCACCGGTCAGAAGCCAGCGCATGGATACATTCAACAGCCCCGCCATCATCGACAGCTTGTTGGCACGCGGCTCCGACAGGTCCTGTTCCCAGCCGGCCAGCGTCGCCTTTTTGATCCCCAGCCGGCGCGCCAGCTGTGCCTGTGTCATGCCCGCAGCATCCCGCGCAGCCGCCACACGGTCACCAAAGGTTGCGGCCTCCGGACCATACCAATTCATGTCGTCGTTGCTCATTTGCCCGCTCCTATTGGCCTATCGGTTTGCCTGCCCTTTGATCGCGCTTGATCGACAGTTAGCGGCACCCTATGACAGTTCTATATGACATTCAAACAGAGGTCTTTCCATGCAATTCCTGTCCGATAGCCTCGCCCGCGTCAAACCGTCCCCCTCCATCGCGATCACCACGCTGGCCGGGGAATTGCGCGCTGCGGGCCGCGATGTGATCGGGCTGAGCGCCGGGGAGCCAGATTTCGACACCCCCGACAATATCAAGGAGGCGGCGATCCGCGCCATCCAGGCAGGCAAGACCAAATACACCGCCCCCGATGGCATCGCCGAGCTGAAGCAAGCGGTCTGCGATAAATTCTCCCGCGACAATGGGTTGGAATATACCCCCGCGCAGGTTTCAGTAGGCACCGGCGGCAAACAGATCCTCTATAATGCGCTGATGGCGACGCTGAACCCCGGCGACGAGGTGGTCATTCCTGCCCCCTACTGGGTATCCTACCCTGATATGGTACGGCTGGCGGGCGGCACCCCTGTCTGTGTGGAATCAACGCTGGAAACCGGGTTCAAGATCACCCCGGAGCAGCTTGAGGCGGCCCTTTCGCCCAAGACCAAATGGTTCATTTTCAATTCCCCCTCCAATCCCACCGGAGCGGGATATCATGCGCAGGAGCTGAAGGCGCTGACCGACGTGCTGCTGCGCCATCCCCATGTCTGGGTGATGAGCGATGACATGTATGAGCACCTGGTGTTTGACGATTTCACCTTCTGCACTCCGGCGCAGATTGAGCCGCAGCTGTATGACCGCACGCTCACCTGTAATGGCGTCTCCAAAGCCTATGCGATGACCGGATGGCGGATCGGCTATGCGGCGGGGCCAAAGCCGCTGATTGATGCCATGCGCAAGATCCAGTCGCAATCCACCTCCAACCCCTGCACCATCAGCCAATGGGCGGCGGTTGAAGCGCTGAACGGCACCCAAGATTATCTCCTGCCCAATACCGCTGTCTTCCGCCGTCGGCGGGATCTGGTGATCTCGTTGCTGAGCACGATCGACGGTGTCGCCTGCCCGGTTCCAGATGGCGCCTTCTACGTCTACCCGTCGATTGCCGGGCTGATCGGGCGGACCTCTGCCGGGGGCGTTGCGATCACCGATGACGAGGCCTTTGCCAAGGCGCTTCTGGAAGAGGCCGATGTCGCTGTGGTACATGGCGCTGCCTATGGGTTGTCGCCGAACTTCCGCATCAGCTACGCGGCCTCGGATGAAATCCTGACCGAAGCCTGCCGCCGCATCCAGGCCTTCTGCGCCGCGTTGCGCTGACCGGAGGCCCCCAGATGCCCGCCGCCCTGCCAGACTATTACTTTCGCGTGCGCGACAACGGCGCCTTTGTGTTTCGCGTCGACAGCGAGAACCGGCAGCGACGGCTGGATATGGAGCAGATCGCCGTGGTTAAGCTGCGCAGTGGCGAGATCCGCCCACATGGCGACCGCTCCCTCAGCCCTGAAGATCTGAGTGCCATCCGCGACTGGATGGCGCAACGCAGCCGCACCCTGGCGGCGCGGGATATGGATGACATCCACCGCGCGATCGACCACCTGAATCTCACCGCCCATTGGGCCCAGAGCAAGGCCAGCGACGAACAGTTGGAAGAGATCACTGACCAGATGCTGCTGGCGATGCATGATCTGCGCTCGGTGCTGGTGCGAAAGAAGGCCGATCGGCTGGTCAAAGTCCAACGAAGCAATCAGAAGCCGGAACGCCCTTAAACGCCAGCCAATCTACCAGCCCTCTAAACCGCCCTTCGTGTCCGGCGGTAGGGTCCACCGCGATCTGAGCGTTCCGCGACCTGGGCTCGCCACGCCCCAATCAAGTCCGCGCCCGATCCCTCGGCGCGGGGTCCGTTGCAAACACGCCCCCTCATCGCTGGTTGACCTGTGCCCGCTAGCACGCGGCCAGAGTGTCACCTGCAGCGAACCGAACAAACAACCTATAAGCGATTAATTTAATCGTCACACACTTAAACTATGAACCAATGCGGCAGTGCGTAGTGTGCAGGATCTCCCCGACCCCATGTTCTGAACCGGTATTACTGCGCCGCTGCCGTCACCGTTACCAGTAGTGTTCAGTCAAAATAGGATCCATGATGCCGTCATATCGTTCGATTGTAGCCCTCGCTGCTGCCCTGGCCTTCGCCCATGGTGCAGAAACATCCGCCGACACGTCGGAAACAGCAAAAGACGGCGAGATGGACAGGCAACGCGCCGCGCTAGCCATGTCCACCTTTGGCGCAGGCTTTGGCCCGCAATCGCCCCGCGATATCGACGCCGCCGAAGGACATAACCTGCGCTTCTTTGCGGAGGCACCGTCGGCATCGCAAATGAGCCTCTGCAATATCCATTTTCACGAGAACGCCGAACATCGCGGCGGTGAATTCACCACCTATGCAGGCAATGGCGATGGCAAGGGTTACGGCAGCGGCTATCAATACGACGGCCCCCTGACAGAGGCTGAACTGGCCCCGCTGGACAGCCCCATCGGCGCGGATGGTGGTCACGGCGACCTGGTGCCCGGTGATACGATTGAGGTGCACTACGTCCACACCACCGCGCAGGTGACCCCCGGCCCGACGCTTGGCGCCTGCCTGAGTGAGGCCATCGGCAACCCGCAACTGCGGGTGGAGGCCCAGGTCTATGTCCTGGTCAATGATCCCAGCGCCGCCGATTTCGAGGAGCTGACCCGCCTGACGGTCCGTAACAATCTCTATCAGGCGCAGAACATCCCCAGCAACACCGGCACCCCAGTACGCTATGCAGGCTCCACCACCGGGCCGGGCTACAATACCAAAGGCTCGCCATTTCAAGTGACCTGGAGCGTCCGGCCCAAGGTGATGAAGGTCAATATCCAGAGTGTCGGCACGTGGCTGGCGCACAACCATTTTATCGAAACCCACGCCCACGGCGTCCGCAATCTGGTCACCAACCCGGATCTGCTGTCACCCATCAGCAACTGACCCATCGCAGCTGCCACCAAAGGCGGCAGCGAGATACCTTCCTACAAAGGGAACACAGAAGAAGCAGCGTTTCACAGGATAGGACGCTGGGACATGACAGTCTGGGCTCAGAGCACATTGTTGGCTTTGAGCCCAGAGTCACCGATGCCGCGCAGCGCCAGAACTGCGATGCGCAGGAAGCTTCCGCTCCAATCACAAGCATCAGAACAAGAAGGTGAAGAAAGAAAAGGAACCCGTAAGAAACAATAAAGCGATCTCAAACACAAGCGATGGCAAAGAACGCAACGCTGAATGGATCTTTTTTCGAAGGAAACTCGTTGAAGTAAAGAAGAGCGATTACTTTCAGAGAAAACAATGGATAAGCCATGTTGAAGCCAGAAATGCTCAAGGGAAGTACAAGCGTAACCGGTATAGAGATCACAAGGTTTGCTAAGTGAAACCAAAGTAGTCGCTTAGCTTCGGAGTAAAAATGCATTTTATGCTCTGGTGGCCAACGGGAATACCAGGAACTGGATACATCTACGTTGGAATGGTGGAAAGGGGAAGTTGCCGACCTTGCAGCCGCTGAATCGAACGGCAGCAAAGTCCCACACTTCCGACATTCAGCACATACGGCGCCCACAGGTCTCCTCGCAAATCTCAGCTCGAAATACCGGCGCGATGGCACAGGGGGCGCGCACCTCCACAGCACAGCGGCCCGATGCGCTGACCGCTACCGCGCGGCGGCGGTTTTCGATGTGCCGACCAGCTTGATCGAGCGGCGCCAGAACCGGATCATCAGGAACACCCCCGCCGCGGTCAGACCCAGCACCAGACCCAACCAGACGCCAAGCCCGCCCATGTCAAAGGTAAAGCCGAGGAGATACGACGCCGGGATCCCAACCGCCCAATAGCTGAGCGCCGCAATCACCATCGGCACGCCGGTGTCCTGCACCCCGCGCAGCAGCCCCAGCGCGATCACCTGCATCCCGTCCATCAGCTGAAACAGCGCCGCCGCCGCCAAGAGCACGCTGCCGATCAGCACGATTTCGGCCCGGTCCGGGTCATCCGGCGACAGGAACAGCGAAATCAGCGCCTCGGGCACCGCCAGAAACAGGATCATCCCCAGCACCGACAGCCCCAGCGACATCGCCATCACCACGCGCGCGCCGCGCGCCATATGGTCCCGGTCGCCACGACCAAAGGCATTGCCGGCCCGGATCGTCGCCGCATTGGACAGCCCCAGATGCATCATGAACGCCAGCCCGCCCAGAGACAGCGCAATACCATGTGCGCCCAGCGCCACGGTGCCAAGCCAGCCCATCATCATCGCCGAGGCGGCAAACAGGCTGGTCTCGCTGAGGTTGGTCAGACCAATTGGCAGGCCCAGACGCAGCACCCGGCTCAGCATCTCCCAGTCGGGACGCTGGAAATTCTTCAACAGCGCATGTTCTGGCAGCGCCTTCAGCGCGTAAATCAGCACAAAGATGCAGGCAAAAACATTGGTCGCCAGCGAGGCCAGCGCCGCCCCGGTCACCCCCAGTTCCGGCGCGCCCCAATTGCCAAAGATCAGCATATAGTTGATGAGCGCATTCAGCGCCGCCGCCAGAACCGACACCCACAGCACGATCTGGGTCCGCTCCAGCGCGGCCAAGTAGCTTTTCAGCACCATATAAAGCAGCGCCGGAAACAGCGCCCAGCCCGCGATCCGCAGATACTCCGCCGCGCCATGGGCCACCTCCGCCTCCTGCCCCAACAGCAACAGGATCGGCTCCGACCACCACAACAGCGGCATCACCAACAGCCCATAGGCCAGCGACAGCCACAGCGCCATACGGGTGCTTCGGCGGATCTGGCGCTCCTCACCGGCGCCTGCGGCAGCGGCCACCATCGGCATCACCGCAAAGGCAAAGCCGGAACCCAGCAGAAAAATCGTGAAAAAATAGGTCGACCCCAGCGTCACCGCCGCCAGCGCCTCCACCCCGTACCAGCCCAGCATCACCGTATCGGTCAGGCCGATGGCGAACTGCGCCACATGGCCGCCGATCAACGGCAGCCCCAGCACCGCAATCGCGCGACTGTGGCCAAGAAGGGTATTCGGGGCGGGCGGGGGTATTCTCTGTGTCATACCCCAGCCTTAGGCATCGACCGGCACAACGGCAAGTCTGATCTTACCGATGGTTGCTGTCGGCCTCTTGCTCTCAGCCGGTCCGGGATTGCAGTTTCCAATGCCCGCGCTGTGCCCCACCTGTGTTAGGCTTCTGTCAGCGCCAGCCCACCGTAAGGAGCCTTTGCATGTCCGATATCACACGCCAGCTGATCCCCGACGCACAGGCCTTTCTCGCGGAGCTGGCGGAGAGTAACACGCGGGATTGGTTCCAGTCCCACAAGGCGCGCTACGACGCAGAGTTGCGCCACCCGGCTGAGGCGCTTTTGCAAGCGGTCGCGGATTATCTGCGCCCCCATCATCCCGGCATTCGAGGCAAACTCTTCCGCCCCCAGCGCGATTTGCGTTTTTCCAAGGACAAGACCCCCTATCACACCCATTTGCATCTGCTGTGGCAGCTGCCGCAGACCCCCGGTTGCGGGGTGTTCTTTGGCATTGATCCCGATGGCGTGCGCATCGGCGGCGGCATCATGGGCCTGAACGGCAGCGCGCTCAGCCGTTGGCGGGATGCGGTTGCGGGGCAACCGCTGACGCGGAGCTATCCCACCGCCGGGCTGGCGCAGGTCGCGGGGCATCCCAACCCCCGCGACAGTGGCTTTGCCGATGAGATGGCGGCACTGATGGATATCCTCTCCCTCAAAGGGTTTCAGCCCAAGGCACCAGAGTTGAAACGCGTGCCCTCGCCGCATGGGCAGAGCCATCCCCACGCCGATCTGCTGCGACGCAAATCGCTGACGCTCTGGCGCGATGTCGCGCTTGCGCCGCCGCCGGATCCCGTGGCCGCAGTCTGCAGCGCCGCCCTTGTGCTGGCGCCGCTGTTTACGCTGCTGCGGCCGATCCTCGCCGATCCTGTTGCGGCCTAGCCCGGTCTGACGCGGCCTAGGCCAGCCAGTCAGACGCGCTCAGCTATGACCCCAATCCTCCGGGTTCTCGCTGTTGTTGGGGCTCAGCCCCAGCACATCACCCTTGGTCGAACAGCCAAGCCCCAGCACGGTGCGATTGGCGTAGGAAAAATAGGCGGTGACCTGATTGATCTCCAGGATCTGCCCATCATCCAGCCCCGCCGCGCGCAGAGCGTTGATATCCGCCTCAATCACGGCAGCCGGTGCTTCGGTCAATTTGCGCGCATAGACCATTCCGGCGCGCTCCGCAGCTTCAAGCGGTGCCAGCTGAGGGTTGCGCGCCTCGATGGCGGCGCGGATGGCTGCGCCGCGCGGCGCGTCCCGCAACAGCCGCTGCAACCCGGCAAAGTGATGCTCAACGCAATAGGCGCAGTCATTCAGCGAGGACACCCAGACGCCCAGCACCTCCAGATACCATTTCGGCAGGCTGTTGCCGCTGTGGTGCAGCACCGCCTTATACAGCGCCATATGCCCTTCCATCGACTGCGGGCGCAGGCTGTGCATCATCATGATGTTATCGACATTGCCGCCCGGTCCGGTCACCCGGTCGTACAGCGTCTTCAGCTTGCCGGTTGCTGCGTCAAATGGAATGGTCTTGATCCAGGCCATGTGGCTCTCCCTGCTTGTCCGTCGCGCAGAGTAGCCGTTGCCCACCGCGATGGAAGCGAAAAACACCGATCCTGTCGCTGATGTCTCTGGGCTCGGCCGCTAGACCCGTGCGGCCTCCCGCGCGACTGCGGCAATGGCTGCATCCACGTCCGCCGGGCGGCTGCGATGGTTGGTGATGGCGGCACGCAGCATCACCCGGCCGTCCATCCGTGTGGTGGAGAACACCGCCTCGCCGCTTTCCTGCAGGGTCTGGGCAATCTCCACGTTCACCTGCGATTGCGTCTCTGGCGCCAGATCACAGCGCGCCGTGAACACGCAGATATTGGAGACCACCGGCGCGCCAAGCGCCATCAGCGGCTGCGCCTCCACCTCTGCCGCCATCGCTGCGGCCAGCGCACAATTGCCAGTAATCGCCTCGCAGAATGCCGCCTCGCCGTAGGTTTCCAGAGCCGTCCAGACCTTCAACGCCCGATTGCCCCGGCTGAGATCAATGCCGTAGTCGCAGAACCAAGGCTCGCCACCTGCCAGCCCGCGCTCGGCCCCCTCCAGATAGGATGGCCGCGCGGCAAAGGCCGCCCGGTGCTCATCCTCATTGCGCAATAGCGCCATGCCACAGTCGTAGCCCACATACATCCACTTGTGAAAATCCAGCGCGATACTGTCAGCCCGCCCGATCCCGTCGGACAACGACCGGTACGGCTCATCCGCAATTCGTGTCCAGGCGCCAAACGCCCCATCCACATGCAACCACAGCCCCAGCGCCGCCGCCGCATCCGCCAGCGCGTTCAGATCGTCAAACAGCCCCAGATCCACCGATCCCGCCGTGCCCACCACCAGAAAGGGCAGCGCCCCTGCGGCCCTGTCCTCTGCCACCATCCGGGCCAATGCAAAACAGTCCATCTGCCCACCGACCAAAGGCACCTTGCGCAGATTGTCCGAGCCGATGCCCAACAGTTCCACCGCCTTCAGCGTGGCGTTGTGCACGCCTTCCCCCGCATAGGCCGTGAGCCGGACATCGCCCTGTCCCTGTTTGCGCAGATCCTTCATGACCCTGAGCCGCGCCGCCTGACAGGCAATCACCGTCGCCTGCGAGGTGCCGGTCACCAGAATGCCGCTGGCGCCCTCCGGCATCCCCATCTTGGCCCGCGTCCAGTCAACGACCGCACGTTCCATATAGTTCGCGCCGTGATCCCGCCCGCCCATATTGGCATTGACCGCTGCCGCCGCCAGCGCGGCGATCAGGTCGCTGGCCAAGCCAGATCCCTGCACCCAGCCCCAGAACCGGGGATGAATATTGCCGCCATGATACGGCAGCACATCCGCAATGATCCGGTCGACGGTCTGCTCTGGCCCCTGCGCCTCCGCCCTGATGGCATAACGCGCGTCAATGTCGCCGGGCACCGGTTGCCACGGGCGTTCTGCCGCCTCCTGCATCTGATCCAGCGCCGCCTCCAGCATCCGCTGTGCCTCCGCCCGAAACGCCGCCCAATCCTGCGTCTTGATCCCAGTCCCAGCCACCTGCGCTCTCCTCCTGCCAACCTCTGGCAGCCGGTGTAGCCCGCAAGCCCCGGCACCGCACGGAGAATATCGCCGCAGGCTGGGTGTCAGAGGTCAGCCTGGTAAAGACCAAACCGCACACAGAGCGACAGTTCGGCCCGAAAGCGGAGGATCAAAATGCTTTGCCCGGTTTAATGTCCGAAAACGCCATCTTACGTTTGGCGTCACCAAAGACCTGATAGAAACTTTCGCCGTCGATCTTTTCAAACCCGATGCATTCAGTCTCGCCAAACATCTTGAGTTCATAACAGATGCGGCCACGGGACCTCAGTTTGTACGCCGTCGTCTCGGTTTTACCTTCCCAAACCACATCCATGGTCCCGTCGGGTTTGACATACATCGCCCCCTCGTTGTTCCGTCCCAACGGATAGGTATTGCCGATCAGCAGCTTCCTGACCTCCTTTTTTGAAAACGACGGTCCGGCTGCTGCTGGCAACGCTAAAGAAATTGCTACCAAAAACGCGGAAATTGCCCCTGCAGTCTGCATGGCTCCCTCCCTACTAATACTGATAAAAGGTGAATGGATAACACGGCGACACTACCACATCTGCCTCTCTGTTTCAAAGATTATGACCCGCAATCAAGCACCCGCCCGCCTTATCCACAGCCCCTTGCGTGCCTCTTCCACCCGGCCCCAACACCTGCCATAATGACCTCAACCAAAACCAAGCAAGAGCAGCCCCGCATATGGCCGACGACCTCCTCAGCACGCCCGATTCTGAGACCTATGACGCCTCCTCGATTGAGGTCCTGGAAGGCCTCGAACCGGTCCGCCAGCGCCCCGGTATGTATATCGGCGGCACCGATGAGCGCGCGCTGCACCATATGGTGGCGGAAATCCTCGACAACTCCATGGATGAGGCGGTCGCGGGCCACGCCAACCGGATCGAGGTGACGCTGCACGCCGATTACGCCGTCACCATCTCAGACAACGGCCGCGGCATCCCGATTGATCCGCATCCGAAGTTCCCGGACAAATCCGCGCTTGAGGTGATCCTCTGCACGCTGCACGCGGGCGGCAAATTCTCCGGCAAGGCCTATCAGACCTCGGGCGGTCTGCACGGCGTCGGCTCCTCTGTGGTGAATGCGCTGTCGGATTCCATGGTGGTGCAGGTTGCCAAGAACAAGGAACTGTTCGAGCAGCGCTTCTCCCGTGGCCTGCCCCAGGGCCCGGTTGAGAAAATCGGCGCCGCCCCGAACAAACGCGGCACCTTCGTCACCTTCCACGCGGATGAGCAGATCTTCGGCTCCCACCGCTTCAAGCCCAAGCGCCTGTTCACCCTGGTGCGTTCCAAGGCATATCTGTTCTCCGGCGTCGAAATCCGCTGGAAATCGGAAATCGACGATGGTGAAACCCCGACCGAGGCCACCTTCCACTTCCCCGGCGGCCTCAAAGACTACCTGACAGAAGTGCTTGGGAAATCCTCCGTCTACGCCGATGCACCCTTTGCCGGGAAGGTCGAGTTCCGCGAGAAATTCAACGCGCCGGGTTATGTGGAATGGGCGATCAACTGGACCCCGTCCCGCGACGGCTTCACCCAGTCCTACTGTAACACCGTCCCCACGCCGGAGGGCGGCACCCATGTTGCGGGCTTCTGGTCCGCCATCCTCAAGGGGATCAAGGCCTACGGCGAGTTGGTCGGCAACAAAAAGGCGGGCCAGATCACCCGCGACGACCTGATGACCGGCGGCTGCGCGCTTGTCTCCTGCTTCATTGCGGATCCCGCCTTTGTCGGTCAGACCAAGGATCGCCTCTCCACCGAGGCCGCCGCCAAAATGGTGGAAAACTCCGTCCGCGATCATTTCGACAACTGGCTGGCCGCCGACACCAAATCCGCGGGCGCCATCCTCGACTTCCTGATCCTGCGGGCCGAGGAACGCCTGCGCCGCAAGCAGGAGAAAGAGACCCAGCGCAAATCTGCCACAAAGAAACTGCGCCTGCCCGGCAAGCTCACGGATTGCACCGCCAAGAACCGCGCGGGCACCGAGCTGTTCATTGTCGAGGGCGACAGCGCCGGCGGCTCCGGCAAGGGCGCGCGCAACCGGGTCAATCAGGCGCTGCTGCCGCTGAAGGGCAAGATCCTCAACGTCCTTGGCGCCGCCTCCAACAAGCTCGGCTCAAACGCCGAAATCAATGATCTGTGCGAGGCGCTTGGCGTCGGCCTTGGCAGCAAGTTCAACCTCGACGATCTGCGCTATGACAAGATCATCATCATGACCGATGCGGACGTCGACGGCGCCCATATCGCCTCGCTGCTGATGACTTTCTTCTTCACCCAGATGCGCCCGCTGATTGACGGCGGCCACCTGTATCTGGCCTGCCCGCCGCTGTTCCGCCTGACGCAAGGCGCGAAACGCGTCTACTGCCTGGACGAGGCCGAGCGGGATCTCTGGCTTGAAAAGGGTCTGGGCGGCAAGGGCAAGATCGACGTCTCCCGCTTCAAGGGTCTTGGCGAAATGGACGCCAAGGACCTGAAGGAAACCACCATGGACCCCGCCACCCGGAAATTGATCCGGGTGACCATCGACGAGGACGAACCCGGCGAGACCGGCGATCTGGTTGAACGTCTGATGGGCAAGAAACCCGAGCTTCGCTTCCAGTATATTCAGGAGAACGCGAAGTTCGTGGAGGAGCTGGATGTTTGAGGGCTAAGCATTGGAAATTTACAAGCTGCTAGTCGCAGCACTCACACCGCTGTCAGTCGCTATAGTCGGGTATTTTCTAAATCGCCGTCTAAAGAACATTGATGACGCACAATGGCAGAACAGAAAACTGATCGAAAAGCGGCTTGAGCTTTATGATCAGATAGCCCCAAGCCTAAATGCCATATATTGCTTCTTCGTTTGGGTTGGTTACTGGAAAGATATCTCACCCAAAGACCTGATCGAAAATAAACGCGAGCTAGACAAAATTGTAAACATCTACAAATACTTGCTTAGCCAAGATTTCTACTCTGCTTACGACCGCTTCATCCATTTAGTTTTTCGTACTTACTCCGGTGCGGGAAAAGATGCTCTAATCAAGAGCCATGTTTCATGTTTTGACGGAAACAGAAAAGAACATACAAGCTACGAATGGAAGGACGAGTTTGAACAGCTATTTGACTCATCTTCAGTCCCCCGAAAGAGTGACGTCATTGCTGCTTATGAGGCTACAATGAAAGAGCTGCAATCTTGTATTGGCATCTCTGATTCGAAATGAAGACACCTCGCGCAACACAAGGCCCGCACCTGACCTTGGGAGGGCGCGAATGCGCCTTCCCGGGGGGAAGGTCAGGCGCGGGCCGTGCCGCTGTGCGTCACGTCCGAGGGGGGCGCACACCATAAGATTTCACTTCAATTGATAGGACGACATAATGTCATCTGATGATTTCGACGCTTTCTGCGACAAGGCAAAAAACAATTTTGACCTCTTGAACGAACAAAATATTTCTCAATGAGTACCCGCCCAGCGGGGTTCAAAATTCCAGCAATCTATATTTTTTACGAGAACAGCAAACCAGTTTACGTCGGCCGAACAAACAATTTGGAGCAGCGGTTAAGGGCGCATGTAACGGCATCACATAATTCTGCATCTTTTGCATTGAAACGAACTCGAAAACGCCACCAAGAAATTAGCAAGGCCACATACAAGACCGCACTAAGCAGATCTGAGATTACAGCCCACGAGATCTATGGCGCTACTTTCAGAGAAGAGATCAACAATATCAAGGGTATGAATTTTCGCTTCCTCGAGATAAAAAGCCATATCGAGCAGTATCTGACAGAACTCTATGTCACGATGGCGCTCGGCTTGGACACCGATGGTTTTGACAACTCTTAAAAACCCAGCCGTTGCGCCCCCACCGCACGCCGCCGCCACCTTCGCTTAAACCTGTTCTGCCAGACTGATCCAGTCGCGACATCCGGGGCGGATTGACACCCTGCCCCACCACTTGGAGATTGGACGCCCCGACCACCAACCGGGGCGGTTTCGCAGATATCTCGCGAAGATGGGCAATCCCCATTCCACCCTCCGCCTTTGGCCCCAATGGACACATTGGGCCCTTGGCGGCGCCGCCTCCTTTTGCTGCCCGCAGCAACGGCCAAGACCCCGCCCCCACCACGCCGGGCACATCACAATCAGGACATCCCCCACCGCGCCCCTAGGCACATCGGGCCGCGCGGTGATAGCGCTTGCCTGCAAGGCGCTGGTCTTTCTACACTTCCCAGAGCCAGCCCAAACTCGCCCCCACCCGCAGGAGCCGCCGCTATGATGATGATCGCCGACAATCAACTGCTGCTGATCCTGATGTGTTTTGGCATCGGCAGTCTCGGCACCGCACTGCTGTTTCGCCATCCCGCCGGGCACCGCGTCTGGCGGCTGGCGGATCTGGGCTGGGTGGTTCTCGGCGGGATCGGCGCGCTGGTGGCTGTGCTGGCGGGCATTTACAAGGCCGACACCGGGCGGCTGGAGCGCCAGATCGACATCGCCTATGCCGCCACCGCCGCCTTTGACCGCGACGCGGCGCGGTTTCGCCTCAGGTTTTGCGATCCGGCCTATGATGCGGATATCGCCATTCTGTGCGAGAAGATCGAATTCCTCTCCGCCTCCACCGCCGGCAATGCTGAGCTGCCCCTGTTCATCGCTGTCACCGATCAGGTCACGCCGCTGCAGGGGCTGCAGCTGATCTTTGGTCGCGCCGAAAACACCAGCGAGATGATGGAGATGGCCGCCAAGGCGGACGCGTTTGATCCCGCCGCCTTCACCGTCTTTACAGCGCTCGACACCCCGACCGAGGCCGCCGTCGACAGCCTGCGTCGCAAGGTGCCGACCATTGCGGGCGATTTTCTGATCCTGGCGCGCGCCTATGATGCGCTGATCACGCAGGTCACCCAGCTGAAAAGCGAATGGGAATATCTGCAGGACAATGCGCATATTCTGATCTTGCAGATCCTCGCGCTTTGCATGGTGGCCTTTGCCGCGCCATTCCGGTTGGGTAAATCCGTGGTCGATCTACGCTAAGGGTTTTGGCCTTATCAAATTCTCCTTATCTGGCCATTTATACAAGGTCACATGCACCGCTAGGCTAGGGCAACAGACATTTTCAGATTTGTGAGCCCAGCCATGCGCGACACCCTTCCGCCCAACAGCCAATCGAGCCATAGCCCGACCACCCAGCTGCCCAGCGTCTGCCCGCTGGATTGCCCGGACACCTGCAGCCTCAGCGTCAGCGTGAAAGATGATCAGATCACCGCCGTGCGCGGATCGCGCGCCAACCCGCTGACCGATGCGGTGATCTGCAACAAGGTGGTGCGCAGTTTTGCAGGCTTCGTGCATGGTCCCAACCGCCTGACCCAGCCCCTGCGCCGCAGTGGTCCACGCGGCAGCGGCAGCTATGAACCGATCAGCTGGGAGGAGGCGCTGGATCTGATCCACGCAGGCGTCATGCGCGCGATTGAGGCCCATGGCCCGCAGTCGGTGCTGCCCTTCAACTACGCAGGCCCCCATGGCCAATTGGCAGGTGGGTCGATGGACCGGCGGTTTTTCTACCACATGGGGGCGACCCGGCTGAACCGGGGACCGCTCTGTGGCGGGGTGCGTGGCGGCGCTTATGAGAGCCTCTTTGGTCCCGCCCCCGGCATGCCGCCGCAACAGGTGGTGCAGTCCGATCTGGTGCTGGTCTGGGGCAACAATGTCACCGTCTCCAACCTGCATATGGCGCCGCTGCTGAAACAGGCACGGGCCAAGGGCGCGCGGCTGGTGGTGATCGACCCCAAGCGCACCAAGATTGCCGAACATTGCGACCTGCATCTGCAACCGGTGCCCGGCACCGATGTGGTGCTGGCCATGGCGCTGGCGGCGGAGCTGGAGCGCCGCGATGCGCTGGACCACGCCTTCATCCGCCAATGGACCACGGGGTCCGCGCAATACCTGGAAGCGGCGCGCGGCTATACCCCCGATCAGGTGGCGGAGGTCTGCGGCATCCCGCTGGCGCAGTTCCACCAGCTCGCCGATTGGATCTCAGCGGCGCGCAATATGTCCACCTCCCTTGGCAACGGCATAGAACGGGGCCGCTCCGGCGGGTCCGGCCTGCGCGCGGCGATGGCGCTTCAGGCGCTGACTGGCCACCATGGGCGCCTGGGGGCTGGTGTGCTCGCCAAACCCGGCCTTGCCGCCCCAAAGACGACTGACCGCTTGCAGGCGAGCCACCTGATTGACCCGGATACCCGTGTCTTCAACATCGTTGATGTGGCGCGCAAACTGCTGGATCGCACCATGCGCATCCCGGTGAAGGCGGTGATGATCTACAACCACAACCCGGTCGCCACCCATCCCGATCAGGCGCGGCTGATTGAGGCGCTGAGCCAGGAGGATATCTTCATCGCGGGCAGCGATGTGGCAATGACTGACTCCATGCGGATGTGTGACGTAATCCTGCCCGCCGCCAGCCATTTCGAATATGACGATGTCTATGGCGCCTATGGCCAGAACTACATCCAGCGCGCCGCCCCGGTGATCCCGCTGGTTGGCGACAGCCTGCCCAATACCGAGATTTTCCGCCGTCTGGCGGCGCGGTTTGGCTATGATGATCCGCTGTTTCAGGTCAGCGACGCCGAGCTGATGGATCAGGCGCTGGACGGCGATCACCCCCAGCTCCAGGGCCACCGCCCCAGTGAGATCCCGCTGGACCGGGCGCTGGAGATCACCGCCCCTGAGGGCGCTGCACCGATCCTGTGTGATACGGTTGTGCCGGCCACCGCCTCGGGCAAGATTGAGCTGTTCAGCGAAGACTACGAGGCCCGCTACGGCTTTGGCGTACCGCGCTATGACCCGGTGCCGCGCAGCGCGCCTTTTGTGCTGATCACGCCCTCCTCCAGCAAGCGGACCAATGCCACCTTTGGCGATCAGCCGCCCTCCGACGGGGTTGAACTGGTCGAAATGCACCCCGAGGATGCCGCCAGCCGCAACCTCAGCGACGGTGCGCTGCTGGAGCTGTTCAACGATCAGGCCGCAGTGACCCTGCGGCTGAAGATCAGCGATGCCACCCGCCCCGGTGTACTCTACAGCCCCAAGGGCACCTGGCGCGCCAGTAGCGCCACCGGCTTTACCGTGAATGCGCTGATCCCCGCAGACATCCGCACCGATACCGAGGATGGCGCTTGCTACAACGAAACCTTTGTGGACCTGCGCCCCGCCACCAATTGACGGGCGACGCCACGCCTGCAAAACCGGTTCCCACCCTGGTCTAACTTACCTAGGGTGGGGCCATGATTGCGCGTCTCTGTCTCCTCCTCACCTGCCTTGGCCTCCTGTCCTGTGGGCGCCCGCCATCAGAGGGAGAACGGCAGTTTCTGACCCGCATCCATGGGCCGGAGCTGGATCTGGATCGCCTGCGCATCGTCAAGGGCGCGCCGCTGTCGCAGGTCACATTCCGCCGCAAACCACGCCCGCGCGTCACCTGCCGCGAACGTATTCTGCCCCCGGTTAAGGAGGAGATCGTCACCTCCTCCCCGGCTGCATTGGCGCTGTTCAACCGCATCTTTTTTGTGCGCGACTGGTATATCGATGACTATATGCCCGCCTACCCGGATCGGCTTTATCTGGTGGAGGCGATGTTGCTTGCGCATGAGGCCACCCATGTCTGGCAATGGCAGCAACGCGCCAAGACCGGGTATCACCCGCTGCGCGCCGCCGCTGAACATCGCGTGAGCGACGACCCCTATCTGTTTGATCTGAAGGGCAATGACCGATTCATCGACTTTGCCTATGAACAGCAGGGCGCCATCGTTGAGGAATATGTCTGCTGCCGTGCGCTGGATCCCACCGGCGCGCGCACCAAACGGCTACACCGGATGCTGAAGGGCGCGATGCCGGTTTCCGACCTGCCGCAAAGCCGCGAAAGCGATGTTTACCTGCCCTGGAAAGATGTCGATGTGACCGGCATCTGCGCCTGAGCCGCGCCAGTCACATCCCGGCGTGCAGCTGACCGCCCTCAAGCCGCACCACCCGGTCCATCCGCTGCGCCAGCTCAAGGTTATGGGTGGCAATCACCGCCGCCATGCCCGTGGCCGCCACCAGCTCCATCAGCGCGGCAAAGACCTGATCCGCCGTGCCGGGATCCAGATTGCCCGTGGGCTCATCCGCCAACAGAAGACGCGGCCCATTGGCCAGCGCCCGGCAAAACGCCACCCGCTGCTGCTCGCCGCCCGACATGGCCGCAGGGCGATGCCCGGCGCGGTCCTGCAGACCAACCCGCGCCAGCAGATCCTGCGCGCGGGCCTCCGCCTTGGTCCGGCTGATACCATTGGCCAGCTGCGGCAGGACGATGTTTTCCAGCGCGGTGAATTCCGCCAGAAGATGATGGAACTGATAGACAAACCCTACATCCTGCCGCCGCACCGCCGTGCGCCGTCGCTCGGATTTGCCGGTCAAATCCTGACCACCAATCCGCACGGTGCCGCGATCGGGCGTATCCAGCAGACCAGCCGTGTGCAGCAACGTCGATTTGCCCGCACCGGAGGGCGCCACCAGCGCCACGATCTCCCCCGGCTTCACCGTCAGATCAATGCCGCTCAGCACATCCACCTGCGTTGGCAGGCCGTGATTGTAGGATTTGCCGACCTGGCTCAGCTGCAACACGGCGGATTGCGCGCCAGCGGCTTGCGTCTCGGGGTTATTCATAGCGCAGCGCCTCCACCGGGTTCATCCGCGCGGCGCGCCGTGCCGGGAAAATGGTGATGACAAAGGACAGCGACAGCGACAGCGTCACAGCCGACAGCACATCGGCCAGCCGCAGCTCAGCGGGCAGCGCATAGATGCCCCGGATCGCCGGATCCCAGACCCCGCCCCCCATCACAAAGTTCACAAAGGAAAAGATCGGATCGATATAGATCGCAAAGAGACAGCCAAGGATCACGCCCAACAGGGTGCCCACGACACCCGTACAGGCCCCGCAGAGGAAAAACACCCGCATCACCGAGCCTTCGCTGAGGCCAATGGTGCGCAGAATGCCAATGTCGCGGCCCTTGTTCTTCACCAGCATGATCAGGCCAGAGACGATATTCATCGTGGCAATCAGCACCAGGATCGACAGGATGATGAACATCACATTGTCCTCCACCTCCAATGCGCGCAGGAAGCCGCCGGAGGCATCGCGCCAGGTCCAGACCCCGATATTGGACGCCACCGCATCCCCCGCCTGCACCAGCGGCAACACCATGCGGTCCACGGTTTCTGGATCCTCCACCATCACCTCAATCTCATCGGCGTAGCCTTCGCGATTGAAATAGCTCTGCGCCTCGGCAAAGGGCATATAAAGCCGGGTTCGGTCGATGTCATAGCGCCCGGCGGTGAAGATATAGACCACCTCATAGGCGTTCACGCGCGGGCTGGTGCCAAAAGCAGTCTTGACCCCATCGGGGGAGATCAGCTTGATCCGGTCGCCCACCTGCACACCCAGCTCACGGGCCACGCCGGACCCCAGCGCAACGCCCGCGTCAAACCGCGACAGATCACCAATTGCGGCCTCGCTCTGGGCAACAGCCGGCAGCGTGGCGATATTGGCGGCGGAGATGCCAAAGACCTCAACCCCGGCGCTGCGCTGCCTGAGGCTCGCCATCACCTGCCCCTTCACCAACGGCGCTGCACGGATCACACCGGGCACCGCTGCGGCGGCCTCGGCCAGCGCGTCATACTCTGTCAGCTTGCGGTCAATCCGCCCCTGATCGGTGACGGTGCCGTGGGAATACAGCGTCACATGTGCATTGGCCCCCAGAATGGTGCCGACAAATTCCGACCGGAACCCGGTGCGCACCGCAAGGGTCGCAATCAGTGCAAACACCGCCAGCGCAATGCCAATGAGGCTGATCCAGGTCATCACGCTGACGCCCCCTTCGGCGCGACGCGCCCGCAGATAACGCCAGGCGATCAGCCATTCGAAACGGGAAAAAGGGAGTGGTGTGGCCATGGTGGTCCTGCCCGGAAAATTTGTCTGCAACCTGTGCTGTGGAAGGTCCGGGGTCAAGGTGTGGTGGCGGATCTGCCCGATAATCCGCCCGTTACATGGCTCCGCGCACATCGCAGGCTGCAAATCTCTTGGGCGCGGGCCTGCATATGGCGTCACCGAATCGTGACCCGGTGCAATTGCCCGTTGCATTGCCCTTCCCCGGTGATATCGATTTGCCAAACCTCCTGCGAGGTCACAATGAGGATGACGATGGACCGATATTTCAAACGCGCCCTGCCACATCCGTCGCTGCGCGCGGTGGTCATGGCCGGGCTTGGTGCCTTTCTGGCGATTGCGGCGCTGTCGCTGCTGACAACCCATGCCAACCTCCTGCTGCTGATCGCCCCCTTTGGCGCCAGCTGCGTGCTGTTGTTCTCGGTGCCCGCCAGCCCGCTGTCGCAGCCCGCGCATGTGGTCGGCGGCCATCTGCTGGCAACTGCCGTGGCACTGGCGCTGAACGCGTTGCTTCCGGACGCCTGGTGGGCGCTGGCCCTCGCTGTGGGGCTGTCGATCGCCCTGATGGCGGCGCTGCGGCTGACCCATCCGCCCGCAGGCGCCGATCCGCTGGTGGTCTTTGCCACCGACCCCGGCATTTCTTTCCTGCTGTTCCCGGTGCTGATTGGCGCCGTGGCGCTGGTGGCGATTGCAACGCTGTTCCACCGGATCTCCGGCCATGACTACCCGCTGAAACACGGCTGACAAAGGAAAACCCCGCCAGCGAGGCTGGCGGGGCTATCTGTTTCAAACTGCCGGGCGGGTTCAGAAACCGCGGCTGGAGGGGTGTTTGGCGTAGATCTCGATGATCTTCTGCACCGCCGCCTCAGGCGACAGTTCCTCGCTTTCGCCGCTGCGGCGGGAGGTCAGTTCCACCACGCCGTTTTTCAGCCCACGCGGGCCAACGGTGATGCGCCAGGGCAGACCGATCAGGTCCATGGTGGCAAACTTGCCGCCCGCCCGCTCCTTGCGGTCATCATAAAGCGGCTCCAGCCCGGCCGCTGTCAGCGCCTGATAGAGCGCCTCGCAAGCGGCATCCGCCTCATCGTCGCCCTGCTTGAGGTTGACGATCCCGCAGTGGAACGGGGTCACGCCCTCGGGCCAGATGATGCCCTTGTCGTCATGGCTCGCTTCGATGATCGCACCCAGCAGGCGGGACACACCGATGCCATGCGACCCCATGTGGACCGGCGACTGCTTGCCATCGGGGCCCTGAACATTGGCGCCCATCGCTTCGGAGTATTTGGTGCCGAAATAGAAGATCTGACCAACCTCGATACCGCGCGCGACGCGGCGGCGTTCCTCGGGGATCTCGTCAAACAGGGCCGCGTCGTGGGTCTCGTCGGTGCGGGCATATTTGGAGGTGAACTCCTCCAGCACGCCCTGGCATTGCTCGACACTGTCGTAATCGATCTCACGGTCGCCAAAGGTCAGATCGGTGACCGCGCTGTCATAGAACACTTCCGACTCGCCGGTATCGGCCAGCACCAGGAATTCATGGGTATAGTCGCCGCCAATCGGCCCGCCGTCAGCGCGCATCGGGATCGCCTGCAGACCCATGCGCTCATAGGTGCGCAGATAGCTGACCAGATGGCGGTTATAGGCGTGCAGCGCGTCTTCCTTGGTCAGGTCGAAGTTATACCCATCCTTCATGTAGAATTCGCGGCCCCGCATCACGCCAAACCGCGGGCGGATCTCATCGCGGAATTTCCACTGGATCTGATACATGGTCAGCGGCAGATCCTTATAGCTGTTCACATGGCTGCGGAAGATATCCGTGATCAGCTCTTCTGCCGTAGGGGTGAACAGCATGTCGCGGTCATGCCGGTCCTTCATACGCAGCATTTCCTGACCATAGGCCTCGTAGCGGCCAGACTCGCGCCATAGGTCGGCGGATTGCATGGTCGGCATCTGCATCGGGATATGGCCCGCGCGGATCTGTTCATCATGGACGATGCCTTCGATTTTTTTCAGCACCTTGAAGCCCAAGGGCAGCCAGGAATAGATCCCGGCGGCGGATTGTTTGATCATGCCGGCCCGCAGCATATAGCGGTGGCTGACGATCTGGGCCTCGGAGGGGTTCTCTTTGAGAACAGGCAGGAAATAGCGGGACAGGCGCATGGCGGTCTCATTTGTCAATCTGGGTTCGCAAGCGGTCTAAGCCATCGGCGCGCCTTGGGCAATCGTGCTTTGTCTTTGTGGCTTTTGCGGCGGCAGAGCGGGGCCATAGGCCGCCGCCTATCGCGGTGATCCCCGCAACCGGTCATTGGGCTTGCATCGCTTCTGTGCATCAGCGAAGACTTCTGTCAAACAGACGCCACAGGATCGGGCTGAGAGCAGGGACCAACACATGGCACTTCCGGCACAGAAGCAATTGAATTATTGGGGCATTGCCGCCGTTGTCTTTGCGGTCATCCTATGGGCCTTGGGCGATGTGCTGCTGCCCTTTGTGCTGGGTGCGGCGATTGCCTATCTGATTGATCCGATTGCCGACCGGCTGGAGGCGATGGGCCTCAGCCGGACGGCCGCCACGGCTGTCATCACTGTGGCGGCGGTCTTGTTGTTCGTGGTCATGTTGCTGGTGGTGGTGCCGACACTGATCTATCAAATGATTGATCTGGCACGGGTTCTGCCGGAGGCGTTCCAGAACCTGCGTGACTTCGCCCAGAAACAGGCGCCCTCCCTGTTTGACGAGGGCAGCCGCGCGCAGCAGACCATCGTCTCCATCGCGCAAACCCTGCAGAGCAAGGCCATCAGCGTTCTGGAAGGCGTCGTGGGATCCGCAGTGTCGCTGGTCAATGTGTTGATCCTGTTTGTGATCGTGCCAGTTGTAGCCGTCTATCTGCTGCTGGACTGGGACCGCATGGTTGCCCGCATTGATGAGCTGTTGCCCCGCGACCATGCCCCGACCATTCGCCTGCTGGCCAGCCGGATCGACAAGGTGCTGGCGTCGTTCATCCGCGGCATGGGCACGGTCTGCCTGATCCTTGGCACCTATTATGCCGTTGCCCTGATGGTGGTGGGGTTGAATTTTGGTCTGGCGGTTGGCTTCATCGCCGGGCTGGTTACCTTCATCCCCTATCTGGGCGCGCTGATCGGCGGCGCGCTGGCGATTGGTCTGGCGCTGTTTCAGTTCTGGGGCGACTGGTGGTCGATTGGTATGGTGGCTGGCATTTTCATGATCGGTCAGGTGATTGAGGGCAACCTTCTCACCCCCAAACTGGTGGGCAATTCGGTCGGGCTGCATCCGGTCTGGCTGCTGCTGGCGCTGTCGGTGTTTGGTGCGTTGTTCGGCTTCGTTGGCATGCTGATCGCGGTGCCGGTGGCGGCTGCACTTGGGGTGATTGCACGTTTCCTTGTTGAACAGTATCTGGACAGCCGACTCTATCAGGGCAAAGCCCATAACGACGCGGACTGAACGGACCCATGGCCCAGCAGCTGAGCTTTGATCTCCCGGCGAAACCGGCGCTGGGGCGGGATGATTTCTTTGTCGCGCCCTCCAATGCGATGGCGGTGGCGATGCTGGATCCCTCGTTTGCCTGGCCCGGCGGCAAGCTGGTGCTGAGCGGGCCAAAACGCTCTGGCAAAACCCATCTGGTGCATGTCTGGGCCAGCAATTCAGGCGCACAGATCATCCCCGCCTGGCAGCTGACAAAGGAAGATGTACCGCATCTGGCCGATGGGCCAATCGCGGTGGAGGATGTGCCGGATATTGCCGATTGCGCGCCCGCGCAGGACGCGTTGTTCCACCTGCACAATCTGGTGCTGGCCAATGGCCACGCGCTGATGCTGACGGGCCGCGCGGCGCCGCATCTGTGGGGCATGTCGCTGCCCGATCTGCAAAGCCGGATCGAAGGCGCGCCCCACGCGCAGCTGCAACCCCCCGATGACGCGCTGTTGTCGGTGGTATTGGCCAAGCTGTTCAATGATCGCCAGATCACCCCGAAACCGGATGTGATCCCCTATCTGGTGGCCCATATGGACCGGTCGTTTGCTGCCGCCTCGCAGATCGTGGAGGAGCTGGATCGCCTCTCCCTCACCGAAGGGCGGATGGTATCGCGCATGCTGGCGGTGGAGCTGATGTCCGATCGCCCTGCCCGGCCAATGCCGACACCGGCAGAGGTCCCGGCAGAGGCGCGCACCACCGCAGAGACAGATCCGAAATCAGATGCCGCAGATGCCGCCCGCCCTGCCGCATCCGGCGATTGACCCGCGCCCTGCGATCCCCCATCCTGACGACACGTAACGGAGCCAACATGCACGTGACACCGGAGCCTGCCACCGCCGATTGGGGGCCATTTGAGCGCCCCTTGTTTGACGATCCGGGCGCCCGCGCGCTGTCGCGGGTGGGGGTTGTCGACGTCGGCTCCAACTCGGTGCGGATGGTGATTTTTGACGGTGCAGCCCGCAGTCCGGCCTATTTCTACAATGAGAAAATCATGTGTGCGCTGGGGGCTGGTCTGTCTGAGACCGGTCGCCTGAACCCTGAAGGGCGCGCCCGTGCGCTCTCGGCGCTGCGCCGGTTTCAGCATCTGGCGGAGGGCATGGACATGCCGCCGCTCTCCGTGGTGGCCACTGCTGCGGTGCGCGACGCCAGCGACGGGCAGGAGTTCTGCGATGAGGTGCTGCGCGACACCGGGCTGAAAATCCATGTCATCGACGGTCAGGAAGAGGCGCGCCTCTCCGCACAGGGGGTCCTTCTGGGCTGGCCCGGATCTTATGGTCTGGTCTGCGATATCGGCGGCTCCTCCATGGAACTGGCAGAGATCCATGATGGCGAGGTCGGCAAACGCGTGACCTCCTCCCTTGGCCCGCTAAAACTGCGCGATATTCCCGGCGGCAGACGGGGCCGCAAGGCGCATATCACCGAGGTTATGGAAGGCTTGCGCGCCGAGATGGGCCAGCAGAACGACCGGCTGTTTCTGGTCGGCGGCAGCTGGCGGGCGATTGCGCGGATTGACATGGCGCGGCGGGGCTATCCGCTGCGGGTGCTGCATGAATACCGCATGAACGCGCAGGACGTGCGCGAAACCCTGCGCTATATCGAGACCCATGATCTGGACGCGTTACGCAGCGAATGTGGTATCTCCACCGCGCGGATGTCGCTGGTGCCCTATGCCGCCGATGTGCTGTCACGGCTGGTCAAGACCTTCAAACCCAAGGATATTGCCGTCTCCAGCTATGGGATCCGCGAAGGGCTGTTGTATGAGCAGATGCCGCAGCGGCTGCGCAACCGGGATCCGCTGATCGAGGCCAGCCGCTTTGCCGAGAAGAAGGACGCTCGCATCCCAGGCTTTGGCCGCACGCTCTATGAATTTGTGTCGCCCCTGTTCAAAGCCTCCGATCATGCGAAAACCCGGTTGGTCAAGGCTGCCTGCCTGCTGCATGACGTCAGCTGGCGCGCCCACCCCGACTACCGCGCCGAGGTCTGTTTCGACAATGCCACCCGCGCCAATCTGGGCGGGCTGAAGCATTCCGAACGGGTGTTTCTGGGTCTCGCGCTGCTGCACCGCTATCGCAACAAACGACAGGGCACGGCGTTTGAATACCTCTATGATCTGTTGGATGAGCGCGGCAAGAAAGAGGCCGAGATCCTTGGCAAGGCGATGCGGTTTGGCGCCATGCTGATGGTCAGCAAGGATGGCGACATCGGCAAGCTGGTCTGGCAACCGCGCAAGAAACATCTGCTGCTGGAACTGCCGCGCGAGGCAGAGCCGCTGTTTGGCGAGGTGGCCGAGGCGCGACTGACCTCCCTCGCCCGCTCGTTGGAGGCGGAAGTGCGGGTGAAGATCCGCAAGGGCACCCCGGCACCCTAAAGGTCTGTTGTGCCCTCGGGCAAACCCTCATCCTGCTGCCCTTCGGGCGTGGCATCCGGTGTTTCATCCGGGGTGGTTTCCGGCTTTCGGCGCATGATGATATCGCCATTGGGCAGGATTTCGGGTCGTTCATAGACGCTCCAATCCTCAACCTTGTTCGCGATCTCGGCCAGCGCGGGGCCCATTTCGGACAGGAACCCTTGCAGGCTTGGCCCAAAGTCATCCGCCAGCGCCTGTAAATCATCAAGTGCCGGGGCCATTTCCTGACGCAGCCCTTCCCAGAACAGTTCTGCCCCGCGCTGCATCAGGCTGCTGCCTTCGTCGTTCTGTGTCGGCGCAGTGTCCGCCTGTGCGGCTGGCGCCAGCGGCAGCATCAACAGCCCAGCCAACGCCAAAGCGCCGCGCAGCTGCGGTGTCATTCGGACCCAAGACCTCATGTGATTGCTCCCTTATCGCTGAACAGGCATCATCTGCTGCCAATATAGGTGAAACACGTCTGGATTGAATAGGCGCGGTTCAGTCGGCATGCGCGACGTGTTGCGGCGCAGCGGACCACCGTCACTCCAGTTCCAGATCAAGACTGACCGGGAAATGATCCGAAGCTGCCAGCAGCGCCTCGCGCAGCGCCACGTCTTCATAACAGGTGGCATCCTCAAACGGATGCCAGATCCGCCAATTGCCTGCCGGTTGGCGTAGCCGGGAGGACACCATGATATAATCGAGCAAGGCACTGAAATAACGTTTATTTGCCTTGTCATAGAAACGCGCGGAACTGGGCATCACCCGCAGCCGGGGCTGCAGCAGGCTTTGGGCGTTGGGATCGTAAAGATCGCTCTCCATCACGATCTCCACCGAGGAGCGGTTGAACAGCTGCTCATATTGATCCAGCCCCGGCCCATCGTTGAGATCGCCCATCACCACGACATCCCGCCCCTCGGCCAAAAGCTGCTCAACCCGGCGGCGCAACCAGATCGCCTGCGCCAGTTGCTTGCGCCGGTTCGCAATCGACAGGGTGACTGCATGATCATCAGAACGCGCACCATGCGGGGCCTTTGACTTCAGATGGGCGCCAATCAGCGAGACCTCGCGGCCGCTCTGCGTGGTCACGGTCAACTCCAGCGGCGGTTTGGAAAACCGCACCGCGTCTTTCTGAGCATCGACATCCAGATCGATATGAAACACGCCATCAAACCGCGGCGCCTCTGTGCTTTCCCGCGGCGTATGGGCCACCGTCAGCACGTCGGGGTCGTAGAGAAAGGCAATCTCCTGCTGGGTGTCATTGGCAAAGCCGATCACCGCCTTGGTACTGCGCAAACCAGCCTCCTGCGCGAAATACTCCAGTGCGCGCAGGGTTTTGCGGCGGGTGCTGGTATCCGGCGCCTCAATCACCATGATGCCATCGGCGTCCAGATGTTTGAACACCTGCGCCAGCGCGCGGGTCTGGCCCACCCGATCAACCCCGTGGCGGCCCGACGTACCACCATCCATCAGCAGCGTGTCGTCATTACCAAACAGCGAGGAGAACCATTCAACGTTATAGGTGACGAGCCGCATGGCCACCGCATCCGTTGATTTCGTCCCAGGCACGGTTGATGTCGATCATCCGCTTTTCAGCCAGGCGCACCGCCTCCTCGGGCACACCACGCGCCATCATGGAATCAGGATGGGTTTCGCGCACCAGTTTCCGCCAATGCTTGCGGATCTCATCGCGTGGCATATCCGGGGACACGCCCAGCACGGTGAAGGGATCACGCGGCGCATCGGCCACGAACCGCGCGCGCAGGGCCATGAACTGTTGTTCGCTCTGGCCGAAGATACGGCTGACCTCTGACAGGAATTCGTTTTCGCCGGGATGATAAAACCCATCCGCCATGGCGATGTGAAACAGCCCCTCCATCAAATCGCACAGCGTCTGGGGATCATTGGCAAACATCTTCTGAATGCGGGCGGCATAGTCCTGATAGCCCGCGATATCAGTCCGCGCGAGGTCAAAGACCCGCGCGGCCCCGGCCTCATCCTCGGCGGCGATCTGAAACACCTCACGAAAGGCGGTGACCTCATCACGGGTGACCTGCCCGTCCGCCTTGGCCATTTTGGCGCCAAGCGCGATCACCGCAATGGCAAAGGCAACACTGCGTTCCGGCGGCGCGCGCAGACTGTCGAACACCTCGGAGAGGCTCTGACCGGAGGCCAGCGCAGAGAGCGCTTCGGTGATGCGGGTCCAGAGTGACATAAGGGCAGACTATCGCGGTTTGGCTGGGCTGTCAGCGGCCCCAACCTCTTTGGGGGAGAGAATTTTCTGCATCAGGACCAGATCGAGCCACCGGCCCCATTTGTAGCCTACCTGAGGCATCCGCCCCACCTCGGCAAAGCCCATGGCGGCGTGAAAGGCCAGGCCCACTGCGTTTACGGCGCTGATGCCTGCGACAAGCACGTGAATGCCATCGCGGCGCGCAACCTCTTCAATAGCGGCCATTAGCGCCCGCCCCGCCCCCCGGCCCCGCGCGGTGTCACTGAGGTAGATCGTGTGCTCACCGCTGCGCGCATAGCCGGGGCCGCTGCGAAAGGTACCAAGACTGATATAGCCGAGGATCTCACCCGCCTCCTCCGCCACCTGCATATGCGGGCCTTTTACGGTGATGTCAGCCGCGACCTCTGCCGCCGTCTTTTCATCCGTGGTGAAGGTGATCAGCGTGTCGCGAATGATCTGATTGGTGATCGCGGCGATGGCGCTGGCATCTGCCGGGCGCGCCTGTCGGACATTCATCGCAGCACCCTTGGCCCATGGGGGGTGTCAAATTCTGCCTCGAACCCGGCCGGGCCGCGGTGGATCTCTACCCGCGGATCATCAAGCGGCAGCGCCATGCTGCCCGGATGTGACAGATGCAGACGGCGCAGGGTGCAGCCCTGCTGGGTGAGTGCGTCAGCAGGATGGGGGCTGTGCCACTGCATCAGCGCTGGGAACATATTGTCGAAGGGGAGAACGCCATCCGCAGGCACCGCCATTTGCCAGCGCAGATTGCCGCGTTGCAGATCAACGATCTCGCCTGCCCCCTGCGGGGCGTTGTCCAGCGCCGCGGCCAGATCATCGCAGCGGCAGATCCAGTTGGTGATCCGCGCAGGCCCCGCACGGCGATCCAGATCGAACCAGCGCGGGCTGCGCTGCGGTGTCGCGGCGGGGTCAATGGCAATGGCTTCAAGGTAGAGCCCATCGGCTAGGCCAAGGAGCCGGTTGTGCGTGCCAAAGACCGCATGGCTGCCGCCGGGTTGCATCGGCACGCCAAGGCTGTCTTCGACATGGGCGACGGCCGCGTCCAACGTGTCTGCGGCCACGGCCAGATGATCAAGCTCCATGACGTCTCCCCCTTGTTCCTGCGGATCATGCTGCGGGGAGACTAGCCTGCAGGGGCACAGGCGCAAGCGGGAAAGAAACACACCCGCCCCGGCAGTCCGGGACGGGTGTGTCATTGCCCAAACGGTAGGCAGATCAGGCAGATCAGCTCTGGCGGATCAGTTTCAGGATGTCCTGCGCCGCCTCGGGGATGTTGGTGCCGGGGCCAAAGATTGCCTTGACGCCATTGTCATAGAGGAACTGGTAGTCCTGCTGCGGAATGACCCCGCCGCAGATCACGATGATATCCTCTGCGCCCTGCTCCTTCAGCGCCTTGACCAGCTGCGGGGCCAGCGTTTTGTGACCCGCCGCCTGTGACGAGATCCCGACCACATGCACGTCATTGTCGATGGCGTCCTGTGCGGCCTCATCCGGGGTCTGGAACAGCGGGCCGACATCGACGTCAAAACCGATATCGGCAAAGGCTGTGGCGATCACCTTGGCGCCGCGGTCGTGACCGTCCTGACCCATCTTGACCACCAGAAGACGCGGGCGACGGCCCTCTGCCTCGGCAAAGTCTTCGATGGATTTCTGAATGGCGGCAAAGCCTTCGTCGCCCTCATACGCGGCACCATAGACCCCGGCGAGGGTTTTGACCTCGGCGCTATGGCGGCCGAATTCCTTTTCCATTGCCATGGAGATCTCTCCGACTGAGGCGCGCGCACGCGCAGCTTCGACAGCGGCGGCGAGAAGGTTGCCGCCTTCCTTTGCGACGCGGGTCAGATTGTCCAGCGCGGCCTCGCAGGCGGCGTTGTCACGGTCTGCGCGCAGGGTTTCGAGACGGGCGATCTGGCTTTCACGGACGGCAACATTGTCGACATCCAGAATGTCGATCGGGTCTTCCTTCTCCTTGCGGTATTTGTTGACGCCGACGATCACCTCTTCGCCGCGATCGATCATCGCCTGACGTTTGGCGGCACTTTCCTCGATGCGCAGTTTCGGCATCCCGGAAGCGACAGCCTTGGTCATGCCGCCCATCTCCTCGACCTCTTCCATCAGCGCCCAGGCCTTTTCCACCAGCTCATTGGTGAGGCTTTCGACATAGTAGGAGCCGGCCAGCGGATCGACCACATTGGTGACGCCGGTTTCCTCCTGCAACACCAGCTGGGTGTTGCGGGCAATGCGGGCGGAGAAATCGGTGGGCAGCGCGATAGCTTCGTCCAGCGCGTTGGTGTGCAGGGATTGCGTGCCGCCCAGTACCGCCGACATCGCCTCATAGGCGGTGCGGATCACGTTGTTATAGGGATCCTGTTCCTGCAAGGAGACGCCCGAGGTCTGACAGTGGGTGCGCAGCATCTTGGAGCGGTCGTTCTGCGCGCCAAAATCGGTCATCACACGATGCCAGAGCGTCCGGGCGGCGCGCAGTTTGGCGATTTCCATGAAGAAATTCATGCCAATGGCGAAGAAGAACGACAGACGGCCTGCGAATTTATCGACATCCATGCCCGCCTCCATCGCAGCGCGCACATATTCGCGCCCGTCCGCAAGGGTATAGGCCAGCTCCTGCACGAGGTTCGCGCCCGCCTCCTGCATGTGATAGCCGGAGATCGAGATGGAGTTGAACTTCGGCATCTCATTCGAAGTGTATTCGATGATGTCCGAAATGATCCGCATCGAGGGTTCGGGCGGATAGATATAGGTGTTGCGGACCATGAACTCTTTCAGAATGTCATTCTGAATGGTGCCTGCCAGCAGTGATCTGTCATGGCCCTGCTCCTCGCCCGCGACGATGAAGTTGGCCAGGATCGGGATCACCGCGCCGTTCATGGTCATGGAGACCGAGACCTGATCCAGCGGGATGCCGTCAAACAGGACCTTCATGTCCTCGACACTGTCGATGGCCACGCCGGCCTTGCCGACATCACCGACAACGCGGGGGTGATCGCTGTCGTAACCACGGTGCGTGGCAAGATCGAACGCGACTGAGACGCCCTGCTGACCGGCGGCGAGGTTGCGGCGGTAGAAGGCGTTGGATTCTTCAGCGGTGGAGAAGCCCGCATATTGGCGGATGGTCCAGGGGCGGCCTGCGTACATCGTGGCCTTCACCCCGCGGGTAAAGGGGCCAAAGCCGGGCAAGGTGCCCATATGGGGCAGATCTTTGGTATCCGCTTCAGTATAGAGCGGTTTGACATCAATACCTTCCAGCGTGTTCCAGGTCAGCGCGTCCAGCGGGCGGCCGCGCAGTTCCTTTTCAGCCAGAGCCCGCCAATCGTCGGTTTTGGTCGTCATCGGAAGTTCCTCTTGTCAGGTCGTAGGGGGGCGGGTTCGAGCCCACCGCGTGTTTGTCAGGGTCGCGCATCAGCTCTGCCAGACCATCGGCGCCGCCTTGCAGCCACATCAGATCGTCGGCGTAGCGCTCGCGCAGCGCTGCGGATTGAATGTCGGAAAACGGGCTCCAACGGCCCTCCCCGCGCGGCAGATCGCGGGCCACATTGGCGGCCAGGCGGTGGCGCAGGGTCGGCAGCCCGTCGGAACGGTTGAGCCGATCGGAGAGAGAGACCCGCGCCAGACGTGGACCGGCAAGCAGGGCCAGCTGTACCTCGGGGCGGTCGCCATAGGTTTCATAGGGCATCACCCGGATGCGGGCATTGGGCATTGCGCAGGCGATATCGGTGATGACGTCGCGCCAGCTGCGCGGATGGGCGGCGATCTGGCCCAGCACCGCAGCCGAGGGCAGCGGGTGCCCATTGGCCACCATCTGGGTCAGCAGGGAGGTCCAGAAGCGATCCGGGCTGCGCAGATTCAGCATCACATCGCGCACCTGCCCGTCAAAGGCGGCATCAAAGCGGGCAAGACGCACGCCGATCCCGGCATAGATCTGGCGTTGCTGCAAAAGGTCATGGGCGCCGCCCATCAGATCCGTGTCACTGATCAGTAGGCGTTGGGCGCCGGCGGCGGCCTCTGTTGCGATGCGTAGCCGCAGACGGCCTCGCGCGCGGGTTGCCAGATCACGACCGGTGACCGGCACAGGACCGGGTTGGATGCCATGCAACAGCCCATCGCGGGTTTGCTCTGGCCCCCAGATCGCAAGCCCATCCTGCCGCAGCCGCGCCGCGTGATGGGCGAGGAAGCCCTGAAAATACCCCGTCGCGCAGCGATGCGCGCCGATATGTAGCATGATATCCATAGCCAGTGTCGTCCCGATGGTGGCGTCGCGCAGGGCAGACAGCCGGGTTTGCAGAGGCCAAGAGCGTGCCACAGGGAGGCTGACGATGCGGTTAATGCGCCGTGTGCGGCTGTTGCAGTGGCGCGCTTTTTTTGCCCCGAGCGCAGGATTCCCCATCGCAATTACCGGGATGGGGCATATATTCATCGCTACAGGAGAGCTGATGAAACACTTGTTTGTCTTTGGAAAAAACCGTTTTGGACTAGCCGAACCGCGGATTGGATCGGCTGGGATACTGGGGCTGGCGGCTCTGCTTGCCATGGGGCTGCCGTCTGCAGGCCTAGCACAACAGGCTGCCGCTGCTGCCGCGGAGGACGCCGGGGTCATGACGGAAGAGACCACATCGCCTGGGGCAAGCGACGCCGAGGCGCTGGCAGAGGTTGCGGATCCGCCTGCCGACCCGCTGGTGCAATTGGTGCGACCCGGCGCCAGTGTTGATCTCGATGAGCTGATGTGGCTGCATCGGCCCATCGTGGTGTTTGCCGACAGCCCTGCTGATCCACGCTTCCACGAACAAATGGAGCGGTTGGCGGACGGGGCCGAGGCCTTGCTGGAGCGGGATGTCGTCGTGCTGACCGATACCGACCCCGGCGTGAAATCTGCGCTGCGCAAAAAGCTGCGGCCAAGGGGGTTCATGCTGGTGCTGATCGGCAAGGATGGCGGCGTCAAACTGCGCAAACCGCAACCCTGGACCGTGCGCGAGCTGAGCCGGACAATTGACAAATTCCCCTCCCGCCTGCGCGAGGTGGAGGAGCGGCGCGGCAGCTGATCAGGCACGGTCCGCTGCAGGCTGGTGCCGCGGTTGCGGGTGCCGCTGCAACTTGAGTGCCAAGCGCCAAGAAGAGAGCGACGGCGCATCACGCCCCCCCGCCCTGCGCGTAAAACAGGCGTCGGTTGCTGCGACCCACCACCGCCATAAAACGGGCGCGCGGTTCATAAATCAACACAGATGTGGGATCGAGGAGCGCCAAGAGATAAGCGCGGCTGACCTCCTCCAGCATGCAGTCCTTACCAACGATGCCGGCTGCAAAAATGCCGTTGCCGCGGCCCTGATCCATCGTCATCACCTGAACCGAGACCATATTGGGCGACAGGCCGTCGACCTCAAAGGCGACGGGTCGGTTTTTGTCGAGGTGGCGCAGCCCCGCGCGGATCGACCGCGCCTTGGTCAGCAGCGATGAAATGCGGGTCGCCTTCACCTCAAACACGCCTGCAGCGCAGTTGCGGCGGGAGAAGTAATACTGCGTCTCCCCCAGCTGCACCCAATCGCCAACGGCGGCACGGGCCGCCGCCTCATCTTGCAAGGCGCAGCCCGCCAGCCCCGAAAGGGCCAGCGCCACACAGGCGACACGCGCCAGTTTGTGATATGACTGCACCGACATCATGTGGTGTTATTCGAATTCCATGATCACTTCGTCAACGGCGAGGCTGTCACCAGCGGCGGCGTTGATCGCGCTGACCACGCCTTTCCTCTCGGCGCGCAGGATATTCTCCATTTTCATCGCCTCAATCGTGCAAAGCGCCTGACCTTCCTGCACCTCATCGCCGACTTCGACCTCCAGTTTCACCACCAGTCCCGGCATCGGGCAGAGCAGCAGCTTGGAGGTATCGGGGGCGATTTTTTCCGGCATCAGCTTGGCCAGTTCGGCCTGACGCGGGGTGCGGACATGGACCTTCAGATCGGCCCCACGCGAGCGGATGCGGAAGCCGCCGGAGATCTTGCCAACTTTGACCACCAAGCTGTCATCGCCGACGGTCAACCGCGCCAGCTGGTCGCCGGGCGTCCAGTCGGAGGCGACGCGCAGCGCGCTGCCATCGTCAAAGCGCACGGTGGAGCCGTCACGATCCGCATCTACCGTTACGTTGAAGGCGACATCCTGAAGAGTCACAACCCAGTCGCTGCCGACCTTGCGTTCGTGATTGTCCATCCGCCCAGATACGCGGGTGCGGCGGATTTCCGCAACCCGGTGCATGGCGGCGGAGGCGGCTGCAATCTTGCGCAGATCCTGTTCCGGCAGCTCGACCCCGTTGAAGCCCTCAGGATACTGCTCCTCGATGAAGGCGGTGGTCATGGTGCCCGCGATGAAGATCGGGTGATCCATCACCGCGCTGAGGAACGGCAGGTTGTGGCCAATCCCCTCAACCTCAAACCCATCGAGCGCATCCCGCATTGCCGCAATCGCCGCCTCGCGGGTGGGACCCCAGGTGCAGAGTTTGGCGATCATCGGATCGTAATACATCGAGATTTCGCCGCCTTCAAAAACGCCAGTGTCATTGCGCACAGCAAGCTCACCGGCCGGGGCATCCCCCTGCCATTTGCCGCTGTCATGCAACGGGCCTGCGGCAACCTCCTGCGGCGGACGATAGCGGGTCAGACGCCCGATGGAGGGCAAGAACCCCCGATAGGGATCTTCAGCGTAAAGGCGGTTCTCAATGGCCCAGCCGTTCAGCTTGACGTCGTTCTGGGTGATCGACAGCGGTTCCCCCCCGGCGATGCGGATCATCTGTTCGACCAGATCGACACCGGTGATCAGCTCGGTCACCGGGTGTTCCACCTGAAGACGGGTGTTCATTTCCAGGAAATAGAAATTCTTCTCGCCATCGACGATGAATTCCACGGTGCCGGCGGAGGCATATCCCACAGCCTTCGCCAGCGCCACGGCCTGTTCCCCCATGGCGCGGCGGGTGTCTTCATCCAGGAACGGCGACGGCGCCTCTTCCACCACTTTCTGGTTGCGGCGCTGGATCGAACATTCCCGCTCCCCCAGATAGATGCCATTGCCATGGGCGTCGCAGAGCACCTGAATTTCGATGTGGCGCGGTTGCGTCACAAATTTCTCGATGAAAATCCGGTCATCACCAAAGGAATTCGCCGCCTCGTTTTTGGAGGACTGGAAACCTTCGCGGGCTTCCTCGTCGTTCCAGGCGATCCGCATCCCCTTGCCACCGCCGCCAGCGGAGGCCTTGATCATCACCGGATAACCGATCTCATTGGAGATTTTCACTGCCTCATCGGCGTCGGCAATCAACCCCATGTAACCAGGAACGGTGCTAACACCTGCCTCCTGCGCGATTTTCTTCGAGGTGATCTTGTCACCCATGCTTTCAATCGCGCCGACCGGCGGGCCGACAAAGGCGACGCCTTCAGCGGCCAGCGCCTCGGCGAATTTGGCGTTTTCCGACAGGAAACCATAGCCCGGATGCACCGCCTGCGCGCCGGTTGCGCGGATCGCCTCCATCACCTTGTCGATGACGATATAGGACTGGTTGGCGGGCGGCGGGCCGATATGGACGGCTTCATCCGCCATCTTCACATGCAGGGACTGCTTGTCGGCGTCCGAATAGATGGCAACGGTCTTGATGCCCATCTTGCGGGCGGTCTTGATGACGCGGCAGGCGATCTCGCCCCGGTTGGCGATCAGGATCTTCTCAAACATTGGCTGTCCCTTGTCTTCGGTGTCTTCCGTGAGGCGCGAGGACATGCCCCGCCACGGTCTTGGCTTCGTCGGAGCACAAAAAAGGCCACGCCGGAGAGATCTCCGGGCGCAGCCTTTGTGCGGTGATGGATATGCGGTTCTGGCGCATGCCCACGCGGGGCAAGCGGTCAGACGTCAGACCTGCCTGCGGGCAAGCGGCCTTAGCACTTGCGCGGATTTTCCTTGCAGTAGATGACATTGGCGGCGGCACCAACAGCTGCACCTGTGACCAGATTGCCGTTGAGAAGCGCCGAGCCAACCGCGCCGGCGCCGGCGCCATAGACGACCTGTTCGCCCGTGGTATCGCCACAGGCGGCAAGTGTGGTGCAGAGGCCAAAGGCCGCAAGGATGAGTTTTGCCTGCATGGGGGTGATCCTTCGTTGTGTGATCCAAGCTCTGCACAACTGTTTGCAGCCCCCCGAACAGGAGGCAAGGATATCCGATCTGCATCAAGAGGATGCGCAGAAGCCTGCCAAACACTGGGGGGCAATTGGCAAGCTTCCGCCTTTGCATCCAAGGAAAAAATGGGCAGGCCGCGATTGGGGGGGCAAACCTGCCCTTCCAGGCGAAGGGGCTGGATCAGATGCACGACAGGCTGACCTGTCTTTTTCAGATTGCCTCCAGCCCGGCGCAGAAACATCCCCAGAATTACAAACCACGCGGATTTGGCGAGAAGTCGCGCAAACTGGAAAGTCCCGTGCAAAATTACGCCGAAATCAGCCCAAAAAGGCCTATTTGACCGCCAGTTAGTGTCACCGCCCCGCAGTCCGACGGGCCACTTTATGGCCCTTAAGACAGGCAGATCCGTGGACGACGCCAGCAACAGATTCGCCGGGTTCCTGTCGTCACCACCGTGCCGCAACCGCCCCACATGGCGGTCACAGCAAAGAGGGCTATGCAGGATCCCGGCCGACATCCTAACGGGCGCATCCGTCGAAAACCTCGGGAAAGGACAACTGGGCGGCATCGACGTCGATGACCAGCAGTGCCTCATAGCTTTCGGGATCAAACGGGTCTTCAGCCGCGATCACCTCGCGGCCAAACAGCCAGCTGAGACGGCCCGCATCCAGATTGCCCCGTTCAAAAGGCTGATCGCCAAAGCAGTCCCAAAGCGCCTGCATGAATCCGGCATCGGCACGCCGGTCCGCCGGACGGCGGTCACGAAACCGCTCGCGCCTGGTGATTGGCGTGACCCCTTTGGGGTTGGGTCGACGAATGATGAATTGAAAATCGGTGCCCGGCAGACGACCGGGGAAGCCGCGGTGTTTTAGCATGATGGTGCCTCCGATCCGGCACCCCGCGGGACGGTGGAGTCCGGCCGCAGGGCCGGACCCCTGTAGTGATTACTTGTATTTGCCGGTGTAGACCGGCTCAGCCGAAATCGGCTCGGGCTCGACAACGACGTATTCTTCTTCCTGCTGTGCGCAGGCTGCGGCGGCTGCAAGCAGGCCCGCGAGGGCAACGAGTTTGATGCTTTTGGACATTTCTGTCTCCCAATTGTGTCTTTGAAACCTGCGCGGGCCACGGCCGGCGCCTGCCTCATCCTCAAATAACAGATCACACGCATGTGATCCGGCGCGAGAATAGCCGAGATGCGCACCGTTTCACATCCCAAAGCCGAACACGGCGGCAGTTCGCAGGATAAAGCTGCAAAAAAGCGCCAGTTTTCAGCCTTGATCGGCGTATTTGTGACGCCGGGAGCGACCGGCGCCGGATGCAACGACCGGAGGTCTCCGGCGCGAATATCCGGTGGCAGACAGGAGATCATCAGAAGGCCTCCCAGATGCAGCTGTCACCTTCGGGGCGGTAGCTTTCGAAGAATTGGGTTGCGGCGGCATCCGCCTCGCCAAAGGGCACTGCACGGTCCGACAGCGAAATCACCACGCGGGCGGGCGCCAGCTGATGCTGCTGCAGGTAGGCCAAGGCAAGTGTCTGGCAGAGGTGGTCCATATCCGGTGCCGCCTGTTCGTAGCTAATTACGGCGAGATCGCGTGCGATCTGTGGCGCCAGAAAGCGGAAGCGCACCCAGAGTTCGCCAGTGGCTTCATCCAGAAGCACCTCATGGAGATCGACGCTCTGCCCCGAGGGCACATCAAAGGGACCAGCATCCGCCTGCCCCGCAGTGCCAAGGCACAGGGCCAACGCAATCAGAGAGGCGCAGGAAACAGATGTGATGACAGGCCCAATACCGCAGCCCCGACCCCAAAAACGATGGGCTCCTCCTGTCGGGGCTGCAGGCGCTGCACACGCGGTGCGCGCTGTCCGATATGAGCTGGCGCGGATCATGGGGCAGATTCGGTTCCGGTGTCAAACAAAGACGCAAATGTGGGCGCTAACGCATGTGGTCGCTCAAATTGATCGCATTTTGCGAACAATCCACCCTGATTGCCGAGGATTGGTTCCAGACCCCTGATTTCCCACAGGCTTTCCCCGCCATCGCGGCAGCATATCCCGGCAAATCGTGGCGTTGACATCAGGGTTGCATCCTCATCTCCCCTCGCAACCAAGGCGATATTTACCTTTGGCCGCAAGGGTCTGGGTTCAGGAATTCCGGAATGGTCCGGACCTCAAAGAGGGATATTGTCGTGTTTCTTCCACGGGTTTTTCAGCTGCTTGCCCCGCAGCGACGCAAAGGCGCGGCTGACGCGTTTGCGGGTGGATTGCGGCATGATCACCTCGTCGATGAAGCCGCGTTCCGCCGCCACAAACGGATTGGCAAAGCGCTCCTCGTAGTCCTTCGTATGCTCGGCAATCTTGTCTGCATCCGCGAGGTCGGCGCGGTGAATGATCTCGGTCGCTCCTTTGGCGCCCATCACCGCGATTTCCGCGGTCGGCCAGGCATAGTTGAAATCGCCGCGCAGATGTTTGGACGCCATCACGTCGTAAGCGCCGCCATAGGCCTTGCGGGTAATGACGGTCACTTTGGGCACGGTCGCCTCACCATAGGCAAAGAGCAGTTTCGCGCCATGTTTGATGACACCGCCGTATTCCTGGCTGGTGCCCGGCAGGAATCCCGGCACATCCACAAGCGTCAGGATCGGGATCTCGAAACAATCACAGAAGCGGACAAACCGTGCAGCCTTGCGGCTGGAATCGATGTCGAGGCAGCCCGCCAGAACCATCGGCTGGTTGGCGACAACTCCCACGGTCTGCCCCTCAAGGCGGATGAACCCGGTGATGATGTTTTTGGCGAAATCTTCCTGAATTTCGTAGAAATCCCCCTCGTCCGCGACTTTGTGGATCAGTTCCTTCATGTCGTAGGGCGTGTTGGGATTCTCTGGAATCAGAGTGTCGAGCGAGGTCTCAACGCGGCCCGGCTCATCAAAGAAGGGGCGCACCGGCGGTTTTTCGCGATTGTTCAGCGGCAGGAAGTCGACCAGTCGGCGGACCTCTGCCAAGGCTTCTACATCGTTTTCGAACGCCCCATCGGCCACCGAGGACTTCTTGGTGTGGGTCGAGGCCCCGCCCAGTTCTTCGGCTGTCACGACCTCATTGGTGACGGTCTTCACCACGTCGGGGCCGGTCACGAACATGTAGGATGTGTCTTTCACCATGAAGATGAAATCGGTCATCGCGGGGGAGTAGACCGCGCCGCCGGCACAGGGGCCCATGATGACGGAAATCTGTGGCACCACACCGGAGGCCATGATGTTGCGCTGGAACACTTCGGCATATCCGGCGAGCGAGGCGACGCCCTCCTGAATGCGCGCACCACCGGAATCATTGATACCAATGACCGGCGCGCCATTCTGCACCGCCATATCCATGATCTTGCAGATCTTTTGCGCGTGGGTCTCCGACAGGGAGCCGCCGAACACGGTGAAATCCTGGCTGAAAACATAGACCATCCGGCCATTGATGGTGCCCCAGCCAGTGACCACGCCATCGCCCGCGGGGCGTTGGTTTTCCATGCCGAAATCGGTGCAGAGGTGCGCCACGAACATATCGAATTCTTCGAAACTACCCTCGTCCAACAGCAGCTCGATCCGCTCGCGCGCGGTCAGTTTGCCGCGCCCGTGCTGGGCGTCGATCCGCTTTTGTCCGCCACCCAGTCGCGCTGCGTTGCGACGGTCTTCGAGCTCGGAAAGGATATCTTTCATGGCCATGCCCCCTGTTGAATTTCAGGCGACCATAAACGCTGAACACGCGAAGCCAAAGGCAATAATGGCAAATTTGCAAAGCATTTGCGTAGAAGCTTCGCTAATTTGCAAATCAGCACAGAACCGCGCAGAGACGGCCGAAGCGGCGGGCGTTCTTGATGTGCTGACGGATGTGCTCGTATCACCGGGGTCGACTAACGGAAACGGAACACCCCCCATGTTACAACCTTCCCAGATCATCCAAGCCATGCAGTTCGACGGGTTCTACACCCGCAACCCGGTCAACACCGACAATGCACCCCGCCTCACCATCACTTATCAGTTCGCGGGCAATTCCGCGCCGGGCGACCTGCCCACCGGCTCGAACTACTCCGGCTGGCAAAATTTCAGCGCCGCAGAGAGAGCCGCCTTCGCTGAGGCTTTCGACCATATCGAGACCTTCCTCAACGTCGATTTTGTCGAGGTCCAAGGCTCCAGTGATCCGGACCTCAACCTTGGCTCGGTAACGATACCGGGCAGCACCGTCGGCATCGGCGGCTACAGCATGAGCTACCGCGGCGATGACATTACCCGCTGGGATGGCTATGCGGTGTTTGATAACACATTGGATATGTCACAGGACAATCGCGAGAGCCTGATCCTGCATGAACTGGGACATGCTCTTGGCCTGCAGCACACCCATGATTCAAACCTACCCGAAGACTATGACAGCAACCTCTATTCTGTGATGTCCTACCGTGAAAACCCCCTGAACGGCCAGGACAGCGATGCAATGATGCTGTTTGATGTGCTGGCACTGCAGGACATCTGGGGGGCTGCGGATTTCAACACCGGCAACACCACGTATCGCGGATCGCGCACGGATACCGTGGATGTGGTTTGGGACACCGGAGGGACGGATACCTTCAACGCCAGCGACCGCACCACTGCGGTGGCGCTGGACCTGCGAGAGATGCATTTCTCCAGCTTTGATGCCGACAGTGATGTGACCATTGCCGAGGGGGTCACCATTGAGAATGCCATCGGCGGCCGCGGACGTGATCGCATCACCGGCAATGATGCAAGCAACCGGCTGGTGGGCGGCGGCGGGCGCGACACGCTGCGTGGCGACGGCGGCAATGACGCGCTGAACGGCAACAGCGGTGTGGATCTGCTGGTCGGCGGAGGCGGCAATGACCGGCTGAACGGCGCTGGCGGCAATGACCGATTGGTGGGCAACAGCGGCGCGGATCTGTTCATCTTTGCCCGCAAGGGCGGCAATGACACCATCCGCGATTTTCAGGATGATATCGACACCCTGCGGATCGTGGGCCACGGCAGCAAAGCGGATGTGCTGGCCCGCGCCAGTGAGGTGGGGGACGATCTCTACTTTGACCTTGAAGGCAACCACAGCATCACCCTGCGCAATATGACGCTGGATCAAATCAGCGACGATCTGCTGGTCTGAGGCCACTAAATATGGACAATCGCCGCGGTGTGACCTAACTCGTTCACATGCGAACCATTCCGCGGCGATTTCTGGACCGCCGGTCCAACCCAAATATCGGCACGCTGATCCTGCTATCAGGACTGTCGGCGCTGGCGATGAATATCTTTCTGCCCTCCCTTCCTGGGATGGCACGGTATTTTGATGCTGATTATAGTCTCATGCAGTTGTCGGTCGCGCTCTACCTCGCGGTGAGCGCGGTGGTCCAGATCGTTGTCGGACCGATATCGGACAAATTGGGACGGCGCCCGGTGATCCTCTGGGGGGTGGCGCTGTTCCTTCTGGCAACGCTGGGCTGTCTTTACGCGCCCTCGGCCGAGATTTTCCTGTTGTTCCGGATGTGCCAGGCGATCGTTGCCTCGGCTATGGTGCTGAGCCGCGCCGCCGTGCGCGACATCTATGACAGCGATCAGGCCGCCAGCATGATCGGCTATGTCACCATGGGCATGGCCGTTGTGCCGATGATCGGCCCGATGATTGGCGGAGCACTGGAGGAAACCATCGGCTGGAAGGCGAACTTCTGGCTGTTGATGGCGCTGGGTGCTGGCACATTTGCGATCGCCTATCTGGATCTGGGCGAAACCGCGCGCAAGAGTGGCAAGACGCTGATGGCGCAGTTCCGTGAATACCCGGAATTGCTGCGGTCGCCGCGATTCTGGGGCTATTCGCTGGCCTCAGGCCTGTCGTCAGGGGCGTTTTTCGCCTACCTCGGCGGCGCGCCCTTTATGGGGACGCAGGTCTATGGGCTGTCGGCGGCGCAGCTTGGGGTCTATTTCGCCTCCCCCGCTGTTGGCTATTTCGCCGGCAATTTCCTGTCCGGGCGCTACTCTGTGCGAATTGGTCTTAATCAGATGGTGCTTTGGGGCTGCCTGATCAACGGGGTTGGCGTCGCGCTGTCGCTGGGACTGGCACTGGTGGGGGCCGACAGCGTTTATTCCTTCTTCGGGTTCATGACCTTTGTCGGGCTGGGCAACGGTATGGCGATCCCCAATGCCACGGCGGGTGCCATTTCTGTGCGCCCACATCTGGCGGGGACGGCCTCTGGCCTGGCAGGGGCGATTATGATTGGGGTGGGCGCGGGTCTCAGCGCTTATGCCGGCTATCTGCTGGTGCCCGGTTCAACCCCGGTGCCCCTGCTGGCGATCATGCTGGGGACCGCCGTTCTGGGCTTCGTCTCGATCCGGGTGGTGATCCGTCGCGAGAAATCATTGGGTATCTGAACCGGGTATCTGAAAGGAGCCGTTCCGCAGCCGGGGCGCTCAACACCTCAGTCCAGCCCCCCCTATTGCGCCAATTGATTTGCAATTCTACAATTGCGACACCCTAAGTTTGCAAAGGTAGCTCACATGGCGCAACAGAAACTCTATGCCGGGGCCAAGCTGCGGGAAATGCGGCTGCGCCTGTCGCTGACACAAAAAGAGTTTGCCGCCAAACTGGGCGTCTCCCTGCCCTATCTCAATCAGATGGAAAACAACAACCGGCCGGTGTCGACAACTGTGGTGCTGGCGCTGGCGCAGGAATTTGGGCTGGACGTGACGGAGCTGTCTGCCGGCGACAGTGAGCGGCTGGTCAGTGACATGCGCGAAGTGATGGCCGATCCTGTCTTTGCCGATGACACGCCCCCGATGGCGGATCTGCGGCTGACGGCTTCCAACGCACCAGCCTTGGCGCGGGCGCTGCTGACCCTGCACCGTGCCTATCGGCAGACCCATGAGCGGCTGGCCTCTCTGGATGAGGCGTTGGGGCGGGAGGATGCGCGCATTCAGGCCTCCCCTTGGGAAGAGGTGCGCGACTTTTTCCATTATTGTGACAACTATATCGACGCGGTCGACCGCGCGGCAGAGAATTTCTGCGGGCGGCTGGATGCGCGCAGCGCGGCAATCGCGGCGCTGGATCAGGCCGGGATCAGCGTGGTGTTCGGCGATATCGACGGGCTGCGCAAATTTGATCCGGCGGGAAAGGTGCTGCGACTGTCCAACCGGGCTTCGCCGCAGACACAGCTGTTTCAGCTGCTGTTGCAGGTGGCACTGCTGCATCAGAATGACCTCTTGGAGGCGACGCTGGATTTTGCAAAATTCCACAGCGACGCGGCCCGTTCCATTGCCAAGATCGGGTTGGCCAATTACTTCGCCGGGGCGGCGATGATGCCCTATCGGCAGTTTCTGGAAGCGGCGGTCGAATGCCGCCACGATCTGGAACTTCTCTCCACGCGCTTTGGCGCCTCAATCGAGCAGGTGGCCCACCGGCTGTCGACGCTGCAGCGCCCCGGTGCCAAGGGGGTGCCGTTTTTCTTTGTCCGGGTGGATCAGGCGGGCACAATCACCAAGCGCCACTCGGCCACCAGATTGCAATTCGCCCGTTTCGGCGGCGCCTGTCCCTTATGGAATGTGCACCGCGCGTTTGAAACGCCGGGGCGGTTCCTACGGCAGCTGGCAGAGACGCCGGATGGGGTGCGCTATATCTCGCTGGCGCGGGATGTCTCGAAACCCGGCGGCTCCTTTGGCTCACCGGTGCGCCGCTATGCCATCGCGCTGGGATGTGAGGTGCGCCACGCCGATGCGCTGGTCTATGCCGATACGCTGGATGTGAGCCAGGACAGCGCCTATGAACCGATCGGGATCTCCTGCCGCATTTGCGAGCGGCGCGACTGTCATCAGCGGTCGGTGCCACCGCTGGAACGTCGGCTGAGCATCGACACCGACCAACGCGGCGTGCTGCCCTATGAGGTGAGCTGACCGTGTCGGCTGCGACACAATTCCTTACAGAAGGACGTTGCTAAGGGGTTCGCAGGGGCCCTGGTCCCCGGGTGGCGCAGCGGCCTCCACACAAGACAGGCAGATCAGCCGCGCAGCCGGGTCAGAAGTGTGGACACTAAGGAGGCCTTCCGGGGCGGCTCCACAACATCTGGATGGCTGATATCCTCAGCGGTCAGGACCCGGCGCACAGCCGCCAGAATTTCGGCATCGCTGTCAGTCCCAGCGGTTCCGTGCATGTCCTCACCAAAAACAGTCTGGCAGCTCTGTTCCATCTGGCGTCTCCTCAACTCTGACCGCTTCGGCAATGATCCGCGCCGAAGCCCATTCGTTTGCTGTGTCGAGACTATACGAAAGCGTGGGAGATCACCCTATTTTGCCTCAAATTTGATGAAATTTGGTTAATCTTCGCGGTGCGGCGGAAACAGTCACCCCCTATTGCTGCATTGTTTCCATAACTCGCGCAGCCGTGGCGTGCTGGGTCTGTTTTCCGCAGGCTTCATGACCAATAGGGCCCCTTCGTTGAACCGTCAGAATTGCCGCCTCCAAAACAAAAGGGCGCCCGAGGCGCCCCTCCGTGCTGTATTTTCGACAGAGTTCACGCCCTGGACAGAATGCCCCAGATTTCATCCTTCAGTGCGGCGCGCTGTTTGCGCAGGCCGGTTTCGACCTCGGCGCTGACCGGTTCCACATTGGTTTCCGCACGATGCACCGCGCGGTTCACCGCGTGATACTCATCTGAAAGTTTGGCAAAATGCGCGTCAGATTGTTTCAGCTGGCTGATCTGCACGGTTTTATCGGGGAATTCTTCGGCCAGCTCATGCGGGGTGTTGGACATCTGTTCGCTCCTTTTTCTCAGCGTCAGCCAGAGCTTAAGGCGACGGTCGGCCAGCCACTTTGACTCGGATCAAACGCCGGGCGGCAGCGCATAAAAAAGACGCCCGCGCAACATTGTGCAGCGGGCGTTTCAGGGATCGTTACCAAGGGCGATCGTGATACCGGGATCGCCGTACAGTGGTTAGCGCTGTGAGCCTTCCCAATTCGGGTTGAACCAGGGCTCCGCATTGGACGACGGCAGGCGGCGGCCCAGAATATGGTCAGAGGCCTTCTCGCCGGTCATGATCGAGGGGCCATTGAGGTTACCATTGGTGATCCGGGGAAAGATCGAACTGTCGGCAACGCGCAGTCCCTCAACCCCGATGACACGGCATTCCGGATCAACCACCGCCATCGGATCCTCCACCGCACCCATTTTGCAGGTGCCACAGGGGTGATAGGCGCTTTCAACGTGCTCTCTGATGAAGCCGTTCAGCTCTTCGTCAGACTGCAGCGCGTCGCCGGGCTGGATCTCATGTTTGACGAAGGGTTTCATCGCATCCTGCGCAAAGACTTCGCGGGTCAGGCGGACACATTTGCGGAAATCCTCCCAGTCCTTCTCGGTCGACATATAGTTGAACAGGATCTTCGGCGCGTCCTTGGGGTCGGCAGAGGCCAGCGTGACCTCCCCGCGCGAATCCGACCGCATCGGGCCGACATGGGCCTGGAACCCGTGGCCTTCAGCTGCGGCCTGCCCGTCGTAGCGCACGGCAATCGGCAGGAAGTGGTATTGGATATCCGGGTAGTCCACCCCTTTGTCAGAGCGGATGAACGCGGCGCTTTCGAACTGGTTGGAGGCCCCAAGGCCGGTTTTGGTGAAGAGCCACTGCGCGCCGACCAACGCCTTGCCGAAGAGGTTCCAGTATTTGAACAGCGTAATCGGCTGTTTGGAGGCGAACTGGAAGTAGAATTCCAGATGATCCTGCAGGTTTTGCCCGACGCCGGGGCGGTCAACCACAACCTCAATACCATGTTCGGCCAGATGTTTCGCCGGACCAATGCCGGAGAGCATCAGCAGCTTGGGCGAGTTCAGCGAAGATGCCGCAAGAATGACCTCGGCCTTTGCCCGGATCACTTCGATCTTGCCGCCGCGCTCGACCTCCACCCCAACGGCGCGCCCGTCCTCAATGACCACCTTGCGCGCCAGGGCGCGGATCATCTCGCAATTGTCGCGCTTCAGGGCAGGTTTCAAATAAGCGTTGGCAGCCGACCACCGCTGGCCCTTGTGGACCGTCATTTCCATCGGGCCAAAGCCCTCTTGCTGCTCGCCGTTGTAATCCTTGGTCACCGGATAGCCGGCCTGCTCCCCTGCCTTGACGAAGGCTGCGTGCAGCGGGTTGTCGCGGGGGCCGCGGGTCACATGCAGCGGGCCGTCGGTGCCACGCCAGTCGGGATCGCCGCCATGGCCACGGTCATCCCAGGTTTCCATGCGTTTGAAATAGGGCAGCACGTCGGCGTAGGACCAGCCCGCAGCGCCGCTGTCGGCCCAATGGTTGTAATCGCCCGCATGGCCGCGCACATAGACCATCCCGTTGATCGAGGACGACCCGCCAATCACCTTACCACGTGGGCAGACCAGCTCACGGCCCCCCAGATGCGGTTCCGGCTGGGATTTATATCCCCAGTCGTACATCGACATATTCATCGGATAACTCAGCGCGCCAGGCATCTGGATGAAGGGGCCCGCATCTGTGCCCCCGTGTTCGATGACCAGCACCGATTTCCCGGCCTCACTGAGCCGATACGCCATGGCACAGCCGGCTGATCCGGCGCCGACAATCACATAATCCGCATTCATTGCGTCTCTCCATTGCGGATTCGGGGTGGGTCAAGGATGCCTGTGGCACCGCGCCTTGGCGCGGCTTGTCCTTGAGGCATTCCGAATCTGCCTCATCATTGTTCTGGTCTGCTGAGGATGCAAAGCGCCCTCAGCAGACCTCTCAGCAACCCCTTCCCTTTTGCCCTTTTGGGCAACGGGGCGGGTGGGTGGGCGTGGCCCAAAAGGGCAATCAGAACGCCGCTTCGACGTCGCCCATGCGGACGTAGACGGATTTCACCTGGCTGAAGTGCTTGATCGCCTCTTTCGAGTTCTCGCGGCCGACGCCGGAAGCCTTCACTCCACCAAACGGCGCCTCCACCGGCGCGTCATTGTAGGAGTTGATGAAGCAGCTGCCCGCCTCAAGGTTGCCAATCACGCGGTGGGCGCGGGTGAAATCCTTGGTGAACACACCAGCCGACAGACCGAATTCGGTGTCATTGGCGCGAGCTACGACCTCTTCCTCGGTGTCGAAATCGAGGACGGACATGACCGGGCCAAAGATTTCTTCGCGTGCAATGGTCATCTCGTCGGTCACATCAGCAAAGACGGTGGGCTGGATGTAATAACCGTCCATATCCGCGCGCGCGCCGCCGCAGATCACGCGGGCGCCCTCTTCCTTGCCCTTCTCGATATAACCCAGCACGATGTTCATCTGGTTCTCGGTGACCATCGGGCCAAAGCTGGTGGCCTCATCCATCGGGTCGCCGAGGATGGCGTTGCCGGTGCGCTCGGCCAGACGGGCGAGGAATTTTTCCTTGATGCCTTTTTGCACAAACACGCGGGTGCCGTTTGAACAGACCTGGCCGGAGGAGTAGAAGTTGCCATTGATGGCACCGCCCACAGCGTTGTCGATGTCAGCATCATCAAAAATGATCAGCGGCGACTTGCCGCCCAGTTCCATGGTGACGTGCTTCATACCTGCGGCGGCGGCGGCATAGACTTTCTTGCCGGTAGGCACCGAGCCGGTCAGCGAGACCTTGTCGACGCGCGGATCAGTGACCAGCGCGCCGCCCACTTCGCCCATGCCCTGGACGACGTTGAAGACACCCGCAGGGGCACCAGCCTCGATCAGGATCTCGGCGACTTTCAAGGCACATAAGGGTGTGGTCTCGGACGGCTTAAACACCATGGAATTACCGCAGGCCAAGGCAGGCGCGCCTTTCCAGCAGGCAATTTGCGTCGGGTAGTTCCAGGCACCGATGCCCACACACAGGCCCAGTGCCTCGCGCTTGGTATAGACCCAGTCCTCGCCCAGCGGGATATGCTCACCGGTCAGCGAGGCCGCCAGACCGCCGAAGTACTCCAGCGCGTCAGCACCGGAGGTGGCGTCGGCAACCAGCGTTTCCTGCAGCGGTTTGCCGGTATCATAGGTTTCCAGCACGCTGAGATCGTGGTTGCGGTCGCGCATGATATCGGCAGCGCGGCGCAGAATGCGGCCGCGTTCGGTGCCGGTCATTTTGGCCCATTCTTTCTGGGCTGCTTTGGCGGTGGAGAGCGCCTGTTCGACGATCGCCGGAGTTGCGGCATGGACGGTGGCGATCTGCTCGCCTGTGGCGGCGTAGATCACCGGGATCGGCGTGCCGGCGGTGTCCTCGACGTATTCGCCGTTGATAAAGTGGCTGGCTTTGGGTTGTGCGGGGTGTGTCATGATTTTATGCCTCCGGCGGGGATATTTAGGGCCAGAAGATCTGGCTAAGGAGTGTCTGCGGGTCTTATTCGCCGCGAGGAAAGCGGTTGCCGTCCTCAACGTCGTTCAGATCCATATGGTTGCGCATGTAGCGCTCGGATGCTTTTTGCAGCGGCTGGTAGTCCCAAGGGTAATAGCCACCCTGGCGCAGCGCCTCGTAGACAACCCAGCGGCGGGCTTGGCTGGCGCGCACCTCGGCGTCAAAGCGCTCCAGATCCCAACGCGCTTCTGATTTGGCACGTAAGGTCTGCAAGGTGCCAGCGTGGGTCGGGTCACCTGCAAGGTTGTTGAGTTCCTGCGGATCTGCCTCCAGATCGAACAGCTGATCGGGGTCCAGCGCGCAGCGGTTGTATTTCCATTTGCCGTAGCGCAGCGACACCAGCGGCGCATAAGAGGCCTCCGCTGCGTATTCGATGGCGACCGGTTCGCTGCGCTCCGTGCCCATTGCCAGCGGCAGCAGGTTCTGCCCATCGGTCCAGGGTTCGATTTCCGCCATATCCACACCGGCCAGCGCGCCCAGCGTTGGGGTCACGTCCAATGTGGACACCGGCGTCTCGATCAGCCCGGCAGGCAGGTTAGGTGCCGAGATCATCAGCGGCACGCGGGAAGAGCCTTCAAAGAAGCTCATCTTGAACCAAAGCCCCCGCTCGCCCAGCATATCGCCGTGGTCAGAGACAAACAGGATGATCGCCTCCTGCCGGGTGGTTTCCAGCACCTCAAGGATCTCGCCAATCTTGTCATCAAGGTAGGAGATATTGGCGAAATAGGCGCGGCGGGAGCGTTTGATGTCCTCTTGCGAGATGTCAAAGCTGCGCCAGTCATTGGCGTCAAAGATCCGTTTGGAGTGGTTGTCGTGATCGGCGTAGTCCATCGCCGGGACCTGTGGCAGCAGATGCTCGCAATCCTCGTAGAGATCCCAGTATTTTTTGCGCGCCACATAGGGGTCATGCGGATGGGTGAAGCTGACGGTCAGCGCCCAAGGGCGGTCATCCTTGCCGCGCGCCAGATCATAAAGCTTGGCCTTGGCGTGATAGGCGACCTCATCGTCATATTCCATCTGGTTGGAAATCTCTGCCACCCCTGCGCCGGTGACGGATCCCATGTTGTGATACCACCAGTCGATCCGCTCACCCGGTTTGCGATAATCCGGCGTCCAGCCGAAATCGGCCGGGTAGATATCGGTGGTCAGGCGGTCCTCAAACCCGTGCATCTGGTCGGGACCGACGAAATGCATCTTGCCCGACAGGCAGGTGTAGTAGCCCGCGCGCCGCAGGTGATGCGCATAAGTGGGAATATCCGAGCGGAATTCAGCCGCGTTGTCGTAGACGCCGGTGCGCGACGGCAGCTGACCGGACATGAAAGAGGCACGGCCCGGCGCGCAGAGCGGCGAGGCGGTATAGGCATTTTTGAACCGGGTGGAGCGGGCTGCCAGTTTCTTGAGATTGGGCGCATGGAGGAAATCGGCGGGACCATCGGGAAACAGCGTCCCGTTCAACTGGTCAACCATCACGATCAGAATGTTCGGGGCGGTCATCTTTCCAACGTCTCCTCTATCTGTGCACAGCGGCCCTGGGCCCGGTGGTAGCTCGCAACAGGTGGTGTTTTGCGGGCCAGGGGCGTGCGGCACGAAGACCCGATCCTGTCAGATGTTTTATGCGGCGTTGCCGCGAAAGGCCCCGGCCCTGCCAACTGGCGGGCCGGGGCGCCCAGTCTTACTTAGTGGGCTGTTTTGATACGCTCAAAGTCGAGGGTGTTTTCCTCGGGCGAGGTGGTGATCTCCGCAACTTCGCTGCGCTTCTTTGCGAAGATGTAGATCAGGCAGGCGATGTAGATGCCAATCACCACGGTGCCGACCCACTGGATCTGCAGCCACTGGCTCTGGAAGGCCAGGGTCAGGGCAAACAGCGCCACCGCATTGCCAAGCACATAGGGCAGTTTGCCCAGGCGTTCTGCACTGAGGTTCATGTTGTCGGTGTAAAGCCGGATCAGCGAGTCAAACGAGTTGATCACGAACAGGATGCCAACGACCGTCATGGACCAGTTGATCAGACCTGCGGTCGGGATGGTGTTGAGGTGATAGAAGTAAAGCACCGAGAACCACACCGCGAGCGGGATCGACGGGAACACCAGCAGGGCCGCCAGCAGCTGCCATGTGGTCAGGCCGCCAACGAAGCGCGAGGTGAACTGACCAATCATGATCGACCAGGCAAACCACCAGAACAGGTAGAACTCATGATAGTCGGTCAGCGGCAGGACGAATTTGTGGATGTTGGCGAAGTAGCCGCCGATATTGCCAGCGGTGGTGGCAAACTCACCCAGCCCCATGCCTGCATAGGCCCACATGCCGAGGATCAGCGCGAAGAACAGGAAGGTCGAGGTGACCGACAGGATGCGCACATATTTGATATCGGTGGAGGAATAGGCCGCCGCCAGGATCACCAGGAAGCAGATCACATAGAAGGCCGGAATGACCGTCTCGCCGTCGCCGACTTCGGCGATGTAATAAGGCATGTAGATCAGGAACAGCGCGCCGGTGAAGGCACAGGTGGTGATGATCACCAGATTGTTCAGCAGCTTCACAACACCGATCTCAAAGAACTTCACCCGCGGTTCGATGGCGCAAAAGTAGAATGAGGTCAGGAAGTAGAAGGCCCAGATCAGAAAGCCCCAGAAGCCGAATTCAAGCGCCAACGGATTGGTGAACGCATAGGCAGGCTCTGCCGCGGTATCCGCATATAGCGGGTAGTCAAAGGCCAGCGGGAACATGATCAGCCCCACATCCAGACCCGAGGTGAACAGGATTGCGATAAAGGTGAACAATGGCACCGGGGTGACCCCGACAATGCGCATGTTCCACCACTTGATCACGCAGAAAATCACCAGCGCAAAGGCCAGCAAGATCCCGGCTGAGATGATTGTTGTCATACGTCCCTCCCTTGGATGGGCGTTGATCGCCCTTTTGACGTGTGCGGCAGGCATAGCAGAAAAAAGGTCATCTCTAAACCTATTTTTAAATGACCGTTCAAGATCCGGAATCCGCATAACAGGAGTTGAAACACAGAGCGACCTGACGCAAGACTGAGGAATGGGAAGAAAAAGAATTCGCGACATCCGCAATGAAGAGCTGATCGAAGCCACGATCGTCGCCGTTCACCGACGTGGGTATGGTGTTGTTACCATGGCAGAAATCGCGAAGGAGGCCGGGGCCTCCGCGGCCTCGATCAACTATTACTTCGGTTCCAAGGAAGGGCTGATGGAAGCCACGATGCGCCATCTGCTGAACAAGCTGCGCGAGGCAATGATCCGGGGTTATGCCACTGCAAATTGCCCGAAGGAACGTCTTTATGCGGTGATGGATGCCAATTTTGACGATGACTTATTCAGCGTCGCGCAGTGCAGTCTCTGGATGCAGTTCTGGGCCAGCGCGCCCTATTCGCCGCGCCTGTCGCGGCTGCACAGAATCAATCGCAGCCGGGTGCGCAGCCATTTCCTGGCGGAGTTGAATGGCTTGCTGCCGCAGGATCGGGTGGAGACAGCGCGTCACGCCCTGCAATGCTATATGGACGGGGTCTGGCTCCAGGCTGCACAGTCTGAAACACCGCTGGATTCGGCCCAGGCCCGCCGCGCTGCCCACCGGGTGGTGGATCTGGCGTTGAACTGACCACGCCACCGCCGCACCGGGGGTTCCGCCGGTCAGTTCAGGGGCTGATCCTGGCGGTGATAGCGCAGCTCAGTTCCGCGCGGCATGTAGGACAGCACCAGTTCGCCCTCCGTCAGGGAGATGATCCGGTAGCAATGGGTGGGGCCGCCGTCCTCAGCCTGAGCCACCATATAGGGTCCTGTGCCTGAGGCATCATCGCAGGCGGTCTGAACCGACAACAGCTCAGTCATGGTCTCAACCGACCCGTAGAAATTATGCCGCGAGGCCCCTTCAATGATGAACAGATCATAGGCATCCGCCTGCGACACCCATCGGCCAGCCAGATCATCCAACATCAGATCATGCCGGGTCTCTGCGCGCTCTGTCAGGGAATTTAAACTGGCAAAGGTCACGCGATCGCCGGATGTCAGGCTCTCTCCCGACACCCGCACCGGTGTGCCGGGGGCCAAGGCCTGCAGCCGATCGATGATCGCCGGATCTGTCATCCCATCGTTGGTCACGCAGAGCTGCCCTGCCCCCATGACCAATTTGCAGATCACCCGCCCGTCGCCGCTGCGCACCTCGCAGCCCTGAAAGGTTACATCCTGCTCAAACGCAGTATCCGCGGCTGCGACCTCCTCCGGCATCAGCCTTCTGACTGCGTCAGCGCCTACAGGCGCCGGGCGGGAATGGCTGCTCAGTCGCGCCACATAGGCCGAGGCGGCCTGATCGCTGCCAGAGAGTGCAGCAGGCAGCTGAGTATCGATTTTCGCAAAAAATGCGCTGTTGTAGCCACGGATAGCGCAATCCCGATCGCCGTATATGGTGAAATTACCGGGGGCTGTGCAGAATGAAATACGCTCATCCAGAAACTGCCAGTTCTGCGCTTCACTGTGGAAATAATAAAATCGGTTCTTTAGTGGGGCATCAAGCACGCGTTCACAGGTTTCCGGCGAGAGTGACCACCAGCCGTTGGAAATCCAACGTCCATCATCTCGGTAGGCGAGGCTGAGCGTCTGGGGTACAGCAGTGTCGTTGCAAATCTCCAGCCCTGCGTATCCCGGATGGCCCGGCTCTGCCGAACCACGCTGGGCGGCGAGTGCCAGCCCCAGTGGTGCCAGCAGAAACACCAAGATCAGTCGGGCGCGCATGTGTTTCACCTTTGTTTCCGAATCCGTTCGAGGTCCCTAACAGTGCTATGTGACGGTTTTGCAAAATCAGACTTTTGTAGCGAGACTGGCCGGTGTGAGTGCTCGCCGCTTCAGCACCGCCTCCCGCCAGGTGATGAAGCTGACAGCCGCCAGGATCAGGCAGCCGCCGGCGACCACCCAGATATCAACCGCCTCACCGAAGACCAGCGCCCCGAGCAGTGTGGCCCAAAGCAATTGCAAAAACGTTACTGGCTGAGTGACCGTCACCGGTGCCGAGGCGAAGGCCAGTGTCATTGTATAATGTCCAGCGGTGGCAAAGCAGGCGACCGCAAACAGGATCGCCAGTTCCCACAGCGTGGGTGTCACCCAGACCACGGCGGCGAAGGGCGCAAGAAACACCGTCACCCAGATCGACAGCATCGCCACGACCACCACCGGGCTGGTGCCGTCCACGGTGGTCTTGGCCAGAAGATAAGACGCGCCGAAGGCCAGTGCGGTGAACAGCATGGCAATATGGCCTGCCTCCACCTCGCGAAATCCGGGCCGCAGGATGATCAGCGCTCCGAGCAGCGCCACCAGTATGGCCCCGACCCGGCGCAGCGCCATACGTTCCCCCAGAAACAGCGCCGCCCCGATGGAGACATAGATCGGCGAGAGGTAGTTCATCGCCGTGACCTCTGCCAAGGGGATCTGGGTCATAGCAAAAAACCACAGGATCACCCCCAGCGTATGGACAAACCCCCGTGTGGCAAACAACCCCCAGAGGCGTGGTGTCAATTGGCTGCGGCGTAGCGCGCCAATCATCGGCAACAGGAACACCAGCCCCAGCAGATACCGCAAGAACGCAGATTCCGCTGGCGGGACACGGTCGCCGAGGTATTTGACCAGTGCCGTCACCGCAACAAAGCAGAAGCCCGTCATCAGCATCCAGAACACACCTCTCAAGGGTTGGTTGGCGGCAAAGCGTGATGCGGGCGATGGGGTGTCTTGGGGTGTTGAGGTCATGGCGGGCATGAGACCACCGGGGTCGCTGCAGAACAACCCTTCACATATGAAATATCTTCATGCTGGGGCGATGAGTGCGGATTTGGCCGGATAACGCGCAGATCCTCGTGACGGCAGGAGTGAGGAGACAGCCCCTACATCAGCAGCAGTTTGAGCGCGATGGCCCACATGGTCAGACCCACCAGCACATCCAGCACCTGCCATGCCCGGGGTCGGGCAAAGACGGGCGCCAGAAAGCTGGCGCCATAGCCCAGCGTGAAGAAGAACACGAAGCTCGCGACCGCTGCCCCCAAGCCGAACACCAGCGGCTGCGGATATTGCGCCGAGATTGAGCCGAGCAACACCACGGTATCCAGATAGACATGCGGGTTGAGCCAGGTCAGCGCCAGAACCGTTGCCAGCATCGGCCAGAGTGTGACCGGCGCTCCCTGCCGGTCGGCACTGTCCAGATGCGCCCCGCCACGCCAGGCCGCCATCAGGCTGCGCGCGCCATACCACAGCAGAAACGCCGCCCCGCCCAGGCGCATCGCCATCTCAAACCACGGCACCGCCAATGCGAGAGAGCCAAACCCCAGAACACCGGCAGTGATCAACAGCGCATCGGAGCTGGCACACGTAAAGCAGATCCAGAACACATGCTGTCGCCGCAGCCCCTGCCGCAGCACAAAGGCGTTTTGCGCACCAATGGCCATAATGAGGCTGAGGCCAAGAAAGAAACCGGCGATCAGGCTGGGGGGCATGGGGGTATCCTTTGGTGGTGTTTGCGCGGACCGATCTCCGCATCTGCGACTTTGACTACGCCGCCTTAATGCTGTACGCAAATTAATCCGAATAACCTCAATTAAGCAGAGCTAATGAGATTCGATCCCAATCACCTTGCCGCGCTCTCGGCGGTCCTGCGGCTTGGCTCCTTTGAGGCGGCGGCGCAGGCGCTGCTGGTCACGCCCTCAGCGATCTCGCAGCGGATCAAGGCGCTGGAGGATCGGATCGGCAGCAGCTTGGTGCAGCGTGGCAGCCCGTGCCTTGGCACCGAGGCTGGGCTTCGCATTGCCAAACACGCCGAGGATGTGGCCTTGCTGGAAGCGGCTGTGTCAGAGGATCTGCGGCTGGAGCGCGCGCCCGGTGCATCGTGCCTGCGGGTGGCGATCAATGCGGACAGTCTGGCGACCTGGTTTGTTCCGGTGATGGCCGCCTGCGACGGGCTGCTGTTTGATCTGGTGATCGACGATCAGGATCACAGCGCCGACTGGCTGCGCCGGGGCGAGGTTTCGGCGGCGGTGACAGCCCACGCCAAGCCGGTGACAGGCTGCGATGCCCACCCATTGGGAGCGCTGCGCTATATTGCGACGGCGTCACCGGGGTTTCGGGAGCGCTGGTTTGCCAAGGGCGTGACACAAGAGGCCGCAACGCGCGCGCCCTGTCTCATATTTAATGCCAAGGATCAGCTGCAGGGGCGCTGGCTCAGCGCACATGTGGGCAGCGGGATCGCACCGCCCGCCCATTTCCTGCCGTCCAGTCAGGCCTTTGTCGATGCCGCATTGGCAGGCGTGGGCTGGGGGATGAACCCCGAACAGCTGGCCGCACCTTACCTGACGGCAGAGCAGCTCTGCCCGCTGATCCCGGACACCCCGCTGGATGTGCCATTGACCTGGCAGGTGAGCCGGGTACTGGCCCCGGCCCTTGCCGATGTGACCCGTGCCGTGCTCATATCAGCACGTCGGCATCTGACGCCGATGTAACCACCGGGGGCACGGCAGTGCCAGAGGATCACGACACCAGCAAAACGAACGGCAGGTTTTCCAGCCTGAGAACCAACCCCGCCCGCACCTCGCCAAAACGGCTGCGCATTCTGACACTGGGGCGAAGCTTTCTATGGCAGCTGGTTCTGCCAAGGATCGTGGTGCTGCTGACATGGGCACTGTTGAATACGGTCGTGGTGCTGCCGATACGGTTGCTTTATGCGCTGGTTCTGATCGACGCGCTGCTGCTGTTGTGGCAGGCGCGGTGCTTCCTGCGCAGTGCCGATGCCCATATCCGCGACACCGGACATCTGGCGCCGGTCTGGGGTGGATATCTGGCCATTCTCTTTGCCGGCTTTGCCACCGTAACCCTGTGGTGGGACGCGGTGCTGATCGCGACGACCCCGGTTGAGCCGGATTATGCCGAGCAGGAACGGCTGGCGCGTGAGGCGCTTTATGACTTGTCGATCACCCCGGATGGGCGGCGGCTGGTCTTTGTCGGGGAAATCCCGCATGGGCTGACCCGCCGCGTGGCGGCGATGATGGCAGAGGCCCCGGCCCTGCGTGAGGTCGCCCTGAGCGGTCCGGGCGGGCTGATCTATGAGGCACGCGGTGTGGCCCGGCTGATCCGGGACCGGGCGCTGGACACGGTGGCGGAGGGCACCTGCGCCTCTGCCTGCACGCTGATCTTCGCGGCGGGGCAACAGCGCAGGCTGGCCGATCAGGGCGTCTTGGGGTTTCACGCCTATGCGCTGAATTTCCCCGGTGGGTTGCCACAGGTGGATCTGGGCCGCGAACAGGCCCGCGACCGGGCGTTCCTGATCGAACAGGGCATCAGCGCAGGGTTTGCCGACCGGCTTTTTGCCACCGCGAGCAATGACCTGTGGATGCCCGACGCGGATGAGCTGCGACGGGAAGGCGTGCTGACGCAGCCCTGATCGTCTCAGATCAACTCAGGGCCTTGGTCATGCGGTAGTTGTGAAGCCCGACGCCCCGGCGTTCGATCTCGCGGCGCCCCTCGTCAGTAAAACCCTGCCGGATGAAAAACCGCTTCGCGGCCTCGCTTGCCTCAACATATAGGCTGCTCAGCCCCAGATCCCGCGCCTGCGCCTCCAACTGCTGATAAAGTGCAAGGCCGACGCCGGTGCCCGCCACATCTGGGTGACAGTAGAAACAATCGATATGGCCATCCCGCTCCAGCTCGATAAAGCCCTGCGGCTGATCGGCGGCATTCACCGCGACAAAGACAAAGCGCCCGTCATCTGCGCGGCCCTGCCACACCTCCGCCGGGGCCGGTTCCGGGCTCCAGGCGGCGCATTGCTCCGGGCTGTAGTCCCGTGCACTCACACCATGCACGGCAGTGTGAAAGATCTGCGCCAGCGCTGCGGCATCTTCGGCGCGGAAACCTCTGATTTTCATCGTTTTATCCTTATGCGGCTTGGACCCAAGGGGACTGCGCAGACGAAAAGACCCGCCAGTCCGGCGGGCCTGAGGTTCTTAGCCCTGTTCAGTCTGGGCTAGCGTTTTACAGCTGCTCCATCACCTCATCCGAGGCTTCGAAGTTGGTGGTGACCCGCTGCACGTCATCATCGTCTTCCAGTGCATCCACCAGCTTCATCAGCTTCTGCATGCCTTCGAGATCCAGCTCGGTGGTGGTGGTGGGCTTCCACACCAGCTTGGTCGAGTCGGACTCGCCCAGTTCACCTTCCAGCGCGTTGGACACCTCGTTGAGGTCGGTATCGGCGCAGTAGATGATGTGGCCATCTTCGGAACTGTCGACATCTTCGGCGCCCGCTTCAATCGCAGCCATCATCACAGTGTCCGCATCGCCGACCGTTGCCGGGTAAGTCACCTCGCCCTTGCGGTCGAACATAAAGCCGACGGAGCCGGTCTCGCCGAGGTTGCCGCCGTTCTTGGAGAAGGTGGAGCGCACGGTGGAAGCGGTGCGGTTGCGGTTGTCGGTCATGGCTTCGACGATGACGGCCACACCATTCGGGCCATAGCCCTCATAGCGGATTTCTTCGTAATCATCGCCTTCACCGGCAGTGGATTTCTTGATCGCGCGGTCAATCACATCCTTGGGGACGGATTGGCTCTTGGCTTCCTTCACCGCCAGACGCAGACGCGGGTTTTTCTCAGGATCGGGGTCGCCCATTTTGGCGGCGACGGTGATTTCCTTGGAGAGTTTCGAGAACAATTTCGACCGCGCGGCGTCCTGACGGCCCTTGCGGTGCTGGATATTCGCCCATTTGGAATGGCCTGCCATGGTGCATCCTTGCTGCTTCAATTTCGATCTGGCGCCCATATAGCCCCGACATGTGGGGGCTTTCAAGCGCCCCATATGCACCCTGCCCCTACCAGCGCTGCCGGATCCTAGGCACGCGCCACGACAGAAGGGTGCATTGCGACGGTTGCCCCACCCGCCCCAGCGGCTAGAGTGGCGCCATGACATTTGACCAGACCGTTTTATTCGCCCTCTTTGCCGCTGTCTTTGGCCTGCTGCTTTGGGGAAAGTATCGCTATGATATCGTAGCGTTTTCAGCGCTAATGGTGGCGGTGGTTCTGGGCGTGGTGCCCGCCAGCGAGGCCTTTGCGGGGTTTGGCCACCCGGCCACATTGGTGGTGGCGCTTGTGCTGGTGGTCTCGGCCGGGCTGGTGCGGTCGGGCGCGGTGTTTCTGATCACCCGCACGCTGGTGGACAGCAGCCGCAATCTGGGCGCACATATCACGCTGATGGGCGGGATCGGCGCGGTTCTGTCAGCTTTCATGAACAATGTCGCTGCGCTGGCGCTGCTGATGCCAGTGGACATCCAGACCGCGCGCAAGGCCGGACGCACACCGGGGATGAGCCTGATGCCGCTATCCTTTGCCACCATCTTAGGCGGTATGGCGACGCTGATCGGGACGCCCCCCAATATCATCATTGCCTCAATCCGCGAAGAAACCTTGGGAGAACCGTTCCGGATGTTCGACTTTGCCCCGGTGGGCGGGATTGCGGCGCTGGCGGGGTTGCTGTTTGTCGCGCTGATCGGCTGGCGCCTGATCCCGCTACGCCAGAATGCGGCGGGCGCGTCAGAGGCACAGCTGTCCCAGTATATTGCCGAGCTGACGGTGCCCGAAGGCTCCGAAATGATCGGCCAGCGGCTGGGAGAATTCGACAAAGAAGCGGAGAAAGCCGATGTCGCCATTCTGGGGCTGATCCGCGACGGGAAGCGGCTTTATGGGCGGGCGGCAGGTCAGCTGTTACGGGCCGGTGACGCTCTGGTGCTGGAGGCCACGCCGGAAGCGCTGGATGAGTTTCGCAGCGCCGCCTCCCTCGATTTTGCCGATGCCGCGCGCCAGGAGAAACTGGCGGCCGCAGGCGATGGACTTGAACTGGTTGAGGTGGTGGTGCCGGAAACCGCCCGTATCAAGGGGCGCAGCGCGCAGGCGCTGGGGCTGGCCTGGCGGCAGAACACGGTTCTGATGGGGCTGGCGCGGCAGGGTCGCCGCCTGACCCGCCATATCCGCCAGGAACAGATTGAGGCCGGGGATATCCTGCTGCTGCTCTGCCCGCGCGATCGCGGCGCCGATGTCACCGAGTGGCTGGGCTGCCTGCCGCTGGCCGAGCGTGGCCTGTCGGTAACCGCCAATGACAAGACCTGGCTGGCGATTGGTCTCTTTGCGGGGGCGGTGCTCGCGGCCTCGCTGGGGATTATCTATCTGCCGATTGCGCTGGGGCTGGTGGTGGTGGCCTATGTGTTGACCAAGATCCTGCCGCTGGCGGAATTATATGACCACATTGAATGGCCGGTGGTTGTGCTGCTGGGATCCATGATCCCATTGGGGGCAGCCTTAGACAGCGCCGGTGGGACGGCTCTGATTGCTGAAAGCCTGCTTACACTGACCAATGGGATGCCCGCCTGGGCCATTCTGACGGTATTGATGGTGGTCACCATGACGCTGTCGGATGTGCTGAACAACACCGCCACAGCCATTGTTGCAGCCCCTGTCGGCATCCAGATGGCCAATGGCCTTGGGGTGTCACCTGATCCGTTCCTGATGGCAGTGGCGGTCGCGGCCTCCGCAGCCTTCCTCACCCCTATCGGGCATAAGAACAACACGCTGGTGCTGGGTCCCGGCGGCTATCAGTTTGGCGATTACTGGCGCATTGGCCTGCCGCTTGAGGTGTTGATCATCGCCGTTTCTATCCCGTCAATCTTGCTGTTCTGGCCGCTCTGAACCAGCTGTTCAACCCGAATATGACCCAACGGCAGGGCGCGCAGGGTTTGCGCCTGTACCCTCTGCACGCTTAGGCTGATCCCACCACGGGGACCAACAGCGGAGGCACGCCATGGGACAGGTGACGGACAACAGCGCAGATGTGATCATTATCGGCGCCGGACTAGCCGGACTGGTGGCGGCAGCCGAACTGGGCGACCGGGGCAAGCGGGTGATCCTGCTGGATCAGGAGCCTGCGCATTTCCTGGGCGGTCAGGCGCATTGGAGCCTTGGTGGGTTGTTCATGATCGACACACCGGAGCAGCGCCGCATGGGCATTCGCGACTGCCCCGATCTGGCGCGGCGCGACTGGTTCGGCAGCGCCCAGTTTGATCGCCCCGAGGATCACTGGCCGCAACGCTGGGCGCGGGCCTATCTGGAGTTTGCCAGTGGCGAAATGCGGGCCTGGCTGCACGGGCTGGGGATGCGCTGGTTTCCGGTGGTGGGCTGGGCCGAACGCGGCGGCGGCGATGGCGAAGGCCACGGCAATTCAGTGCCGCGCTTTCACCTCACCTGGGGGACCGGACCCGGAGTGGTCGCCCCCTTTGCCGCGCGGGTTGAGGCCCATATTGAGGCTGGTCTGATCCAGCCGCGGTTTCGCCATCAGGTCAGCCATATCATCACTCAGGGCGGCATCGTCAAAGGTGTCTCCGGCGAGGTTCTGGCCGCAGATGAGGCCCCGCAGGGCGCACGCACCAATCGGCAGGAAATCGGCGAGTTTGAGGTCTATGCGCCGTCGGTGCTGGTCGCCTCTGGCGGGATTGGTGGCAATCTGGATGCGGTGCGCAAGAACTGGCCGGTGGAGCGGCTCGGCCCGGCGCCGCGCCGCATGGTGTCGGGTGTGCCCTTTCACGTGGATGGCCGCATGATCCCCATCGCGGAGGCCGCTGGCGGCCATGTCATCAATGCCGACCGGATGTGGCACTACACTGAAGGGCTGCGCAACTGGGATCCAATCTGGCCCAACCACGGCATTCGCATTCTGCCGGGGCCTTCGTCGATGTGGTTTGACGCCAAAGGCGACCGCCTGCCCGCGCCTTACCTGCCGGGATTTGACACGCTGGGCACCCTGCGCGAAATCCTGAAGACCGGGCAGGATTACAGTTGGTTCATCCTGAGCCAGAAGATCATCCAAAAGGAATTTGCCCTGTCGGGGTCGGAGCAGAACCCGGATCTGACCTCCGGCAAATGGGGCGAGGTGCTGCGCGCGCGGCTGTTGTCGCGGGGCAAGGCCCCGGCCCCGGTGGAGGCGTTCAAGAAACATGGTGCGGATTTCGTCGTCGCCGACACGCTAAGCGATCTGGTCAAGGGCATGAACGAATTGGGGGAGCTGCCGTTGGAGGAAAGCCATTTGCGCCGGCAGATTGAGGCGCGGGATGCACAGGCGGACAATCCCTTTGCCAAGGATGCGCAGCTGATTGCGATCAATGCCGCGCGCAACTACCGGGGCGATCGTCTGATCCGCACCGCCAAGCCGCACCGCCTGCTGGACCGCGCCAATGGGCCGTTGATTGCAGTACGCCTGAACATCCTGACGCGCAAGTCTCTGGGCGGCCTGCAGACCAATCTCGACGGGCAGCTGATCGGCGCCGATGGCGCCACGGTGCCGGGGTTGTTTGCTGCCGGAGAGGTCGCCGGTTTTGGCGGTGGCGGCTATCACGGCTATAACGCGCTGGAGGGCAGTTTCCTTGGTGGGTGTCTGTTTACCGGTCGCCAAGCCGGGCAATCACGTGCGATTGCCTGAACTGGCATGAATCATGGTTAACAGAAACTTACCGGTCGCTGTTAAAGTGGCCAGAAGACCGGGATCAGGATGGATGCCAAGAGGCCAACGCTAAAGTTCAACGGAATGCCCACGCGCAGGAAGTCGGTGAATTTATATCCGCCCGGACCGTAGACCAGCATGTTGGTCTGATAGCCAATCGGTGTCGCAAAGGAGGCTGAGGCCGCCACCATCACCGCCACCACAAGGGGGCGTGGATCAATGCCCATGGCCTGCGCCAGCCCAACCGCGATCGGGGTCACCACCACAGCCACGGCATTGTTGGAGACCAGCTCTGTCAGGATCGAGGTCAGCAGATAGACCGCCCAGACCAGAAGAAACGGCGGCAGGACCGAGAGTGACGGCGCAATGGCGTCCACAATGAGCCGCACAGCGCCAGAGCTTTCAAGTGCGGCGCCGATGGCCAGCATGGCAAAGATCAGCGTGAGCAGGCGACCGTCGACAAAAGAAAACGCCTCATCCGCATCAATGCAGCGGGTGATCAGCACCAGTGAGACGGCCAGGACCGACAGCATCAGGATCGGAGCCACACCCAGAGCCGCAAGAAGCACGATGCCGATCAACGCGACAATGGCAATGGGCGCGTGGCGACGGCGGTAGGCGCGCACAGAGGGCTGCGACACCGCCGCCATATCCATATCTGCCGCAAGGCGCTGAATATCCTCGGTGTTGCCCTCCAGGAGCAGGGTATCGCCCACCCGCACCACCAGATCCTCCAGCTGGACGCCGATGTTCTGGTTCCGACGATGCACCGCCAGCGTATAAACACCGTAGCGACGACGCAGGCGCATCGCGCCGAGCGAGCGGCCCACCATGCGGCAGCCGGGGGTGATCAGCACCTCAACGGTTTCGGTTTCCACGGTGGAGACCTGATCGACGCGCTTCAGCTCCTTGTTGCGTTGCAGGCTGAGGAGTTCGGTCATCTGGGTGCGCAGGACCACCCGGTCACCGACCTGCAGCTCCACGCCTTTGAGCGCGTTGCGCAGCGAGATATCGCCGCGAATGACATCGATCAGCCGCACGCCGGGGCGTTTGAACAATTGCACGCCGGTGACCTCGCGCCCGATCAGGTTGCTGTCCGGGGGGATCACCGCCTCGGTGAAGAATTTCATCCGCGAGCGGTCGCTGAGCAAGCTGGCCATGCTGCTGCGGTCCGGCAACAGGCGCGGTGCGACGAAGCGCAGGTAGATCATGCCCCAGATCACCAGAATGATGCCCAGCGGCGTGACCTCGAAAATAGTGAAAGGCGCCAGCCCCTGCGCCCGTGCAACCCCGTCAACCAGCAGGTTCGTAGAGGTGCCGATCAGCGTAAGCGTGCCACCCAGGATGGCTGCATAACTCAGCGGGATCAGCATCTTGGAGGCCGAAACCTTCATCGTGCGGGCGATCTGGATAAACACAGGGATCATTACCACAACCACCGGCGTGTTCGACACAACGGCAGAGGCGGCAACGACAAAGACCATCAAGAGCGCGATGGCCAGCTTCGGGCTGACCTCCGCCTGCTTGCGCGCCTGTGCGGTAAACGCATCCAGTGCCCCGGTGCGCACCAAGGCCCCCATGATGATGAACATGGCCGCAATGGTCCAGGGCGCCGGATTTGACAACACCGGCAGCGCCGCCTGATAGGGCAGCACGCCCGTTGCCAGCATCACGGACACTCCCGCCAGCGCCACCACCTCGGTCGGGAAGGTTTCCCGCAGGAAGGCTGCAAACATCGCCGCCACGATCAGCAGTGTCAGAACCGCGCCGCCGGTCTCGCCAAGGGGTAGAAACTGCATCAAGGGTAACGACATCCATGAGGTTGAAAGATCAGTCATCGGTGACCTGCAAGACCGGCTGGAACCGCATCAGACAGCGCACGGCCCAAGCGAGTGAACCTGATCCCGCCACCCGAGGCAAGTGTTTCGCGGTGCAACCGGTTGGCATGTCCTGATTTACCGGCTGTTTGCGAACAGGGTTTGGGTTTTGCGCATATAGGCAGGCAAGTATCCCCCTGCCCTGCGTGTATTTTTGCGGAGCCAGGCACGTTGCGAGCCTCCCGAGACAAAGCCAGCGTCAGGGCGCGGCCTCTTCCAGCAAGCCACCCACCCGGATCATGCGGATCGATTTCGCCGCACCGGTGCGATCATCGGTGTCCACAAAAACGCCGGAGAGCGTTGCTGGCCCTTCGGCGGGGGTGAAGCGGTTCTTGGGCATGCCGGTCAGGAAACGGCGCATCGGTTCGGATTTCTCCATCCCGATCACGGAGTTATAGTCGCCGCACATGCCGGCATCTGTCAGATACCCGGTCCCGCCAGACAGGATCTGGGCATCGGCCGTTGGCACATGGGTATGGGTGCCCACCACCAGCGAGGCGCGGCCGTTACAGAAATGCCCCATGGCCATCTTCTCAGACGTGGCTTCGCAGTGCATGTCCACGATCACCGCCTGCGCCAGACCGCCACGTGGATGCGATTTCAGCACCGCCTCCACCGCACCAAAGGGATCATCATAGGCGCGTTTCATGAACACCTGCCCCAGCGCCTGAACCACCAGCACCTTGCGCCCGCCGGGGGCGTTGAACAACCGGTAGCCGCGCCCCGGTGCGTTTTTGGCAAAATTCAGTGGCCGGATAATGCGCGGCTCTTTCTCGATGGCCTGCAACATGTCCTTTTGGTCAAAGGCATGGTCGCCAAGGGTCAGACAATCGGCCCCCGCATCCAGCAGCGCCTTGGCATGATCGCCATTCAGCCCCATGCCATTGGACGCATTCTCGCCATTGACCACGACAAAATCCAGTCGCCAGTCCTTGCGCATCTGCGGGAGGTGTTCGGAAATGGCCTTGCGTCCCGCACGGCCCATGACATCGCCAAGAAATAATAGTCGCATCCGGGCGTGGTACGCCGTTGCACGGCTCAGGACAAGGCCCGCGTTGATGGACCAAAACTTTTTGAAAAGTGTTGCCCAGATTTTTTCAAAAATCTGAGCGATCAGCCGCAGCGCTATCGGCTGAACTGCAACACCCGGCTTTCGGTGATCAGCATATCCAGCGGCTGATCCGTTGGTTCCAGTGGTAGGTCGTCCGCCTCCTGAGCGTCAAAAGCAAACCCAATGGCCAATGTCGCGCGTTTGCCGCGCAGCAGTTCCAAGGTGCGGTCATAAAAGCCGCCCCCATAGCCAAGCCGCCCGCCCCGCGCATCAAAGGCGACCAGCGGCACAATCAGGATCTCGGGTTCAAAATATTCATCCACCTCGGGCACCTTGGCGCCAAAGGGACCGTCGCGCAGCGCGCCCTCCGGCTGCCAGCGACTGAATTTCAGCGGTGTCTCCTTGGCCTGAATCACTGGCACCCCAACCGGACCATGGGCCGCCGCCTCAGCCATCGCAGGGCGCGGGTCAATCTCCGTGCGGATCGGCATGTAACCTGAGAGCGGCACACCGCGATATCCGGCCAGCACCTCGGACAGATGGCCCGCAACCCCCGGCTTGTTCATCTCATATGCGGCCTTGCGGCGCTGGAAGGCAGCTTTGCGGGCGTCGGCCTTGATCCGGGTGAGGTCATCCATGAAAGCGATCCTGTCAGAACGAAAGACACCGCCCGCACCGGCGGGCAGCAAAAACGGCGAAGGTCAGAGCAACATCGCCCCGGCCAGCCCAAGAAAGGCAAAAAACCCGACGATATCCGTGACCGTCGTCACAAAGGCGCCGGAGGCCAGCGCCGGATCGACGCCGATTTTTTCCAGAATAATCGGCACCACGGTTCCCGCCAGCCCCGCGACGACAAGATTGATCACCATAGCGACGGCAATCACCACGCCCAGCACGGGTGAGCCGAACCACAAGATCCCCACCACGCCCATGATCAGGGCAAAGGCAAGGCCGTTGACCAGCCCCACCAGAACTTCCCGCCGGATCACCCGCCAGACGTTGGATCCGGTGAGGTCGCGGGTCGCCAGCGCGCGCACCGCCACCGTTAACGATTGCGTGCCAGCATTGCCACCCATGGAGGCCACGATCGGCATCAGCACCGCCAGCGCCACAAATTCGGCAATCGTCGCCTCAAACTGGGCAATCACCAGCGAGGCCAGAATTGCGGTGGCAAGGTTCACCGCCAGCCAGGGAAAGCGCTGCTTCGTCGTGGCCATCACCCGGTCAGCAAGGCTGCCCTCGCCGACCCCCGCGAGGCGCAGGATGTCTTCTTCGTGCTCTTCGTCCAGCACCACCATGGCATCATCCATGGTGATGACGCCCACCAGCCGTCCCTCATCATCGACCACGGGGGCTGAGATCAGGTGGTACTGGTTGAAGGCATAGGCCACATCTTCCTCGTCCTGATCGGCAGGGATGATCTGAAAGGTCTCCTCGACGATGTCACCCAGCGGCACCTCCCGTTTGGAGGACATGATGCGGCCAAGCGTGACATTGCCGACGGGGTGTAGCCGAGGATCGACCAGAACGACATGGTAGAACTGATCCGGGAGATGATCGGATTCCCGCATGAAATCAATTGCCTGCCCGACCGTCCAGTGGTCGGGTGCCATCACCACCTCGCGCTGCATCAGTCGGCCGGCGGAGTTCTCAGGATAGCTCAGCGATTGTTCAACCGCGACCCGGTCCGCATCTTCCAGCGTGTTGAGAATGGCCTCCTGCTGCGGCTCTTCCAGATCCTCCAGCAGGTCAACAACGTCATCGCTTTCAAGATCACGCACCGCCTCAGCCAAAACCTGCGGGGCAAGCTGTGAGATCACCTCTTCGCGGATGCTCTCATCCAGTTCCGACAGGATCTCACCGTCGAATTCGCGGTCGTACAGCCGGATCAGCTGGCCCCGGTCAAAGGCGCTGATCTGTTCCAGAAGGTCAGCAATATCCGCTGCGTGCAGCGGCTCCATCAGCGCGGTCAGCTGCGCCTGATCCGCGGCCTCCACCGCCTCGAGGATCTGGCCGACCCGTTTGCGGTCCAGCTCATAGGCATCCTCGGACGCGGGGTCGACTGGCTCCTGGTGGTCGTCTGCAATCATCTGAGGCCCCTTTTTCGCGGTTGCTTCTGGAATAAAAGAAGCAGTTACCGAAAAACAATGACAATGACGTAATTTACCGCCGATGATGCTGCGCGTATCCTGTGGACCGCAGTTTGGCAAGAAAGGACCGCGTCTTATGCAGGCAGACTATATCTTACGAGGACAGGTTCTTTCGTTTACAGACACCCCCTTTGGTGGCGACAGCCCTGAGGCTGCGGCTGACCTGCATGAGGCGGTCGCCATCGGTGGTGGCAAGGTGCTGGAGCTGGGCGCATGGGAGGGCCTGCGCAAGGCCCACCCGGCGGCAGAGCTGGTGGACCACGACGACCGGCTGATCCTTGCGGGGTTTGTCGATGCCCATGTGCATTTCCCCCAGACCGCGATTATTGCCAGCTGGGGCAAACGGCTGATTGACTGGCTGAACAGCTATACCTTCCCCGAGGAGATGCGGTTTGGCGATCGGTCTTATGCTGATGAGATCGCCGGGCGTTATCTGGATCTGACCCGCTCCAATGGCACCACCACCATGTGCAGCTATTGCACCATCCATCCCGAAAGCGTGGATGCGTTTTTCACCGCCGCGCAGGCGCGGGGTCAACGGGTCGTCGCGGGCAAGACCTGCATGGATCGCAACGCCCCGGACGGGCTGCGCGACACCGCGCAATCGGCCCATGACGACAGTGCGGCGCTGATTGCGCGCTGGCATGGGGTTGACCGGCTGTCTTATGCGATCACGCCACGGTTCTCTCCCACCTCGACACCCGAACAGCTGGAGGCCATGGGCGCGCTTTGGGCCGATCATCCGGACTGCCTGATGCAGACCCATCTGAGCGAGCAAACGGATGAGATTGCCTGGGTGAAGTCGCTCTTCCCCAAGGCCCGCGATTATCTGGACACCTATGAGCAATTTGGCCTGTTGGGCGCACGCGGCCTTTATGGTCATGCCATCCATCTGGAAGACCGCGAACGTGCCCGGCTGCGCGAGGTTGGCGCGGCGCTGGTGCATTGCCCGACCTCCAACACCTTCATCGGATCAGGCCTGTTCGACATGGCCGGACTGATGGCTGAGGGGCAACGGATTGGCCTGGCTACGGACACTGGCGGCGGCTCAAGTTTTTCGATGCTGCGCACCATGGCGGCGGCCTATGAGGTTGGTCAGCTGCGCGGCACGCCGCTGCATGCCGCGCAGTTGCTATGGCTTGCGACGCAAGGCTCGGCCCGCGCGCTGCATATGGGAGACCAGATCGGCAATATCGCCCCCGGCATGGAGGCGGATCTGGTGGTGCTGGATCTGGCCTCAACCCCTGCCATTGCGCAGCGCAGCGCCGGGGCGAAAGACCTCTGGGAGGCGGTTTTTGCCACCATCATGATGGGCGATGACCGGGCGGTTGCGGAGGTCTGGATCAACGGCGCACGCGACTGAAGCCCGTCGCGACATGAGGACAAAGCGAGGGAGGCGCTGACGCGCCTCTGCCTCCGGCGGGATATTTGGCGCCAGAAGCTGGGCGGAGCGCCGTTGCCCGGTTTGGCCAGTTGCGTCAGGCCAGCTGCATGAGACGTGTGGTGGCTTTTTGGTGCCGTTCCAGGAGCCCTGGCAGATCCATGGTCGCCAAGGTGCCGTCGCGGATGATCTGACGCCCCTCAACGAAGAGATGTTTCACCTGTGCAGGCCCTGCCAGCAACAGGGCCGCCGGATCCCAGCTGCCGCTTGAGGCCACGCCAGTGACATCCCAGATGGCGATATCGGCGCGTTTGCCCACCGCAAGCTGCCCCACATCGGGCCGTCCCAGCACCTCTGCCCCGCCGCGCGTGGCGATTTCCAGTGCCTCATAGGCGCTCATGGCATCGGCGCCCTGCGCGACCCGCTGCAGCAGCATCGCCTGACGTGCCTCACTGATCAGGCTGGCCATATCATTGCTGGCCGATCCATCCACCCCCAGCCCAACGGGTACCCGCGCATCGCGCATGGCGCGCAGCGGCGCGATACCGCTGCCCAGCCGACAATTGGAACAGGGGCAATGGGCCACACCGGTACGGGTCCGGGCGAAGAGATCAATCTCCTCAGCGTCCAGTTTCACACAATGGGCGTGCCAGACGTCAGGGCCGGTCCAGCCCAGATCCTCGGCGTATTGGCCGGGTCGGCAGCCGAACTGCGCAAGGGAATAGGCGATATCTTCGTCATTTTCGGCCAGATGAGTGTGCAGCATGACGCCCTTGTCCCGCGCCAGAAGGGCGCTGTCCCGCATCAGCTCGCGGCTGACGGAAAACGGCGAACAGGGCGCCAATGCGACCCGGCACATCGACCCTTCAGCGGCATCATGGAACCGGTCCACCACCCGGATCATATCGTCAAGAATGGCGCGTTCATCCTCAACCAGGCTGTCCGGCGGCAGGCCCCCCGCGCTTTCGCCGATGCTCATGGCGCCACGGGCCGGCTGGAAGCGCAGGCCGATATCGCCAGCCGCCTCAATCGTGTCCTCAAGCCTGCTGCCGTTGGGATAGAGGTAGAGATGATCAGAGGTGAGCGAGCAGCCCGAGAAGGCCAGCTCCGCCAAGCCTAGCTGGGCGGAGACATGGATATCATCCGGCGTGAAGGCGGACCAGATCGGGTAGAGCCGTTTCAGCCAGCCAAACAGCAACGCATCCTGCGCGCCGGGCACCGCGCGGGTGAGGTTCTGGTAGAGATGGTGGTGGGTATTCACGAGGCCGGGCGTCACCACGCAGCCGCGGCCGCTGATCCGCTCACCTGTGGTGCTGAGATCACTGCCAATCTCAGCAATAATCCCGTCACGCAGGCGCAGATCCACAGCCGACAGCTGGCGGCGCTGATCATCCATTGTCAGCGCGATATCAATATTTTGAATCAGAATCTCAGGCACAGGTCACACTCCATCAGGCCGCCCATTTCGGTGAAGTGTGAAAACGCGCCGACAGAATACGGGCAAAGGACTCGGCGCGCTGGAGTGGTTTAGCGGATTGTATGCAGGCAGTTCAAGCGGTTTGCTGAATCAGTGCAAGCGCTGCGGCATGTAACTCGGGCGTGGCAGCTGCAAGCACCTGGCCACCCTCATGCGCGGGCGCGCCCTGCCAGTTGGTCACCACGCCGCCTGCCGCCTGAATGACCGCAATCGGCGCCTGAATATCATAAGCGTTCAGACCGGCTTCGATCACCAGATCACATTGCCCCGCCGCCAGTAGCGCATAGGCGTAGCAATCCATACCATAGCGGGTCAGCTGCACCTGGCTGGCGACGCGTTGAAAGGCCGCCCGTTCGTCGTCGCTACCGACTTCGGGAAAAGTGGTGAACAGCGTTGCCTCTGACAGGTTGACCGTCGCGCGGGCGCAGAGCGCCTGCTCTCCCAAGGGGCCGGTCAGGCTGGCGCCATCGGGTGTGCCGACAAAACGTTCACCAATATAAGGCTGGTCGATGATACCAAGGAAAGGCCCGCTTTTGTCCCCCAGCGCGATCAGAACGCCCCAAGTTGGGGTGCCGCTGATAAAGCCACGAGTGCCGTCAATCGGATCAAGGACCCAAATGCGTCCGGATGGGCCGGTGGTCTCGCCGTATTCCTCTCCAAGGATGCTGTCCTCGGGGCGCAGTTCGGCGAGCACGGACCGCATCGCCTGTTCGGCGGCGCGATCAGCAATGGTGACAGGATCAAAGCCTTCGTCCAGTTTGTTGTCGGATTGCAGTCCGTCTGAACGAAAATATGGCAGGATCGCCTGGCGTGCAGCATCGGCCATCCGATGGGCAACCTCCAGATCTGAAAACGCGGCTGAAGTCATACCCAAAGGGGTGACATTCAACCGCGCATATTTCAAGCCCCAAGCCCCCACTCGAGGCTGGAAAATCAAGCCGCGTCGCTGAGCACGCGCGCCAGTTCGAACAGACGGCGGCGCTGGTTCTCTGGAATCGCGTAGTAGGACCGCACCAGATCCAGTGCCTCCTTGTCGCCCATCAGATCATCAGGCACCTGCGCCTTGTCCGATGCTGGCGCAGCATCGTCCTGCAACCCTTCAAAAAAGAAGCTGACAGGAACGCTGAGCGCGTCAGAAATATCCCAGAGCCGAGAGGCGCTGACCCGGTTTGCACCGGTTTCATATTTTTGGATTTGTTGAAATTTGATACCAACCAGCTCTGCGAGCTGTTGTTGCGTCATGCCGATGAGCCACCGGCGATGCCGGATGCGTTTCCCCACGTGCACGTCCACTGGATGAGCCATGCGTTTCTCCTAAGATTTACCAACTGGGTGCCACCCTAGCCGTCTTTCTTAACCCCCGCCCACCCGGCAATTACCGTGCAAGACCAATGTTGCCAAAAAACCCGTAAGTCCCTGTACCAACGAACAAGGCGCTCCCATTGGGGTTGAGTGTACGACCTTAACGGTTGAATTCAAGCAGTCACTCTCGCCGCAATGGGCGCCTGTGCGTCAAACGCATGATTTCATGCACCATTTTTATTTCACTTTTTTGCATGTTTTACTCATGTTCCGCACCTCCCCATAAATAGTGAGGTGATCCGATTGCGAATCTGACATGGTTTTACCACTCAGAATCACCTTACCCCATGCCAGATATGGAAAAATGATATGCGCGCCTACAGTGTTAGCAGCTTCGACATCTCACCTACTATCGCAGAGGTTGACGTTAGATCTCCGAAAAGCGGAGAAGTTGCAGTTGCAATATACGCCTGTGGGTTGAATTTTGCAGATCTTCTTCTTCTTAGCGGCAAATATCAGGACACGCCAGACCTGCCGTTTGTGCCGGGGTTGGAACTGGCCGGCGTGATCAAGGCGGTTGGCGCGGATGTAGATGGGCTGGCCGTTGGCGACCGGGTAGCGGTGTTTTCCGGTCAGGGTGGCCTGGCCGAAGCCGGGATTTTTCCAGCCGATCGGGTCACACCTATCCCGGATGAGATGTCCTTTGCCGATGCAGCAGCGTTTCAGATCACCTATGGCACCGGACTTGTGGCACTTGATCACTGCGCACGACTCCAGCCGGGGGAGACGCTGCTGGTCACCGGCGCTGCAGGGGGCGTTGGCCTCACGGCGGTTGAGATCGGCAAGCGGCTGGGCGCGCGGGTGATTGCCCATGCCCGCGGTGCCGAGAAACTGGCTGTGGCCAAGGCCGCTGGTGCGGACCATCTGATCGATGCCAGTGACGATCTGCGCCAATCGGTCAAGGATCTGGGCGGCGCGGATGTGGTCTATGAGGCCATCGGCGGCGAGGTCTGGACCGCCGCCTTTCGCGCAACCAACCCCGGCGGCCGGTTGCTGCCGATCGGCTTTGCCGGGGGTGAGGTGCCGCAGATCCCTGCGAACCATCTGCTGGTCAAAAATCTCAGCGTGATCGGATTTTACTTCGGCGGCTACCTCAAGAGCCAGCCGGTGGTAATCCAATGGGCGATCAAACGGTTGCTTCAGTGGTACCGCGACGGCTCATTGCGCCCGCATATCAGCCACAGGCTGCCGCTGGATCGGGTCGCTGACGGTCTGGAGCTGCTGCGCAGCAGGCAGGCCACGGGCAAGGTGGTGATCATGATCCGACCAGAGCAGGGCTAACGACAGCTTGGCTGCAGCCCTGCCCTGTCCTGCTTAGCCCTTCCACGCCCCACCAGGCCATGTCATGCAATGAGAACCCGCACCGCAAACAAAGGCGGCGCGGGTCTTGGTCTGAGGTGAGACCTCAGGCAGCTGTCCAATGCGTCTGCGCGGCAGCCAGCGGGGCGCTGATGTTCTGAAACGCCTTACGCACAAGAAACGCCAGCTCGCTCACCATGGGAGAGCCAGAGGTCTCCGCCCCATAGAGATTGATCAGTTGGACCGGCAACTCCGGCAGGTTGCCGCCATGGTCGATCTGCACCAGATGCGGCGGTTCGGTCCCCTCAATCATCGTATGAATCGCAAGATCGGCGCTGACGGTTGCCTCAATCGTGCGGTCACTGTCTGTTTCCACCACCATCTCCCAGGAAATACCCGCTGCATCCAGCGCGCCCACCACCTTGGGCCTGAAGGTGCAGTACCGACCAAAGGCCAGCTTCAGCGGACGCTGCCGCCAAGCAGACCCGTTGGGAGCCCCGATCCAGCAAAGTGGACGTTCGGCCAGTGTCTCACCATTTTCCGAGGTGGTGGTTTCCGTGGTCAGGATCAGATCGCATTCACCGCGCGAGAACTGCTCCTTCAGCGAGCGGGTAAAACTGGAGATCAGCTGCACCTTCACCCGTGGGAACGACGCATTGAAACGCTGCAACACCTGCGGGATCGCCGGGTAGACAATGTCATGCGGCACCCCAAGGACAATCTCGCCTTCATAGGCCTGATCGGTGAGCCGTCCGATCACCTCATCATTCAGCGCCACCATCCGCCGGGCATAGGCCAGCAGCTGCTCCCCGGAGGCGGTCAGCGCAATTGTCCGGCCAGAGCGATCCAGCAGTTGCAGCCCCAGCAGCTCCTCAAGTCGCTTGAGCTGCATAGAGACCGCAGACTGGGTCAGATGCAGAAAGCCGGCGGCGCGGGTTACCCCGCCGTTATCCGCAACCGCAACGAAGGAGCGCAGCGTGGTGATATCGAGATTCCGCATCATCACAATCCTTGATAGTTGAAATCATAAACATTCGTTTTTCATATCAATCACACTGCGCCATATACATCAACAGAATTGATAACAACGCACCACACCATCATAGATCCAGAAAAGGACGCAAATTATGACCTATATGGACAACAGCCTGCGCTCCACCTCCTGCGCCCCCCGCCGTTCCATCCTGGCAACCGTGGCACATGCCCTCGCCGTCTGGCGCGAACGCCGGATGCTGGCGCAGCTGGATTCCTCGGCACTTGAGGACATGGGCATCAGCCAACGCGACGCCGAGGCAGAAGCCCGCCGTCCGATCTGGGACGCGCCGAGCAACTGGACCCGCTAATGCCAACGCGTCGGCAGCGGGCGTAAGACAAAAAAGGTCCGCACTGCGGGCCTTTTTTCGTTCCAGACCGATGAGCGTGATATTCGGGGTATCAGCGTATGTGCGCCTGCGTCTTGAGCGGATCAGGTAGCTTGCTGCGGCCCGTAAAGGTGACCAGCAGTGCCGCAAGGATAATGGCGAAGACGCCCAAAACCCCCAACGCGCCCGGCACCACCGAGAACAACACCAGATCAAAACCAAGCGCCCAGACCAGGCCGGTATAGTCAAAAGGCGCGAGCGTGCTGACCGGTGCCCGTGCTACCGCTTCATTGGCGACGAAATGACCAACACCACCTATCAGCCCGGCAAAAGCGAGCCATCCGAACATCTCAGCGCTGAGGGAAACCCAGCCCAAGGGCAAAGATGCAAGCCCAAGCGCGGCAGAGACAATTGCAAAGTAAAAGGCAATGGAAGACGACCCCTCCGTTGCCATCATCGTTTTTGTGTGCACCCGAACAAACGCCATAGTGACGGCATAGGCAAGACCAGCAACCACGCCGATCAAAGCCCCATCACCGGGCAATTCCATTGCCTCCCACAACAGCAACACTACACCGGAAAACCCAAAGGAAATTGCGATCATGATCGCAGCGGTCAACCGTTCGCCAAGCAGTATCGCCGAAAGCGGCAAGACCAGAACTGGCGCCAGATAGGCCAGGGCCTGCGCATTGGCGACGGGAAGATAAGCAAGAGATACAAAAGACATAGCCATGGAAAACGCGCCGAAAGCACTTCGGGTCACATGCAGGCGCGGATACCGTGTTTTCAACGCAGCGGGGAACTCACCGCGCCAAATCATATACAAGACGATGGGTATCAGTGCCAATACAGATCGCCAGCACATGATTTGACCAATGGGCACACTCTGTGCCGCTCCATGGATGGCTGCTGACATGGCGGTCATCAGGAATGCGGCCAAAAGACGCAAACCGATCCCCTGAAGATGTGTGTTCTGTGATCTCATGACAAAAGACATGTCAAATGCGCTCCGCCACCACAACAAAAATGCAACCAAAGGCTGAGTTATGCATAACGTCTCGGTATTATGCTCCTTAGGCAACCAACGAGAGACTGCATCGTTACCCTGCGCCCCACCTTCCGCCGCTTTTTGTCGATAATTGCGTCGAAACTTCGATCTACAGGCTTGAACCGCGCCCCGCTTCACCCGATATTTGCGAGGAACGCCAGGTCTCTGCACGCAGCAGGGAACCTGCGCGAGGGAGTTTAGAGACGGAGACCATGATACATGGCACAGTTTGACACCATCCGATCCACAGCGGGCGCACGCTCTGCGGAGATCGATGCGGGCCTGCGCGCCCATATGAACAAGGTCTACGGCACCATGGCCGTAGGTACATTCATCACTTTTCTGGCAGCCTGGGCCATTTCCGGCCTCGCGGTCACCACGGACCCCGCCAATGCCGCAGCCCAGTTGAGCGCTGACAAATATCTGACCAGCATCGGCTATGCGCTTTATGCCTCGCCGCTGAAATGGGTTGTCATGTTTGCCCCGCTGGCCTTTGTCTTTGGCATCGGCGCGGCGGCAAATCGCATGTCGGCCGCTGGCGTCCAGCTGCTGTTCTATGTTTTCGCCACCGTGATGGGTGTGTCCATCAGCTCGATCTTCCTGGTGTTCACCGGTGAGAGCATCGTGCAGGTGTTCCTGATCACCTCCATCGCCTTTGCGGGTCTGTCGCTGGTGGGTTACACTACCAAAAAGGACCTTTCCGGCATGGGCGCCTTCCTGATCATGGGCCTGATCGGTCTGATCGTGGCGTCGATCGTGAATATCTTCCTGGCCTCCTCGGCGATGGCTTTCGCAATCTCGGTGATTGGCGTGCTGATCTTTGCGGGTCTCACCGCCTATGACACCCAGCGGATCAAGAATGAGTATCTGCAGCACGCCCATATGGGCGACCAGGAGTGGCTCGCCAAATCCGCCATCATGGGCGCGCTGAGCCTCTATCTGGACTTCATCAATATGTTCATGATGCTGCTCCAGCTGCTTGGAAACCGCGAATAACGCGACACCTTCCAGACCTAAGCACGACCGGGGCGGATCATCACGATCCGCCCTTTTTCTTTGCCTGCCCAGCCGACCTGCTGCCGCCCAGCAGGCCTCTCTTCACCGCTGTATTTGAGACACCCATGGACCTGATCGATATTACCCCCGCAGACGCCCACCGCCTGATCCCCCTGCTGCAGGACCTGCATGCATTGCACGTGGCCCATCAGCCCGATCGCTACCCGGCAGATCCGGACGCCGCCGCATTGACCCGCTGGTTGGAAGAATGGCTGAGCGATAGCAGCGTTACCGCCCGCGCTGCGGTCAGCCCGCAGGGCAGCGTGATGGGCTATATGATCTATGGGATTGAACACCGCCCTGCCCTACCTGTGCGCCGGGCTGAGACCCGCGCGATGCTGCACCACATCGCCGTATCAGAAAGCTGGCGGCGCATGGGCGTGGGAGCAGCGCTGATCGCGGATCTGAAACGCGCTGTGGCGCTCCAAGGCATCCAGGTCGTTGCCACCACATATGCGCCGTTCAACAGCGCCTCCGCCGCATTGATGGCGCGTATGGGAATGGAGCCGGTCATGATCATGGCCGAGTGGCGCGGCTGACACAGGCATCTCCGACCGCTCTGACAGCCACCAACGACGCGCGCTGCGTCCCATAAAAGACAGGAGGCAGCCCCACCGCTGCCTCCTGCTCTGGTCGCTCCCCCGAGCCGACCTGTGGTGCTGTGACCGCCCGAGACCTTGCACTTCCGGCGAGGCACCTCGGCGCCACTCTCTCACCCACATCCCGGGATCACTTGTCGCGGGGAAACCTGCCATTAACGCGCCAAAGCATCCAGCGGGCCGGACTTTCATCAACCGGATTTTCATAAAACTTGTGGTGCGCCGGGCAAGACTTGCTGTGCCAACCAAAAAAGGGCCGCACTACGGTGCGACCCTTCTTATCTACTGTCCCGAATATCGGGGCGATATCGCGGCCAGCGGCTGCGCGACATCAAGAGGCTTATTTGATTTTGCCTTCTTTGTATTCAACGTGCTTGCGCACGACCGGGTCGTACTTACGCACAACCATTTTCTCGGTCATGGTGCGTGCGTTTTTCTTGGTCACGTAGAAGTGGCCCGTGCCCGCGGTCGAGTTCAGGCGGATCTTGATTGTGGTCGGCTTCGCCATGGTATTCTCCTGCGTCCGAAAAGGCAGGGGCCTCTCGGTAAATTCCTATATGAGCGTGCGCTTTTACCTGCACCACCCTGCGAGTCAAGAGGGTTCGCCGGGATATTTTGCGCAGAGGGCCTATAAGCCGGATTTTGTTCCGGGGCCTGGGCCCCTTCGACGACCATTCATCTAGGATGCGCATTGCTGCGCACCTCCAGCTGCCAACCCGACCCCTCTTGGCCAAAACATGCCTAGCGGCGGTATCGGCTGACGCCGACCGGCCCGCGCGGGGGTCCTATTTGGCATTGCTCCCGGTGGGGCTTGCCATGCCGCCCCTGTTGCCAGCGGCGCGGTGGGCTCTTACCCCACCGTTTCACCCTTACCCACACGGGATCGCCTGACAGGCAGGCGCGTGCGGGCGGTCTGTTTTCTGTGGCGCTCTCCGTCAGATCGCTCTGCCCGGGCGTTACCCGGCACCGTCGTTTTGTAGAGTCCGGACTTTCCTCGTGACACCTTGCGGCCTCCCGCGGCCATCCAGCCCTCTGCGCCCTGATCGCCTAGGAACAACCGCGCCCGGCGTCAAGCAGATTGTGCCCCGTAAGAACGGAGATGGGGCGTTGCCCCTTTCGCCCCCTCAGGATCGGGGGCAATTCACCTCAGGATATTTTCGCCAGAAGATGGGCGGCGCGTGGGGATACCTTTAGCGATTGCCAGGCAGAAGCAGTTGTATATCCGCATCGCTCAACGGTCCGCGTTGTCCGGGCCGAAACCTGAGACGCACCGCCTGCAGCAGCGTGGCGTCGTCAACATCTGCAGTGAAGCCCCGCGCCTGCGCGCGAGCGCGAAAGAGCTCCGTGCGCGCCCATGGCTCCTGCGGAATGGGTGGAGCAGCCGCCGTGACCTTCGGGACGGGGGCTGCCAGTCCTTGCCGCGCCAGACGCGCCCAGTCAAAGCGCGGGCCGGGATCGAATTTGCGGCCGGGCGCCATGCAGGAGTGACCGATCACCCCTGTAGGCGAGATTTCCCAACGTTGCAGGATGGCGGGCAAGAGCGTCTCCAATCGCGCCATCTGCGGCGCAGAAAAGGGGTGATCCCCCCGATTGTCGAGTTCGATCCCAATGGAACGTGAATTGATATCGCCCTGCCCGCACCATTCACCTGCACCTGCATGCCAGGCGCGATCCGCCTCGTGCACCATCTGCCACAGCGTTCCGTCAGCGCCGATCAGGTAATGGGCGGAGACTTCGTATTGCGGATCACAGAGCCGTGCCAGAGCCGCCTCGGCGTGCTCCATTGCGGTGTAGTGAAGGACGACCAGCTGTGGCTTCAACCCATTCCGGCGCGCATTGAAATTGGGGCTCGGATGCCAAATGGCGGCCTCGCCCTCCTCAGGATTGCTCGGGACCTCGGTCACGCCACGCCGCCCGGCGTCAGTTCTGCACCGCAAGGCGATAAGGCGCCGGGTCCCAACCGCAAGCGTAGCCATCGCCATCGGGATCAAGTGCCTGACGGTCACGCTTCGGCCCGCCTGCTGCAAGAAAGGCGATCTGGGCCAGTTCTGGCGACGCAAAGCCCGCGCAATTGCGCGAGGAGCGCGCCGCAAGATTGATGCCCGAGCGCGAATAGATGCGCTGCCCGCGCGGATTGGAGGTGCTCAGCGCGTAGCGGACGATATTGGGATCACGGCTGCCGCTGCGGGTGGGCACGGCAGTCGGGCTCACCACCTGATATTGCGCGCGCTGACGGGCCAGCCGCTCTGCGTCGCTTTCTATGCTCTGACGCGAGGCAACCGCGTCGAAGTCATTCTCGTCCGAAATCTGCGGATTGCCCGCAAGCGCCGGTGCCGGATTGGAGGGGCTGGCCTCAATCGGGGCGGTGCCGGAATTGCTGCGTGCGGCCTCTAGTGCCGCTGCGGTCTCCCGCGCGATGTCATCGCTGCTGCCGCCGGAGGAGGCGAGTGTTCCCGCACCACTGGTGCGCGCCGCCACGCGGGGCGCGGGCTGCACAGCGCGCGGCAGAGGCTCGCTGGCGACCCGTGCCGGTGGCACCAGTGGATCGCCGTTGATGGTGGTGCCGGTCGCAGGCGCCCCGTCGAAGGGGCTGGAGCCAAACCCGGCCTCTGGCCCGCTGTCGGGCACCGGGGGTTGGCACGCGGCCAGCAGGACAAGGCTGCTGGTCGCAAGGATGGACCGGAATGCACGCATGATCACCACCTGTTTGTTCTGCTCAGATCAGAACCGGGTTTACCACCAATGCCCTGGCTTGGCCACAAACCCGGCAGCCTCTTCCAGCGCATAGGCTGTATTCAGCAGATCACCCTCTTCCCAAGGGCGGCCAATCAGTTGCAGACCCAGCGGCAGTCCTTTGGCATCAACACCAGCAGGCACGGAAATCCCCGGCAGACCGGCGAGGTTCACGGTCACGGTGAAGACGTCGTTCAGATACATCTGCACCGGATCCGCGTCGATCATTTCGCCCAAGCCAAAGGCCGCAGAGGGCGTGGCCGGCGTCAGGATCGCGTCGATACCCTGCGCAAAAACATCCTCGAAGTCCTTTTTGATCAGGGTCCGGACCTTGCGGGCGCGGTTGTAATAGGCGTCATAGAACCCTGCAGAGAGCACATAGGTACCCACCATCACACGGCGCTGCACTTCGTGACCGAAGCCCGCAGCGCGGGTTTTCTCGTACATCTCGGTGATGCCGTCGCCGCCCTCCAGCGTGGCGCGCTGACCGTAGCGCACACCGTCGTAGCGTGCGAGGTTCGATGACGCCTCAGCCGGCGCAATCACATAATAGGCTGGCAGCGCGTATTTGGTGTGCGGCAGGGAAATATCGACGATCTCGGCACCTGCTGCGCGCAGCATCTCCGCCCCTTCGGACCAGAGTTTCTCAATCTCCGCAGGCATGCCATCCATGCGGTATTCGCGCGGGATGCCGATTTTCTTGCCTTTGATATCACCGGTCAGCATTGCCTCAAAATTCGGCACCGCCAGATCGGCGCTGGTGCTGTCCTTGGGGTCGTGGCCACACATCGCCTCAAGCATCATCGCCGCATCGCGCACCGATTTGGTCATCGGACCGGCCTGATCCAGTGAGGAGGCAAAGGCCACCACACCCCAGCGCGAGCAGCGCCCGTAAGTGGGTTTGATGCCGGTGATACCGGTAAAGGCCGCAGGCTGACGAATCGACCCGCCGGTATCGGTGCCAGTTGCCGCCAGGCACAGATCAGCCGCCACAGCAGATGCCGACCCACCGGAGGAGCCGCCCGGTGTCAGTTGGGCCTCATCGCCCTCGCGCCGCCAGGGGCTGACTGCGTTGCCATAGACAGATGTCTCGTTGGATGAGCCCATCGCGAATTCATCCATGTTCAGCTTGCCCAGCATAACCGCACCAGAATCCTGCAACTGCTGGGAGACGGTGGATTCATACTCGGGCTTGAAGCCTTCCAAGATGCCAGAGGCCGCCTGACTGTCGACACCTTTGGTGCAGAACAGATCCTTGATGCCAATGGGAAGGCCACACATGGCAGGCGCGTCGCCTGCCTTGATCCGTACGTCCGCCGCCTTAGCGCGTTCCAGCGCAATCTCGGGCGTCTTGTGCACGAAGGCATTCAGCGCATCCGCGGCATCAATCGCTTTCAGACAGGCCTCGGTCAGCTCGACAGAGGTGGTTTCGCCCTTGCGCAATGCGTCACGAGCGGCGGACAGGGTCAGTTTGTTCAGTTCGGTCATGTCTTATTCAACCACCTTGGGCACTGCGAAAAAGCCTTCGCGGGCATCGGGAGCATTGGCGAGGATCTTGTCCTGCTGATTGCCATCCGTGACCTCATCCACCCGGCGCTTCAGCCGCTGCGGTGTTACGGAGGTCATTGGCTCGACGCCTTCGACGTCCACCTCGTTCAGCTGCTCGATAAAGCCGAGGATGGTGTTGAACTCATCTGCCAGAGCGGGCAGCGCGTCCTCTTCGACCTTGATACGGGCCAGTTTGGCCACTTTGGCGGCGGTGCTTTGGTCAATCGACATGGAAACCCTCATCTCGTGTTAGCACGCATTTACCGCCGCACCGCCGCCGCCGCAAGCCTGCGGGCGCGTGAAAGCCCCGGGAATTCGGCCCCAAGGCACCTGAGCCTGTGGATTTTTGCCTCTGCCACGATAGGCTTGAGACAGGACGAGGCCCCGACCGGGCCGGGTCGCAACCGCAGTGAGGGAGTATAGGACATGGAGATCATCTGGCTGGGCCACGGCAGTTTTCGCATCGAGACCGCAGGACAGGTTCTGCTGGTTGATCCCTGGCTGACCGGCAATCCGATGCTGCGCGACGATCAGCACGAGGCTGCCATCGCAGGCGCCACCCATATTATCCTGACCCATGCCCATTTTGACCATGTCATTGACGTGCTGGCGCTGGCGCGGCGGCTGAATGTGCCGATTGTGGGCCAATATGATCTGATGGGCATCTGGGGGGAAACCGAAGATGTGACCACCATCGGCTTCAACAAGGGCGGAACCGTCAATCTGGACGGGCCGAACCTCGCCATGGTTCCGGCCTCGCACAGCTCCACTTTTGCTACGCAGGATGGGTTGCGAACAGCGGGCAGCGAAGTGGGGTATATGCTGATGAGCGAGGGAAAAACGCTTTATATCTCAGGCGATACCGGGTTGATGGCGGATATGGATTGGATCGGCGATTACTATAAACCCGACATCGGCATCCTGAGCGCCGGGGGGCATTTCACCATGGATATGGCGCAGACGGCCTATGCGGCGAAACGGTATTTCAATTTCAAAACGTTGATCCCCTGCCACTACCGCACCTTCCCGATCCTGGAGCAGAGCGCTGAGAAACTGGCGGATGCCCTGCCGGAGGTGACGGTGATCGAGCCGCAGGTGCTCGAGGCGATCAAGCTATAAGCGCCGTCGGGGCACCAGATGACCTGCGGGTTAGGGCCTCATCCCGCCTGTTGCACAGCGGGGGAGGTGAAGGCGGCGCGGGCTTTGGCGGCTTTTTGTCTGCAGATACAGTCTGTTGCGTGGTCATTCACCAACCCCATCGCCTGCATGAAGGCAAAGCAGGTGGTGGGTCCGACGAATTTCCAGCCGCGTTTTTTCAGCTCCTTTGACAGCGCAATCGACTGCGGCGTGATGGAGGCGGTCTGCGGCGGCACCTGATCGTCCGGCCCCGGCTCATAGCTCCAGAAAAACGCAGCAAGCGATCCTTCGGCGACGACCATTTCCTCTGCGCGACGCGCGTTGTTGATCACCGCCTCAATCTTGCCGCGGTGGCGAATGATACCTGCGTCCTGCAAAAGGCGGTCCACGTCCTGAGGGCCAAACCGGGCGACACGGGTCCAGTCGAACCCCGCAAAGGCGGCCCGGAAATTCTCGCGTTTGGCCAGAATGGTGCGCCAGCTCAGACCTGACTGAAAACTCTCAAGACAAATCTTCTCAAACAGGCGCTGATCATCCGCCACCGGATAGCCCCATTCGTGATCATGATAGGGCAGAAACTCCGGAACGGATCCGGCCCAGCCACAACGCAACTGCCCGTCAGGGGCTAGAAAATCCTTGCTCATATCTCTCTGCCCTCCTGCGGCGCGACCGGACTATTAGGCTATGGGCAGCACAGCAGCCGGGTCAACCATCCGCCGAACGGCGCGCAGCAAAGAAAGCCTTCAGCAGGGTTTCGGCCGGTTCTGCGCTGATGCCCTCATAGACCTCTGGCGCGTGATGCGCCTGCGGATGCGAGAACACGCAAGCCCCATGCGCCACGCCGCCGGACTTGGGATCGGACGCACCGTAGTAGACACGGCGAATGCGGGCCGCGGCAATAGCGGCGGCGCACATCGCGCAGGGTTCCAGCGTCACATAGAGATCATGGCCATTGAGGCGCTCCGACCCGGCGGCAGCGCAGGCCTCGCGGATCACCAACACTTCGGCATGGGCGGTCGGGTCGCTCCACTCTCGGGTGCGATTGCCTGCCCGGGCGACCACCTGCCCCGCTGGGGAGATCAGGACGGCCCCCACCGGCACCTCCCCGCGCGCGGCTGCGGCACGGGCTTCGGCAAGGGCGATATCCATGTGAGAACGAAACGGCATAGCCCCTCCCTGCCCCAGAATGGGAGCTTTCGCAACTGCGCGGAATGATCTATGGCCTCAGTATGAGCAAAACACCATCTTCCCCCAGGGGCCAGCGCCCCGGTGCGGCGAAACCCGCCCGCGCCAGCAAGAAACCGACAGATACAGCTGCGACCGGTGACAGCCCCGAGGGCGACCGCATTGCCAAGGTCCTGTCACGGGCCGGCGTCGCATCGCGGCGCGAAGCCGAGCGGATGATCGCCGAAGGGCGCGTTGCGGTAAACGGCAAGATCATCGACAGCCCGGCGCTGAATGTGGTGTTGGGGAAGGATCGGATTGCGGTGGATGGCGCCCCTGTGCAGGATCCGGAACCACCCCGGCTGTGGCTCTATCACAAGCCGTCGGGCCTGGTGACCACCACCAGTGACGAGCTGGACCGCAAGACCATCTTTGACGAACTGCCTGAGGATATGCCCCGCGTGATGACCGTGGGGCGGCTGGACCTCAACTCCGAAGGGCTGCTGCTGCTGACCAATGACGGCGGTATCAAGCGACAGCTGGAGCTGCCCTCCACCGGCTGGCTGCGCCGCTACCGCGTGCGCATCAACGGGCGCCCCAAAGACACCGATTTTGAACCGTTGCGTCAGGGGCTGGTGATCGAGGGGGAGCGCTTTCAGCCGATGACCGTCGCGCTGGACCGGCAGCAGGGGGCCAACGCATGGCTCACCATTGGCCTGCGCGAGGGCAAGAACCGCGAAATCCGCCGTGCCATCGAAGACATCGGATTTACCGTGAACCGCCTGCTGCGGCTGTCTTACGGTCCGTTCCAGCTGGGCAGCCTCAAACCCGGTGAAGTCGAAGAGCTGCGCCCCCGCGTGGTGCGCGATCAGCTGGGGCTGGAAACGCCGGAGACCGAGGCAGACGAGAAGCCCAAACGCCCGACCCGCCCGGCGCGTGGACGCCCCGGCGCGGGCAAACCTGGGACAGCGCCCGGCGCGAAACCAGATTTCAAATCTGGCGGTAAGCCGGGCGGAAAACAACCGGGTGGCAAACAACCCGGCGGGAAACCATCAGGGCGATCCTTCGGCGCATCAGATCGCCCGGGCGACAAAGGCAGCGAGCGTTCCGGTGGCCGCTCCACTGGAAAACCAGACGGCAAATTTGCTGGCAAGGGCAAACCCGCAGGCCGGGCAACTGACCGTTCCGCAGACAGACCCGGGGGTAAGCCTGCGGGCAAATTCGGCGGCAAACCCGCAAGTGGCGGCGCCAGCCGGGACGCAGGGCGCGATACCGGGCGCGGTCCAGGCCGCAGCTCTGGAAAAGGTCCCGCACCGCGCGGTGGCGGCAAACCAACGCGCCGCTGAGCGCCCTGCCCTGAGAAACTGCGCCCGCCTTCTCAGAGTTCCCCCTAGCAAGATGGCGCTGCATATCCTAAGTTTCCAATTGCTTGCAGCGCTCATCTTGGGGGAACAGACGTGCAGAAACTCGCCTTTGTGGCCTTGCTGATCCTGATGATTGGCCTGGCAACCGGCTGGCTGGTCGGAGGCTGATCCCATGGCACAGCGTTTTGGCGGCAAATACAGCCCGGATGGCCGCGACAAAGGGGCCGAAAAAGACCCCGCCTCCGGTCACAGCACCTCCAGCGCCAACAGCTACCGCAGCGCCAAAGTCGACCCCGTCGGCATGCGCGCCAATCTGATGGCGCTGCCTGCGGGACTGGTGGCGCTGATGTCTGTCTTCTCGGACACAGCCGGTCTGGCGTTTGGCCTGCTTGCCGCAGCCACTTGGGCCGGTTCGGCCTATCTGCTGCGCGATGGCCTGCGGGCTGAAGCCGCCTATGATGATCGCAAAGTTGCCCGCCGCCCTGCCCTGCCACGCAAAATCCTGGCCGCCCTGCTCTGCGGTGTCGGCGCCGTGTTTGCTGCCTGGCGACAGGATCCCGGCGCCCTCAGCGCGCTGATCTATGCCGCAGCGGCAGCTGGCCTGCATCTCGCCGCCTTTGGCCTTGATCCCCTGCGGGATAAGGGCGCCGAGGGCATTGATGATTTCCAGCGTGATCGCGTCGCCCGTGTTGTAGACGAGGCCGAAACCTATCTCGCGGCGATGACCGATGCCGCCCTGCGCGCCCGGGATCGTCAGGTCGAACAGCGGGTTGAGGCCTTTCAGGAGGTGGCGCGTGACCTCTTTCGTACGGTTGAGGAAGACCCCCGCGATTTGACCGGGGCGCGGCGCTACCTCACCGTCTATTTGATGGGCGCGCGCGATGCGACGATCAAATTTGCCGATATCTATACCCGCAGTGGCGACACCAAATCGCGTGAGGACTATCTGACTCTGCTGCGCGATCTTGAGGAGAACTTTGCCGCCCGCACCCGCAAGATGCTGCTGGAAGATCGCACCGATCTGACCGTTGAAATCGACGTGCTGCGGGATCGTTTGCAGCGCGAGGGCGTTCATCTGGACACCCGCTGACACAGCCATAAGGAATTTGCACATGTCCGAGACGACCCAGAAGAAAGCCGCCAAGGAAACGCAAATCGTTTCCGAGATCACCGCGATTGAACTGCCGGAACCGGTGGCTGAGATCCAGTCGCTGGAGCAGGCCGATGAGGCCACCAGCGCCGATATCCAGTCCCGTATGGCGCAGATCGACATGTCGGACAGCAATTCGATCATCAATTTCGGCTCCGGTGCCCAGGCGGAATTGCAGCAGATCAGCCAGGCCATGCTGACGGATGTCCGCAACAAGGATGTTGGCCCGGCCGGTGACAGCCTGCGCAATATCGTGACCACCATTCGCGGGTTTTCGGTGTCGGAACTGGATGTGCGCCGCAAGCGCAGTTTCTGGGAACGCCTGCTGGGGCGCGCGGCGCCTTTTGCCAAGTTCACCGCCCGATTTGAGGATGTTCAGGGCCAGATCGACCGGATTACCGATAATCTCCTCGGCCATGAGCATCAGCTGCTCAAGGATATCAAATCGCTGGATCTGCTTTATGCCAAGACGCTGAGCTTTTATGATGAGCTGGCGCTTTATATTGCCGCGGGAGAGGCCAAGCTGGCCGAGCTGGATGCCAATGAAATCCCGGCCCTGGAGGCCGCTGTTGCCGCCGCGCCTGAGAGCGATCAGGTGATGCGCGCACAGGAGCTGCGCGACATGCGCGCCGCCCGCGACGATCTGGAGCGTCGGGTACATGATCTGAAACTGACCCGTCAGGTCACCATGCAGTCGCTGCCTTCGATCCGGCTGGTTCAGGAGAACGACAAATCGCTGGTGACCAAGATCAACTCAACGCTGGTGAACACGGTGCCGCTCTGGGAGACCCAGCTGGCGCAGGCGGTCACCATCCAGCGCTCAGCCGAGGCTGCGGCCGCCGTGCGTGATGCCAATGATCTGACCAATGAGCTGCTGACCTCCAACGCTGCCAATCTGCGCGAAACCAACAAGGTGATCCGTCAGGAGATGGAACGCGGCGTTTTCGACATCGAAGCGGTGAAGCAGGCCAATGCCGATCTGATCGGAACCATCCAGGAAAGCCTGCAGATCGCCGACGACGGCAAGGCCAAACGCGCTGCGGCTGAGGAAGATTTGAAAAAGATGGAAGCCGAGCTGCGCGACACATTGGCCGCCGCCAAAGCGCGCCGCGACGGTGTAGGCGACACAGCTGCCACGGCGGTCCCCGGCACCGCATGAGCAAGGCCCACCCCATAAGACCGCGGCCGCCCCGGCGGCGATTGATCCCAGCGGTGCTCGCCACGCTCGCTGGGACGGCGCTTCTGATGGGGTGCGATCCACTGGCTGAGCGCACCTCGCTGGTGCCGCCGACGCGGCCCGCAGGTCTCGCGCCGGCGCCAAAGCCCCCTTCTGCCGAAAGCCAGCGTCTGGCCCGCTACTACGGCGCACTGCAGCAGGATCTGCTGACCCGTGGGCTGTTGCGCACCGATGGTGGCGGGCCAGAGACGCCTTATGATGCGGACGATCTGCGCCGGAATTTTGAACAGATTGCCTTTTACGACGAATATGGCAGCAATAACCTGCGCACCTCCGGGGCGTTGGGGCGTTGGCAGGGGCCGGTGCGTCTGCGCGCCGACTTCGGCCCCTCCGTCAGCGCGGAGCAACAGCAGAAAGACCGCGCAACGCTGGAGGCCTACGCCGCCCGTCTGGCCCGGATCACCGGTCATCCCATCAGCACAACGACCAGCCGTGCCCGCGCCAATTTCAATGTGATCTTTGCCGGCGCGGATGACAGCGCCTATGTGGCGGGGCGGGTGCGGGACATCCTGCCGTCGATCAGCGACGCCGATCTTCAGGTCTTTGCCAACCCGCCGCAGAGCTATTATTGCCTGGTGCGCGCCGGGGGGCTGCAAGCGGATCCGTCATCCTATATGCGCGGAGTGGCTCTTATCCGCGCGGAACACCCCGATCTGGCCCGCCGGAGCTGTATCCACGAGGAGATCGCTCAGGGCCTTGGCCTGCGCAATGACAGCCCGCAGGCGCGGCCGTCAATCTTCAACGATGATGATGAATTTGCGCTGCTGACCAGTCAGGACGAAAAACTTCTGCAAATCCTGTACGATCCGCGCCTGCGCCCCGGCATGTCCGCCGATGAGGCCCGGCCCATCGTGCAGGCGATTGCCTATGATATCATGGGGGAACCGCGCTAAGCGCGACTGTCTCCCGCCCGCGCCTCGGCGCGCCCAACATTGTGCTGCCCTGCACGCCCGCCATGATGCCAGCCGCATCGCCGAAGGAGGATGAAACCATGGGTATTTTCGACTTTCTCAAGGGAGAGTTCATCGACGTCATCCACTGGACCGACGACACCAATGACACGCTGGTCTGGCGCTTTGAGCGCGAAGGCCATGCGATCAAATATGGCGCCAAGCTGACGGTCCGCGAAGGTCAGGCGGCGGTCTTTGTTCATGAGGGTCAGCTGGCGGATGTCTTCACCCCCGGTCTCTACATGCTGGAGACCAATAACATGCCGATCATGACGACGTTGCAGCATTGGGATCACGGGTTTCAGTCGCCATTCAAATCGGAGATCTACTTCGTCGACACCACCCGGTTCAACGATCTGAAATGGGGCACCAAGAACCCGATCATGGCTCGCGACCCGGAGTTCGGCCCCGTGCGTCTGCGTGCCTTTGGCACCTATAGTATCCGGGTGGTGGACCCGGCCCGGTTCCTGACCGAGATCGTCGGCACCGATGGCGAATTCACCATGGATGAAATCTCCTTCCAGATCCGCAATATCATTGTGCAACAGGTGAGCCGGGTCTTGGCAGGCTCTGGCATCCCGGTGCTGGACATGGCGGCCAATACGGCTGATCTGGGCAAGCTGGTTGCGGCGGAGATTTCCGCCACGGTCGCTGAGTACGGCATCGCGATCCCGGAACTCTATATCGAGAATATCTCACTTCCCGCCGCCGTCGAACAGGCGCTGGACAAGCGCACCCAGATGGGGATCGTCGGTGATCTTGGCCGCTACACGCAATTTTCTGCCGCCGAAGCGATGACCGCCGCCGCCCAGACGCCCAACAGCGGGATGGGGACCGGTATGGGCATGGGGATGGGCATGGCGATGGCCCAACAGATGGCGCAGATGGCGCAACCGGGTGCCGCCAGTCATGCAGCGGGTCAGCCCGCCGGTCCCTGGGGCGCACGGCCCGCACCCGCTGCCCCGCAACCGGCGCCGCAGGCCGCTCCCGTGGCCCCGCCGCCTCCACCGGTGGAACATGTCTGGCACATCGCTGAAAATGGCCAGACCAGTGGCCCTTTCTCTAAGGCCCGCCTTGGACGGATGGCGCAGGAGGGCGCGCTGCGCCGCGACAGTCTGGTGTGGACCCCCGGTCAGGATGGTTGGAAAGCCGCCGGTGATGTGATGGAACTGGCGCAGCTCTTCACAATCCTGCCCCCGCCACCGCCGCCACCGCCACCTGCCCCGGCGGGCTGACACCCGATCACACATGGGGCGCCACGACATTTGGCGCCCCGTCTCGCGGACATCGCAGCCCTCTCGCCACGAAGGATCCCGCAGGTATGACACGCCACAGCGCGCTCAAATGGCTCCAATGGCTCAGCCTCGCTCTTATCGTCTACTTCTATCTGGTGGAGCCAGACGACAACAGCGTCCCCCCAGGGCTGGCGTTGGCGACCCATGCCGGGGTTGGGTTGATCCTGTCAGTGGTCGTGCTGTTCTGGACCGCGATCTATCTGCGCAGGGGGCTGGCGGGGCGCGCTGGTCCGAAGCTGCCCGGCTGGGCCAAGCGGTTCCACGGGCTGAACCACCGCGTATTGCAATTCGGCTTACCGGTCATGGTTGCTACCGGGGCACTCGCCGGGTTGCTGGCCCCCTTTGCGATCCACGCCTTTGGTGTTGTTCCGATCAACCCCGGCGTCGGCAGCCGCAGCCTGCATGAATTGGCTGAAGAGGTGCATGAAATCGCCTTTGACACGCTGCTCATCGTCATTGTGCTGCATGGGGTCTTTCATCTCTGGCGTCATTTCCTGTTGAAGGACAACGCCCTACGCATCATGGTGCCAAAACTGCTGCATAAATATCTTTGAGGCTCCCCCGTGACCCCAACCCCACCTCCGCCGCCGCCCGGACCGCCTGTTGTCGAAAGCTCTGATACGGCCAAGGCCCAGCCTCCGCTGGAAGACCACAGGTTCCCTTGCGAACAATGCGGCGCAGACTATCGTTATGACCCGCAAAACGGCACGCTGACCTGCGATCACTGCGGCCATCAGGAGGCGATCCGATCTGGTCCATGGCGCGGTGGCAGTCTGCGCGAGTTGGATTTCGACACCGCGCTATCCTCTGGTCTGGCTGAGGCCGACATGGAAGAAACCCGTGTACTGCGCTGCCCCAATTGCGCCGCACAGGTGGAACTGGACCCAAAGGACCACGCCGGCGAATGCCCCTTCTGCGCCACGCCCATGGTCACGGATACCGGCACCCATCGCCATATCAAGCCAAAGGGTGTGCTGCCCTTCGCCTTTGATGAGCGCAGCGCCCATAAGGCGATGGCGGACTGGCTGGGTCAGCTGTGGTTTGCGCCAAACGGTTTGCAGAAATATGCCCGTAAGGGGCGGCGGATGGACGGGATCTATGTGCCCTATTGGACCTTCGATGCTGAAACCCGATCCCAGTATCGCGGTCAGCGCGGCACGGTCTACTATGTCACCGAAACCGTCGTGGTTGATGGCAAACGCCAGTCCCGGCAGGTGCCGAAGGTGCGCTGGCGGCCTGTCTCGGGGCGGGGACAGCGGTTCTTTGACGATGTTCTGGTGCTGGCCTCCAAGAGCCTGCCGAAAAAGAACACCGACGCGCTGGAACCTTGGGATCTGTCGGCGCTGGAGCCTTATCAGCCGCAGTATCTGGCCGGGTTCCGGGCGGAGGCCTATGCGGTGGAGTTGGCCGACGGTTACAGCGAAGCCAATGCACGGATGCGCCGGGTGATCGAACGCGATGTGCGGTTTGATATCGGCGGCGACCGGCAACGCATTGAATATATCGACAGCAATTTCTCCGATATCACGTTCAAACATGTGCTGCTGCCCGTCTGGCTCGCGGCCTATAAGTATCGGGGCAAAACCTATCGGTTTGTGGTCAACGGACAATCGGGCCGGGTGCAGGGCGAACGCCCCTACTCCGCATGGAAGATCGCCGCAGCCGTTGCAGTGGCCATGGTGATCGGTGCCGCCATTGCCTATTTTGGCACCCGCTAGAACGGCCACGCGGCGCAGGGAGCCTGAATACCCCCTCGCAAATACAGGATGAGGACGCATCATGACGACCACCCTTCCCGCCCTTGATGCGCTGCTGCGGGCGCGCCACAGCTGCCGTGCGTTTCGCCCGGATCCGGTGCCGCGCGCGGTGATCGAGGATATTCTGCGCTGCGCACAGAAAGTTCCGTCCTGGTGCAATGCCCAACCTTGGCAGGTGACGCTGTTCAGCGGTGCGGCTACCAACGCGCTGCGATCTGCGCTGATGGAAGCGGTGATGAAAGATCCCGTTGCGCCGGATCTGCCCTTTCCCGAACGCTACAGCGGCGAATACAAAACCCGCCGCCAGGCCTGCGGCTGGGCGTTATATGAGGCGGTGGGTGTCGAACGCGGCGATCGCGCGGCGTCACACCAGCAGATGATGCGCAATTTCACCCTGTTTGACGCCCCCCATTGTGCCATTCTGACCAGCCCCAAGGAGCTTGGCCCCTACGGCGCGCTCGACTGCGGTGGATTTGTTACCGGTTTCACGCTGGCCGCAACAGCTGCCGGTGTGGCCACCATTGCGCAGGCTGCGGTTGCCACATATGCGCCGATGCTGCATGAATTCTGCGACATACCAGAAGACCGCACGATCCTCTGTGCGCTGTCCTTCGGCTACGGCGATCCAGACCATCCTGCCAATCAGTTTCGAACCGAGCGCGCCGAATTGGACGAATTTACCAGCTGGCGCGACTGACGCCCCGATCCCAGAATAGGAGAGATTATGCGTGCTCTGATTCAACGCGTCTCTGAGGCTTCTGTCCGTGTTGACGGTGAGGTCATCGGCGATATCGGTCCCGGCCTACTGATCCTGATCTGCGCCATGGAAGGCGACAGCGAAGCACACGCCGATCAGATGGCTACCAAGATCAGCAAGCTGCGGATTTTTCGCGATGAAGCAGGCAAGATGAACCGCTCCGTGAAAGACATCGGCGGCAGCGCCTTGGTCGTCAGCCAGTTCACCCTTGCCGCCGACACCCGCCGGGGCAATCGTCCCGGGTTTTCCAATGCTGCCGCCCCGGACCTGGGGCGCGCGCTGTATACCAGATTTGCCGACCAACTGGCGGCGCTGGATGTGCCTGTGGCGCGCGGATCCTTTGGGGCGGATATGCAGGTCGCTTTGGTCAATTCCGGCCCGGTGACCATCTGGATGGACAGTGCCGACTGGTGAGCTTGCACAGGCGCGAATGTCGCGTTTCGTCCGGTCCGAGCCGATGCAATCCGCCCTGCCTCACCACGTAAAACTGCGATAAAGACGCGAAATCCCGGCCTGATGCCAGTGACCCTTAACGGGTCTATGATCCCCTCCATGGACCCGTTCTAGCAGAAAACGCGCTGATTTTCGCCAGCCATCGGCGAATACCTCGGTGTGAGCGGGATAATATTTGGTCTCTGATCCGGGAGGCTTTTTTCCACATATTGTCCCGCCAAGCATTCACTTCCAGCCAAATACGACATACCAGTCGCAAAAGGCGACGGGATCACCGTCTCTTGAAGACTTCGCCGTCCCTGCTGGCGCCAAAAAGGACGCTAATAAGGGTTGCGAGGTCGCATCAAATGCGCAAACCTTGAATGACAATTCAAGAAATGACGTGTTCAGCGTCTAAATACGACAGGGAGTCCGCAATGAAAGACCAACTTGATTTCATGACGCAAAGCGTCACCTCCGGTAAAATGACCCGGCGTGAATTCATGGGCAAAACCGCAGCACTGGGGATCAGCGCCGCTGTTGCAGGCAGCATGTTTGCCCGCGCAGCCGAGGCCGCAGGCCCGGTCAAAGGGGGCACGCTGAAGCTCGGCTCCATCGGCGGTGGCAGCACCGACTCGCTGGATCCGGCCGTGGCCGCCAGCCAGGTGCCTTATCACAACCTCTATCAGTTCGGCGAAACGCTGGTGAATGTGACGCCCGAGGGTGGCATCGAAAATCGCGTCGCCGAAAGTGTCGAAGCCAGCGCTGACGCCAAGACATGGACCTTCAAAATCCGCAAGGGCGTTGAGTTCCACAACGGCAAGCCGGTGACCGCTGAGGATGTGATGCGCACCATGGAGCGCCACTCCAACGAAGACAGTAAATCCGGTGCTCTGGGCATTATGCGTGGCATCGAAAGCATGAAGGCCGATGGTGACAACTTCGTCGTTTCGCTGACCACACCCAACGCCGACCTGCCCTATCTGATGGCTGATTATCACCTGATGATCCAACCCGATGGTGGCTTTGACAACCCGGCAGCAGGTATCGGCTCCGGCGCCTATATGCTGGAAGCGGATGAACCCGGCGTGCGCCACATGTGGAAGAAAAACCCCAACTACTGGGATGACAGCCGTGGCCATGTAGATGAGGTCGAGATCGTCGTGATCAACGACGCCACCGCCCGTATGGCGGCGCTGCAGTCCGGTCAGGTCCACATCGCCAACCGTGTTGAGCCGAAGGTCGCAGGTCTGCTGGATCGCGCGCCAAACCTGACGGTGCGCAATGCCGCGGGTCCGGGTCACTATGTGTTCATCATGCATTGCGACACAGCGCCGTTCGACAACAATGAACTGCGTCTGGCGCTGAAGTACGCCATCAACCGCGAAGAAATGGTCGATAAAGTGCTGCGCGGCTACGGCTCTGTCGGCAACGACATGCCTGTCAACGCAGCCTACCCGCTGTTTGACGACAGCATTCCGCAGCGCCCGTTTGATCCGGCCAAGGCGGCTGAGCATTACAAGAAATCCGGCCACGACGGCAGCCCGATCACCCTGCGGGTGTCGGATGTTGCCTTCCCTGGTGCTTTGGACGCAGCACAGCTGTTCCAGCAGTCCGCGAACGCAGCTGGCATCCCGCTGGAGCTGAAGCGTGAACCCGGCGATGGCTACTGGTCGGAAGTTTGGAACGCACAGCCCTTCTGCGCCTCCTACTGGGGTGGCCGTCCGGTGCAGGACCAGATGTATTCGACCGCTTATCTGTCGACCGCAGACTGGAACGACACCCGCTTCAAGCGCGAAGACTTCGACAAGCTGTTGTTTGCCGCGCGCGGTGAGTTGGACGAAGCCAAGCGCAAGGCGCTCTATAGCCAGATGGGCATGATGGTACGCGACGAAGGCGGTCTGATCTGCCCGATGTTCAACGACTTCATCGAAGCGACCAGCAGCAAGGTTCAGGGTTGGGTGGTGGATTCCACCGGCGACACCATGGCCGGCAAGTGGTCGCATAAGTGCTGGTTGGCCTGATAGAGGTCTATGCCATGCACCCCGTCGTAAAACTTGTGTCCCAGCGCCTAGCGCTGGGACTAATTCTCTTGATTGCCGCATCCGTGCTCATTTTCATGGGCACCCTGATCCTGCCCGGCGATGTGGCGCAGTCCATTCTGGGCCAGTCGGCCACCCCTGAGGCGCTCGCCAATCTGCGGGAAGAACTGGGCCTGAATGAACCTGCCATACTGCGCTATTTCGACTGGCTGTTCGGCGCTTTGCAGGGGGATCTGGGCACTGCTCTGACCAATGGTCAGGACATCGCAACGAGCATCGGCCGCCGCCTTGGCAATACGCTGTTCCTGGCCTTCTGGGCTGCTGTTATCTCGGTTCCGCTGGCAATCTTTCTGGGCCTTCTGGCAGTGCGCTACCGCGACCGCTGGCCGGACAAGCTGATCTCGGCCGTGACGCTGGCCTCGATCTCGATCCCGGAATTTCTGATTGGCTATCTGCTGATCTATTTCGTTGCGGTGCAGATGGGCTGGTTCAGTTCTGTCGCAATGATCAATGATTCCATGAGCCTGCTAGAGAAACTCAACGCCATTGCCCTGCCTGTTGCAGTGCTGACGCTGGTGGTTTTGGCGCATATGATGCGGATGACCCGTGCGGCGATCCTCAATGTGATGCAGTCGGCCTACATCGAAACAGCCGAGCTGAAGGGCCTCAGCACCTTTCACGTGATTGCCCGCCATGCGTTCCCCAACGCCATTGCACCGATCGTCAATGTGGTGATGCTGAACCTTGCCTATCTGGTGGTGGGCGTGGTGGTGATCGAAGTGGTCTTTGTCTACCCCGGCATGGGGCAGTATCTGGTCGACCATGTGTCCAAGCGTGACGTGCCTGTGGTGCAGGCCTGCGGTCTGATCTTTGCCGCTGTCTACATTGTTCTGAACATGATCGCTGACATTGTCGCTATCCTGTCCAACCCGCGTCTGAGGCATCCGAAATGAAGAATATCCCTATCTCTGCAATGATCGGGCTGTTCTTCACGGCCCTCTACTTTCTGATGGCGATCTTTGCGCCGCTGTTGGCGCCCTATGGCATGGCGGAAATCGTTGGTGACGTCTGGGAGCCGCGTTCTGCGGAGCATCTTCTGGGCACCGACAACATTGGCCGCGATCTGCTGAGCCGGATGATCTACGGTGGTCGCACAACCATCTTCATCGCCACCGCAGCCACGATCCTGTCGTTTACCACGGGCTCAATCCTTGGCTTCTTTGCCGCAGTCGCGGGCGGCTGGGTCGATCAGGTCATGTCGCGGCTGGTGGATCTCATCATGTCGATCCCAACGCTGATCTTCGCCCTTGTCGTTCTGTCGGTGATGCCGGTCACGGTACCGGTGCTGATCGTGGTCATGGGGCTGCTGGACTCCACCCGTGTCTATCGCCTGGCCCGTGCCGTCGCGGTGGATATCGAGGTCATGGACTACGTCGAAGCGGCCCGCCTGCGCGGGGAGAGGACCGCCTGGATCATCTTCCGCGAGATCCTGCCCAACGCTCTGTCACCGCTGGTGGCCGAAATGGGCCTGCGGTTCATCTTCATGGTGCTCTTCGTCTCGACGCTCTCCTTCCTCGGCCTTGGCGTGCAACCGCCGGAAGCCGACTGGGGCGGCATCGTGAAAGAGAACAAGGAAGGCATCGTCTATGGTATCCCGGCGGCTCTGCTGCCCGCCATTGCAATCGCCACCCTTGCGATCTCGGTCAACCTTGTGGCGGACTGGGTCCTGAACCGCACAACTTCTCTGAAAGGAGGCCGCGGATGAGCGAACCTCTTATGAAAGTGCGCAATCTGAAGATCGGCGCAACTGTCTACCCGCCGGGTGAAAAGCCGCATGACATCGAAATCGTGCATGGTGTCAGCTTTGACCTGCAACCGGGCAAGGTGCTGGGGCTGATCGGGGAATCCGGCGCGGGAAAATCCACCATCGGTCTGGCCTCCATGGCCTATGGCCGCGGTGGGGTCAAAATCACCGGCGGCGAGGTCTGGGTGAACGGTCGCGACATCCTGCAGTCAAAACTGCGCGATATCCGCCGTCTGCGCGGTGGCGAGGTGACCTATGTGTCGCAATCGGCTGCTGCCTCCTTCAACCCGGCCAAAAAGATCATGGAACAGGTGATCGAAGCGGCGGTTGAGCAGGGCAAATTCTCCAAGAAAGAGGCCGAGGCGCGCGCGCGGACCCTCTTTGCCAAGCTGGGCCTGCCAGATCCCGATAATATCGGCGAGCGTTACCCGCATCAGGTCTCAGGCGGCCAGCTGCAGCGCTGCATGACCGCGCTGGCGCTCTGCCCGGAGCCGGATCTGGTGGTCTTTGACGAGCCGACAACGGCGCTGGATGTGACCACCCAGATTGAGGTGCTGATGGCGATCAAGGAAGCCATCCGCGACACAGGTGTCGCCGCGCTCTATATCACCCATGACCTCGCGGTTGTGGCGCAGGTGAGCGACGACATCATGGTGCTGCGCCACGGCAATATGGTGGAATACGGCCCTGTTGATCAGATCATCAACGCACCGCAGGAGGAGTATACTCAGGCCCTGGTCTCGGTCCGCTCCATCACCCATGAGGAGAAGGCCCCCACCCCGGAACCGGTGCTGAGCGTGCGCAATATCACCGCGCGCTACAAGGGCACCAAGTTCGACGTGCTGCACAATGTGAATGTTGACCTGCACCCCGGTCAGACATTGGCGGTGGTTGGGGAATCCGGCTCTGGGAAATCGACACTCGCACGGGTGATCACCGGCCTCTTGCCGCCGCGCGAGGGCGAGATCGAGTTCGCAGGCCGCACCCTGTCCTCCGATCTGGCGGGGCGCAGCCGCGAAGATCTGCGCGAGTTGCAGATGATCTACCAGATGGCAGATGTGGCCATGAACCCGCGCCAGACCGTGGGCACCATCATCGGGCGCCCGCTGGAGTTCTACTTCGGCATGAAAGGCGCGGAGAAGCGCAAGCGGATCATCGAACTGCTGGATGAGATCGAACTGGGCGAAAGCTTCATGGATCGCTACCCGGCAGAGCTGTCGGGTGGGCAGAAACAGCGTGTCTGCATTGCCCGCGCCTTGGCCGCCAAGCCGAAGATGATCATCTGCGATGAGGTCACCTCGGCGCTGGATCCGCTGGTGGCGGATGGCATCCTCAAACTGCTGCTCGAATTGCAGAAGATCGAGAATGTCGCCTTCCTCTTCATCACCCATGACCTTGCCACAGTGCGGGCGATTTCGGACAATATCGCGGTGATGTATCAGGGCCGCGTGCAGCGCTATGGCGGTAAAACCGAGGTACTGTCGCCACCCTTTGACGACTATACCGATCTGTTGCTCAGCTCGGTGCCGGAAATGCGTTTGGGCTGGCTGGAAGAGGTCATCGCCAACCGCAAGATGGAAAGCGCCGGCAACTAGCAAGCAGGCAGTGCATATCACCTCTCATCGCAGGCGACTGCGGCGGGACGTTCTCAAAGGCGGTCGCAGGTACAATCCTCACGACCGCCTTTTTAACTCACCTCTATAAGACCCTGGGTTCTGCGATGGACAACAAACTTCTCCTCATCATCTTGGACGGCGTCCCCTGGCGCAATTTCCGTCGGCTGTTTGGCAATCTGGAAGGCTGGGTCGACAGCGGCGAGGCACGGGTCTGGAAACACCGGGCGGTGCTGCCGTCGATTTCCGCCAGCTGTTATGCCTCGATCCACACCGGCGTGGTCCCGGCTGAGCACGGCTGCACCGGCAATGGCAATGTCTTCCGTCTGGGGCACAAGGATGTATTCAGTCAGGTACGTCAGGGTGGTGGCGTGACAGGTGCAGTTGCCCATAGCTTCTGGTCCTCCTTCTTCAATCGCCATCCCTATGATCCGGTGCGCGATGTGGAGTATGACGAGGCCGACAGCGCCACGATCAATCACGGGCGGTTCCATTCGATGACCGGCTACGGGCTGGTCAACCAGATGACCCCCTCCGACGTGGACCTCTTTGGCACGCTAACCAATCTTTGCCTACGCTTTGGCCTCAACTACGGCATGCTGCACACCTGCACGCTGGATTGCATGGGGCACCGGTTCTTTCACGACTGTCAGGAGATGGATCACGCCTGTTTCGTGATGGACGAGATGCTGGCCCCGTTCATTATCAAATGGCGCGACATGGGCTATGAGATCATCGTCACCGCAGATCATGGCCAGGATGAGCGCGGCCACCACGGCGGGCGCAGCCCCCTGCAACAGGAAACCGCGCTTTATTACTTTGGCGATGCGACAGGCCCTGCAGAGGATGTGGTGATTGATCAGCTGCAACTGGCCCCCACCATTCTCAGCCGTCTTGGTGCGCCAATTGCCGACACGATGAAGGCAAAATCTTTCCTCAGCTGAGGATCCGTGGCAGGCTTCTTTGGATGATCGATGTATTCGCCCGACAGGAGCCTGCCATGACCCGACATTGCCTTGCCCTGATACTGCTGCTTCTGCCGCTGCCCGCATTGGCGCAGGATGGCTGTGACGATCTTTGGTTCACGCGGAATCTGATCATGGACCGGGCCGGTTATTGCTTCGGGTCGACATTGGGGCGAAGCGTCTTTGACAATAGCGACTGTCTGGGCAAATCGGTCGCGCTTGACCCACACAGCAATCGACAGGTGCAGGAAATCCGGGGGCTAGAGCAGTTTCACGGCTGCAAGGTCAATACCAAGCGCCGTCAGCTGGCACTGAATGACACCCATCTGCGCCGCCTTCTTGTCGATCTGCCGATCCGCGATGAATTTGAAAGCGCCTGCCTTGGCTGGCTTGGTGGTCCGGTGCCGCTCTACTCAGGTCACAGTGCAGGAACGGCGCGAATAGGAGTGATCCAGCCCGGCGATGTCATTGGGTATTCCCATCTCCCGGTGGGCAACTGGTCTTATGTGACCACCCACACGAGCGACTGGCGCGTCAAAAGCGGTGGATGGTACGACCGCAGTGCCGCACCCGAACAATGCCGTGACTTTGCAGGCTAGGGTCGGCGTCACTCATAAGGCCAGAGCCCCTGCCCCAGCGCTTCCACTGCAACGGAAATCCTCTCAAAACTGTCGCGGGCGCGGCCAACGCTGTGGCGGGCGCGCAGATAGCCGTGGACCAACCCCGGCTCATTGATCCAATGTGCCTTGCCCCCGGCTGCCAAAATCTTGTCGCGGTAGTGACGGGAGTCATCGCGCACGGGATCGCAATCAGCGGTGACCAGCACGGTGGCAGGCAGATCTGAGAAATCATTGTCAGCAAGCGGTTCCAATGTCGGGTCAGTGCCGACCTCACTTCCCTCCGGGCGCCGCAGCTGTCCATAGAACAGAATGTCATCCCGCGTCAGCATTGGGGCCTGCGCATGTTCCAGATAAGAGCCTTCGTTGATGTCACCGCCAAAGGCCCCGTAGATCAGCACCTGACCGACCAGCCCCGTGAGCCGTCCACGGGCATGATGTGCCACCGCAGCGCAGAGATTGGCACCGGCGCTGTCCCCGGCCAGGACCAGATCGCCATCGAAGCTGGCAGAGATCCACTGGCAGACCGCCCAGGCATCTTCAAAGGCAGCAGGATGCAGGTGTTCGGGCGACAGACGGTAATCCACAGCGACCACGCGATAACCGGTTTGCGCGCAAAGCTCGGCACAGACGTCGTCATGGCTGTCTAACCCGCCAACCACAAACCCGCCGCCATGACAGTACATCACCGTGCAGCCCGGTTCTCCGGCGGTGTAGATCCGCACCGGAACGGCACCCACCAGACGATCCTCGCAGCTGACACTATCAGGACGCGCCGCGCGAAACTCAGCCGCCATGGCGTCATAGACCTTACGCTGTTCGGCAATCGACAGATCCACCGCGTCATCCGGATAACATTCGCCGGTCTTGCGGATAAAGGCCCAAGTTTCCTCGTCGATCAGCCGCTCGTAGTTCATCTCGCCTGTTCCTTGTGTCGTAGCACGCGGGATGAGCCTAGCAGCGCTGCGGTCAAAAACCATGCCCCAGAATTGAAAAAAGCGCCCCGGTGGGACGCTTTCTCAAACTCTTACAAAGACCAATGCCGAAGGCAGGCGATCACGCCTTGGGCAGGGGTTCCCACGGGCGGGTAAAGACCCCCAGCACATCGGAGATATCCGAGGCCTTGGCACCGTTTTCTTCGACCTGCGCGACCAGACCGCGACCTTTGTCATCGACCACCTGTTCGACACGGGCTGGCAGACCAGCCTTGAGCAGCGCGTCGTTGTAGATCCGGGTGATGGCATTCTTACGAAGATCCGGTTTGAAGACCTTGCCCACGGCGGTTTTCGGCAACTCATCCATTACAGTGACATGTTTGGGGATCGCAGCCCGCTCATGTACGTGGATTTGGCAATAGGCCAACAGCTCCTCTGCTTTAACACTGGCACCGTCGACCAGCTCGACAAAGGCACAAGGCACCTCGCCGGCATGAGCATCCGGCTGGCCGATGGCGCCGGCAAAGGCCACGGCCTCATGCCCCAGAAGCGCCTCTTCAATCTCGGCCGGGTCGATATTGTGACCACCGCGAATGATCAGATCCTTGGCACGACCGGTGATCCAGAGGTACCCGTCGCTGTCCAGCTTCCCAAGATCGCCAGTGCGCAGGTATTGATCCTTGTAGAACAGACCGTCGTTTTTCTCGACCTCGGTATAGGTGTGACCGGCATAGACACCGGGGCTGGAGATGCAGATCTCGCCAATCTCATCCACACCCAGTTCAACTGCGCCGCTCTCAGTTCCTTTGACGATCTTCACATCCGTATAGGGCAGCGGAATACCGATCGAGCCGATTTTCTTCTCACCCTGAACCGGATTGCAGGACACCAGACAGGTTGCCTCGGTCAGGCCGTATCCTTCGACGATCTTGACGCCGGTTGCTTCTTCAAACCGTTTGAACAGCTCGACCGGCAAGGGGGCCGAACCGGAGAAAGCGGTTTTCACGGTGGAAACATCCGCATCCACCGGGCGCTGCATCTTCGCTGAGATCGCCGTGGGCACCGTGATGATGAAGGAAATCTTCCAGCGTTCGATCAACTTCCAGAAATTGTCAAAGACACCATCGCCGCGATAGCCCTGTGGCGTTGGGAACACCACATGCGCACCGGAGGCAACAGCCGCCATCAGGATCACATGGCAGGCAAAGACATGGAACAGCGGCAACGGACACATGATGTTGTCTTCGGCAGTGAATAGCAGCTTGCTGCCCAGCCAACCGTTGTAGTTCATGCCGGAATAAGTGTGCTGTGCCACCTTAGGCATGCCGGTGGTGCCGCCAGTGTGGAAATAGCAGGCCACGCGGTCGCTGTCGGAATCCGCAAAGGTCAGCTCGGTGGGATGCTTGCGCAGCTCTTTGTTGAAGTTCTTGTAGTCCGCATGCGCCAGCTTGTCCTTGCCCTCAAGTTTTGGGCGGATCATCGGCACGATCCAAGACTTCGGCGGGGTCAGATAGCGGTTGAGGTCGATTTCCAGAACCGTGTTTACCTTAGGCGCGTGGCGCACCGCCTCGGCGACCTTTTGGGCCACGTCGGTCTTCGGGAACGGCTTCAGCGTCACCACCACCTTTGCCCCGGTCTCGCGCAGGATGGAGGCGATCTGCTCTGGCTCGAGCAATGGGTTGATCGGATTGGCGATCCCGGCCACAGCGCCGCCCAGCAGTGTCACAACCGTTTCGTTACAGTTGGGCAGGATATAGGCAACGACGTCCTTCTCTCCGATCCCCATGGAGCGGAACATATTCGCCGCCTGAGTGACCTTATCCTTCAGCTGGCGCCAGGTCAGGGTCTCGGCCTTGTCGGTCGGGCCCGAGAAGATCTGATAGCTGACCGCCTTGTTGTCAGGAAACTTCCCGGCCGTACGGGACAACAACCCATAGAGCGTTGTCGGCATGTTTCGCTGCCCGAAGGGCATTTCATTCACTAGTGCCAAGCAGTCCGCGGCCGTGGCAAATCCCATTGGTTTCCTCCCCTAGTCCCCTTGTGCCGGGGAATTTCAGTTAACACAAAATGATTTGAAACGGCCTGTCGTGCAAGCGCGCCGACAGGGTCACGTCAAGGAAGCCTGCGCTTTGACGCAGCGACATTTGACAGTTTTCAACCTTGAAACCGAAATAGTGACCGTTTGAGGCGGGATTTGCCTATTCTGCAGCCAGTCCATCGGTGAACTGCAGCCGCGCCAGACGAGCGTAAAGACCGCCCTCGGCGACCAGTTGGTCATGGGTGCCGGTGGCCACGATGCGCCCCTCTTCCATGACCACGATGCGGTCTGCCTTCTTCACGGTCGCCAGCCGGTGCGCCACGATCAATGTGGTGCGCCCCTGGCTTAGCTCGTCTACAGCCGCCTGCACCAGACGTTCGCTTTCCGCGTCAAGCGCAGATGTCGCCTCGTCCAGCAGCAGCACCGGCGCATCACGCAGAATGGCACGGGCAATCGCAATCCGCTGTTTCTGCCCACCCGAGAGCATGACACCGCGCTCGCCAACCTGGCTGTCGTAGCCTTCGGGCAGTGCGGTGATAAACTCATGCGCTGCTGCAGCTCGGGCAGCGGCCTCAACCTCAGCGTCGCTGGCACCGGGGCGGCCAAAGCGAATGTTGTCACGCGCGGACAGCGCAAAAATGACCGGATCCTGCGGCACCAAGGCGATATGTTTGCGGAAATCATCCCGTTGCAGATCCCGCAACGGCATACCATCCAGGCAAACGGCACCAGACGTCGGATCATAAAACCGCTGGATCATCTGGATGATGGTTGTCTTACCCGCACCAGACGGCCCGACGAAGGCAACCGTTTCCCCCGGCTGCACGGTCAGGGAAACATCCACCAACGCCGGGATCTGTGGACGCGCCGGATAGCGGAAGGATACGTTGTCAAACCGGATTTCCCCGCGCACTGGTGTGACAAGCGTTTGGGGCTGCTTGGGATCTTGGACCTGATCTATCGCTGTCAGCAGCTCCACCAGCCGCTCGGTCGCCCCCGCGGCCCGCTGCAATTCGCTCCAGATTTCCGACAGTGCTGCAACCGAGCCTGCAACGAGAACCGCATAAATCACAAACTGAACCAAGGTGCCCTCGGTCATCACACCTGCGCGCACGTCATTGGCGCCCATCCACAACACCCCAACCACCCCGGAGAAAACCAAGAAGATCACGATGACAGTCAGAAAGGCGCGTGTCTGGATCCGTCGCATCGACACGTCAAAGGCGGTTTCGGTTAGACGGCTGAATTCGCTCCGGCTTGCACCTTCATGGGTGTAGGCCTGAACCGTCTGAACTGCGCCCAGCGCCTCCCCCGCATTGCCAGACGAGGCCGCGATCCAATCCTGGTTCTCGCGGCTGATCTTGCGCAGGCGCCGCCCCAGCACCAGGATCGGCACGATCACCGCAGGCACGATCAGCAGCACGAGGCTGGTCAGCTTGGCCGAGGTCAGCAGCATCAGCGCCAAACCACCGATGAAGATCAACATGTTGCGCAGGGCAATCGACACGGAGGACCCCAGAACCGACTGGATCAGCGTGGTATCTGTGGTGATCCGGCTCAGTACCTCGCCGGTCATGATCTGTTCATAGAACGCCGGGCTCATGCCAATGACACGGTCAAACACCGCCTTGCGGATATCAGCAACCACCCGCTCGCCCAGCCGTGTGACCAGCGCGTAACGCAGCCCGGTGCCTGCCGCCAACAGCGCAGCGATCACAAGGGCAGCGGCAAAATACTGATTGAGGAGCGCGGCTTCGGAGATCCGGAAATTGTCGACAACCCGACGTACCGCCAGCGGCAGGGTCAGCGATAGACCCGCTGTCAACACCAGCGCCAGCGTCGCCATGGCCATCAGCACACGATAGGGACGCATGAATGGCCACAGTGCGGAAAGAACACCAACTTTGCGTGATTTCTCGCGCTCTACATCCGCAGTCGGGACCGCTTGATTTCCCGCCATGTCAGCTCCTTCGACGTTCCGTGTGGCAGGTTCTCGAGCCTGCGCATCGCCAAGGTTCATGACTGCGCAAACCTCTAAGGTCAAGCGCACAGAGACCATCATCCCTGGCCATAGCGCCGCATGCCGCAGATCAACCAGACGTGCCGCGTTGTGAAGGGTGAGTGCGCAGGCGGCACAAGTAGCAGCTGATGTGGGACATCCTGGAGCGGGTAGCGGGAATCGAACCCGCACCTTAAGCTTGGAAGGCTCTTATGATACCATTTCACCATACCCGCTCAGGGAATTTGGTCTATAAATCGGTGCTTTCTGAGCGTCAAGCGGATCTGGCGTGAAAATCTCAAATTTCGCAGCTTCGCTTGGAACCATCGACTGCCGCAGATCTGATCTTTGGCCGTGTCAGCTGCCCAGCACGCGGCCAATCCACCCCTTGCGCGGCGCGTCGTCATCGGTGGGGTTTTCGGTGTCCGCGTCGTCTGCCTCCGCGTCGGCGCCAGCTGCCTCATCGGCTTCAACAGCGCTCTGAAACCGTTCGAAGAACTGATCGGCCATCTTCTTGGCAAAGCCATCAATGATACGGCTGCCCAGCTGCGCCAGCTTGCCGCCAACTTTGGCCTCCACCTCATAGCTGAGAAGGGTCTGCCCATCTTCGCCGTCGCTCAAAGTCACATGGGCATCCCCCTTGGCAAAACCGGCAGCGCCGCCCTTCCCCTCGCCGCGCAGGGTCAGGCTGTTTGGCGCATCAAGATCTGAAAGCGTCACAGTCCCGCGAAACGTCGCTTTCACCGGACCCACTTTCTGCACAACGACCGCCGTGAAGCCATTCTCGGCGGAGCCGTCCATCTCCTGACAGCCCGGCACCGCGTTCTTCAGGGTTTCGGCATCCAGCAACCCCTGCCAGACCTCGGCGCGCGGGGCAGCTATGGTGCGGGTATCGGCAAGTTTCATAAGCGCTATTCCTTCTTCTGGCGATCGGCTGGGGATCTCAATCCTGGCAGACAGCGGACGGCCTGCATGACATTGCATAGTCTAAACCGGAACCGCCCCGATATGCGACATTGGTTGCAGGCCAACGGTGGGCTACCCCGCCTAAACGCTTTCGGTCAGCCTGTGCCGTCAGCTTGTTCTTGACCATTGTCGGTCCAGATCGCAGATCATGATCATCGCCTTCGACCTTTCGCCTATTGGTAGGTCCGCATCTCTGCTGTTAGCATGATTCTCGCCGACAGCAGCGCTTAAGTCACTGCAAGTGCCTGACCTATGCCACAGAACCAGCCGCCCGACCTCAGGAGCTCGATGACACAGACGTCCCCCACAACAGCCACGACGCAGAGCGCCACCGCCGATCCGCAAGGCTTGGCCCGCTTTGTCACCGCGCTGATCGTCGAGGATCATCCGCTGTTCTGCGACGCTTTGGCGATGACCTTGCGCGCGACAGTCGGGATTAGCACCATCGCAACCGCACCGACACTGGAACGGGCCATGGCCGAGATCGCCGATAAAGCGGCCCCCGATGCGGTGGTTCTGGATCTGAATCTGCCGGATGTTCATGGGCTGGACGGGCTTATCCGGTTGCGCAACGCCACCAGCGCGCCGATCCTAGTCGTCTCATCCATGGCGGACAATCGGGTGATCAGTGCCGCCATTCACGCAGGTGCCGCAGGTTTCGTCCCCAAGCACAGCCAGCGCGAGATCTACATCAGCGCGTTCGACGCCATCGCAAAGGGCACGCCCTTTGTCCCGCCTGGCTATGTACTGTTGCCGCGCGACAGCGAAACGCAGGACGCGACCGGGCGACTGGCGACACTGACCAATCAGCAGGCGCGCATCTTGCAGCTGATCTGTGCTGGCAAACTGAACAAGCAGATCGCCTATGACCTGTCCATCGCCGAAACCACGGTCAAGGCTCATGTCACCGCAATCATGCGCAAACTCGGTGTGCAAAGCCGCACCCAAGCAGTTCTGATCGCAAAGGAAACCAGCTTTGCAAACGTCTTGCAAGATCTGGGCTGAACTGCCTACCATCCAGCATGACACGCCCTGCCCGTCCCCGCGCCAACACCGATATCCCCGCAGCCGCACAGGCGGAGGCCGAGCGCACTCTGCCAGCTATGGCTGCCGCATTGCATCACGCCGGTCGCATCACCCGCACCGGTTTTGCAGACGCCGACGCGCCTGATGCGCTGGCGAGGTTGGCGCAGATGCTGGCGCCGTTGGATGAGCTTGAGTTGATCATTCTCTTTGTCTCTCCCCAAGCCGATATCGATGCGCTCAGCGCGGCGGCCGCACATGATCTGGCCCCCGCACAGGTGGTTGGCTGTACCACCGCAGGCGAAATCGGCGAGGCCGGTTACACAGATGGAGAGATTGTCGCCATCGGCCTTCCGCGCAGCCATTTCAGCGCCCGTGTTCTGCCGATTGACGATCTGAACGCCTATGATGCCCAGAGCCAGATCGACCAGATCATTCGCAATCGCAACGATATGGCGCGGGAGACACCACAGTGGGGATCCGAATTTGCCTTCCTGTTGATTGATGGGCTGTCGGTCAAGGAGGACGCGCTCACTGCCGATCTTGCGCCGGGGCTTGGCCCGGTGCCACTGTTTGGCGGATCCGCCGGAGATGGCAGCGATTTTGGCGCGACATATGTCCTCTGTGATGGGAAGGCACGGCAGGACGCAGCGGTCCTGCTACAGATCCGCAGCAACTGCCCGATCAAAGTCTTCAACACCGATCATCTGGTACCGACGGCCCAGCGCATGGTGGTAACCGGGGCTGATCCTGCTCGCAGACTGGTCCATGAGATCAACGCCGAACCGGCAGCGCGGGAATATGCGCGCCTGCTGGGCAAGGATCCGGAACAGCTGACCACCTTCACCTTTGCCGCCCATCCCGTCGTGGTGCGCATTGGTGGCCAGCATCATGTGCGCGCGATCCAACAGGTCGCAGACACTGGCGATCTAGTGTTTTTCTCCGCCATCGACGAAGGGGTCGTGCTGACACTGGCAGAGCCTCTCGATATGGTGGATCATCTCGACCACGCACTCTCTGCGCTGGGAGAGACCCGGACACCGGATGTGATTCTGGCCTGCGATTGCCTGCTGCGACGGATGGAGGCCCAGCAGAAACAGCTGACCCCTCAGATCTCCACGCTGCTGGCCAAACACCGCGCGGTTGGGTTTTGCACCTATGGGGAGCAGGTGAACTCCATCCATGTGAACCAGACCCTGACCGGAGTGGCCATCTACCCGCCCGAAACAGACGACACTGCGGTCAGGCCATGACCGAAGGCCTGATTGATCCGCGCGATTCTCTGGAACGGCAGAATGAAAAACTGCTGAAAATCACCGCAACCCTGATGCGCCGGGTGGAACAGGATACCGATGCCTCCGGCCTTGCCTATGCGCAGTTCGAACGCGCTGTTTTGCTGGAAGAGGAAATCCGCAGCCGCACCCGCGATCTGGAGCGCACGCTGGATCTGCTCAATCTCTCGAACGCCAAGCTCGCCGAGGCCAACCGCGAAACCGAAGCCGCGCGCGCCAATCTCGCCAATGCCATTGAAACCGTGCAGGAAGGGTTCGCGCTCTTCAATGCGCAGGATGTGCTGGTGATGTGCAACAGCCGATTTGGCATGCACATGCCGGACATCTGCGCAGATCTGCGTCCGGGATTGAGGTTTGACAGCTACGTTCAGCTGGTCAGTTCCAGCACGGCCCTGTCGCTGCCGACAGGCACGCCCCCCACCACTTGGGCTGCGCGCCGACTAGCACGACATCAGGACCGCAGCGTCATGTTCAACGTCCGCATGACCGGCAATCGGTGGGTGCAGGTGAGCGAGCACCGGACGCCGGATGACGGCACGGTCATCCTGCAGACCGATGTCACGGATATCATGCGGATCCAGCATCAGGAACGTGAACGCATTCTCGACGATCAGGCCCGCCTGATCCGCGCCACATTAGAACATCTGAACCAGGGGGTCTGCATCTTCGATCAGCAGGCCCGGTTGGTCGGGTGGAACCGGCTGATGGGGGATCTGCTGTCGATCCCGATCGGGCGATTTCGCATCGGCAGCCGGTTTGAGGGTATTTTTGAGCGACTGCGCGAGACCTTTACCTTTGCGCAGGCGGATATCGCCGATCAAGTCGCAGACTGGGCGCGCCCGCGCACCGCATTGGGGGACAGTTCAGCTTCCGCAAAGACCACCGCCGATCAGCGCGCGCGGGCTCCGCTCTCTTTCGATATTCAGCAGGGTGCGACGCGGGTTCTGACGGTGTTTATGCAGGATATGCCCGATGGCGGCTTTGTGATCAGCTTCACCGATGTCACCGCCGAACGGCAGGCCGCCCGTGCCATGAGCGAGGCACGCGACACCCTGGAACAACGCGTGCTGGAGCGAACGCTGGAGCTGGAAGACGCGCTGCAGGCCGCTGAACGGGCCAATGCGTCCAAATCCCGCTTTGTCGCTGCCGCCTCCCATGATCTGCTGCAACCCTTATCTGCCGCAAAACTCTTTGTCGCCGCTCTGGAAAGCGAACTTCCCGACGGTGCGCCTCAGGACACGTTGCATAAGGCGGCCAATGCGCTGGACAGTGTCGAAACGCTGGTCTCCGCCCTCCTTGATATCTCACGGCTGGATTCCGGTCGCGCCGAGGTCCATGTGGCCCCCCTCGATCTGGATGATCTGTTGGGCCAACTGCGGGACGAGATGCGCCCGATCGCTGATATAAAAGGACTGACCCTGCGCCTCAGACCCAGTCGGGCGCGCGTGCTGAGTGATGTGACCTATCTGAGGCGCATCCTGCAGAACCTGATTTCCAACGCTCTGCGCTACACCGACCAAGGTGGTGTCCTGATTGGCGTACGGCCCCGTCACGCCTCCGTCCGGGTTGAGGTCTGGGATACGGGGATCGGTATTGCAGAACGAGATCGCGGCCGCATTTTCGCGGAGTTCCAGCGCCTCAATGCCACGGCGAGTGCTGCTGACGGAATGGGGCTGGGGCTGGCCATTGTGGAGCGTGCCTGCGCGCTGCTTGGCCACCCCCTGACACTCAGATCTGAGGTCGGGCGTGGAACGGTCTTTGCCATTGACCTGCCCCGCGACGCCGCCCAGCCGAAGATCGGCGAGGCATCGCTTCTTGACGCGGCGCCCCCTCGCCCTGCCGCTGCGCAGCTGCCGCAATTGATCGCGCTGCTGATTGTTGCCGATACAGACCTGCGGCAGGCGCTGAGCCTCACTATGGAACAATGGCAGATCGACGTGCTGCCCTGCGCCAGCGAGGGTGAAGCCCGGACCTTGCTGGCCGAAATTGAGGTCGCCCCGGATGTTCTGCTGATCGATCTGCACCTGGGGTCAAACCTAAGCGGCGCCAAAGTCATCGAGGATCTGCGTCGCGATCTTGGTCCTCTCCCTGCATGCCTTATGTCCGCCACCCTCCGCCCAGACATCACCACGCTGGCGCAAGGACTGGATGCCCAGCTGTTCACAAAGCCGATCCACACGGAGCAGCTGCGCAGCTTTCTCAACGATCTGCGGTCCCCGCAGGTTTGATGCCCAATCAGCGCGCCCTTGCCTGAATCCGCCGCTGCCCTGACAAAGGCAACCGAGTGACCCGCCACGCTCTGCCGCTGCAAAAGTGATCCGTGGGTGAAAGCACAACGTAGTAAATCCACAACGAAACCTCTATCTGCGATATCTAGCCCGCCCTCGCCGTCCAGATCATCGCACAGTCGGAAAACCACGCCAGATGACCTCTCCCCACGCTATACCGGTGCACCGGCCCACCGCCGTCATCACCGCACACGGCCAGCCCTCCGATCCCGCCCCGCAGGAACGCGCGCTGGCAGAGCTTGCGGATGCGGTCGCAACCCTGTTGCCGGACTGGGATATCCGTTCGGCCACCCTTGCCACCTCCGACAGGCTGGAACAGGTGACACCTCAGGGCGCGCTGGTTTATCCGTTCTTTATGGCAAATGGCTGGTTTACCAGTTCTGTGCTGCCACGACGGCTGCAAGGGCACGACGTTCATCATCTTCCGCCCTTTGGGCTTGACCCCAACCTGCCCGGCCTTGCCTGCGATGCGCTTGCCCTGGCCTGCGCCGCACGCGGCTGGTCCCTTTCCCAAACCCGTATTCTGCTCGCGGCACATGGCTCAGCCCGTGGCCCCAAGGCCGCAGAGGCGGCAGAGGCCTTTGCAACGGCGATGCGCGACCGCCTTCCCGGCACCACGCTGGCCACCGGTTACGTTGAGGAAGACCCGCGCATCGCAACGACCGCCCGAGTGTTCGAAGACACCGCCCCAGCGCGGCCCAACCTCTGCCTGCCGTTTTTTGCGCAAGCGGGCGAGCACGTGCGTGACGACATTCCCGATGCGCTGGCCGATGCAGGCTTTGGCGGCGATACTCTGCCGGTTCTCGGGGCACTCCCGCAGGTGCCACAGCTGATTGCAAACGCGCTCAACAAAGCCCTTTCCGGCCCCGGTGTCACGTCAACCTGATCTGAAGGCAGCGGGGCGCTCCTGCATATTGCCCGCAGCTATGCGTCGTCGCCGCGAGTATTCCAAATCCGATTGTTGTGCGAACAAATATCACCGGGACAGGCACCTGTCTTGACCTCCCCCAGCCTGAGGTCAGCGTGCCCTTTAGGACAAGGCAGCGCCACAACGGATTTTTTCAATTTTTCCGCCCAGTTCTGCACGGCTCCCCTTGCACCGCTCCCCCGCATGTGATTAATCACGCCTCACACCACCGGTAAGGCGAGTTGGCGGAGTGGTGACGCAGCGGATTGCAAATCCGTGTACACCGGTTCGATTCCGGTACTCGCCTCCAATAAAATCAATGTGTTATGGATTTTTCTGCTCATTGGGTATCACCTCTAGTATCAGTTTCACGTTCTGTGCCTGTTCTGTTCGGGGTCATTTGCGCTTTGCTGCCGCCTGACGCGCTCGCATGATTTGCCGCGCTTCGCCTGCATATTTGATGATCATGGCTTTGGATGTATGGCCGCTGAAGCTGGCAATCTCGTCGTCGGTGCAGCCAGCCCACGCCAGTTCCATCACACCCCGATAGCGCAACGCGTGTTGATCAAAGTCCATCAGGCCCAGCCGCTTACGCTCTCGCACCATTACCCGCGCCATCGCGTGATAATCCATCGCAGAACCATCTGCGCGCGTCAGGATGTGCCGTGAAGGATGCGGGGCGAATCCCAGCTCGGCCTTCGCCTGATCCAAGGCTTTCTTCAACGCCTCAGTGCACGGCAACAACAAAGGTTTGCCGGTTTTGTTCTGGCGCAGCTTCAGAGTTTCGCCATCATAATCGCCCCACTGGAAATCCACCCAATCACCGGGGCGCTGCACACTGCCCACGCCAATCTCGAAAATCAGAAGAGGCAGTGGCTTCCCTTCCTCCCGCATCTTCTCCACCGCCCAATCGGCCCAAGGGATATGCGGCTTTTTGCGCGCCTTCGGAACTTTGAGCGGTTCGATATCAATCGCGGGATTGTCCCTGCGCCACCGTTTGCGGATCGCCAGCTTGGACAACATGCTGATCGCGGTCGGGATGTAATTCGCGAACCGAACCCGGTGCCGGTTCTTTTCCATCGCATCGTAAATATCAGCTTGTGTCAGACGAGCTACGTCCGCCTTGCCAATTTTCTCGGTCAAATATTCAAAAACAGGTTCCAAATCCTTGCGATACCGGGGCGAGAAGCCTGCCCATTTGTCGGTTTCGCGCATAGCGGCAATCAGTGCGGTCCATGAGGTTTTCACCTCCGCCCTCTTGCCACTCACGATTTCCCAATACTGGTGGTCAAAATCGGCGGTGCCTTCCTCCGCCGTGATGCGCCCAAGATAGATCATCTTGCCGTTGACGCATTTGCGCACATACCAGCGACCGGACGAATGCCGCCACAGGTATTTCTTGCGCCGGATCACCATTCAATTGATCCCTGAACTTCACCAACCTCACCATTTGAGATCTGCTTCAACGTATCTGTGTCCCAACGCACGACGCCGGGGGCGATTTCATACCCTTTCGGCAAATACCCTTCATCCACCAAATATCTGAACTGCTTTGCCCCCAGATCCAGCAGGCGCGCGGCGGTGGTTTCACTGGCCATGAGCGGGGTCTTCGGCCTCATGATCCCGCCCCCTTTACCTGCGCCTTGACCGTAAACTGCGCAATATACCTCTCCCACGCACCGTTCGGGATCTTGGGGTTACGTTTGCCGGGGGCGGTGAAAATATGATCCAGCATATCCTCGCGGATCAGATACCGAATGTTGGTGACAGGCAGCCCGACACGCTCGGCCAGTTCTTTGGGTGTTTCGAGAGTTTTGGTCACAATTCACCTTTTTGTTGTGTTTCAGGAAGCAGCTCTGCAAAGTGAACAAAAGAAAACAAATCGCAGCAAAGTGAAATTATTTTCACCAATAATGAACGGAATCACCTGTTGTCAACAGAATTGTCAGGAATAGGCCTGCGGTTGCGCGAGGTTCGCAAGGCAAATGACCTTACACAGCAGGTCATGGCCGCAGCCATCGAGGTGACAGATAGGACCTATAAAAACTATGAGCAGGAAAAGCGTGACCTGCCCGCAGCCGCAGCCATTACGATCTGTGATTCATTTAACGTAAGCTTGGAATGGCTTCTCGCTGGACGTGGGAAGGTCAAAAAAGGCGACAGCCCGGATCTTGCTGAAAGAGCGTCATATGCCGTGCTTGCAGAGGACAGCGAGAGGGGGACGAACCTTCCGATTGAAAAGCTGTCCAAGATCATCGGTTATGTCGCTGACCAAGCAGCGCAAACCGGAGAGCCAGAAACGGATCTGGCAAAAAAATATTTCGATACCTTATGAATTGCGAGAACGAATATGACAGACGTCAATTATAACAGCCAGGAATCGGAACTCGACCTATGTGATCGGGAGATTTTCCAATTCGCCCGCAGACTTGCCATTGCCGGTGGTGTCTCATTGATCGTTGGCGCAACGGGTTTAATCGCGACTTCTGGCCAAACAACATGGGATGTTTCGCGCTCCCTTTACTTGCTTTTGGTTGCAGCAGGTCCGATCGGAATTTTGATCGGGCATCGTTTAGTGCGAACACTCATGAAGCATCGCCACAAAGAGCTTAGAATTTTTTGACAAACCGATAAGAAACAAAATGGACAACCAAACACAAAGTATTCTTGAGAATGCCTTTCATATTTTGAAAGCTAACTACACATCATCACACCCAGAAGTCACAGACTTAGCTGACGATGCCGAGTTTGAAGAAACATTTTCTTTGCCGCAAATTCAGCGCGCCCAGCAAAATCTTCTGGCACCTCTTGCCAGGCTGGAAATGGAGATTTCTTGGTTGCCGGAGCTGAGCGATGAGCAGATATCAAGTATCACCGCCCTGATGGTTTCGGGGGATTATTCCAATCTGTTTGGCGCGACAGAACATCTTCCCGAACTTGCCAAAAGCAACATTCTTTCTCACCTCACTCAGTTCTCCAGAGGGAGCAATGATGTCTTTCACAAGTTGATCAAAACATGGGAGGAAGTTGATATTTCCGAAACGCTCGATTTCCTCAATGAAAATCGCTCAAAGGCGGGCTTTCCGAATATAGACACAGCCCAACTTGAAGGGGCCTTGCGGCGGTTAATGACCATGCAGGCCAAAACCGCTGCTATTGGCGTGTGGGCCCTAGAAAAGCCCGGCGAAACCATGGATCAGATTGTTGAGTATGAGGTCAATCGAGACCCATCAAGCCCATTTCTAGCGCAGTTTGTTCGGCAATATGATCTATTGAGCGAACCGGATTTGGCAACGCTCAACAATCAAATTGACGACGTCATAAAAAGTGCTGAACAAGAGGGCGCTAATCTAAACATTATTGTCGATGCAGCTTCTGAACTTCTGGTCAAATGGGATGAAATAAATCAACCTGTCCAAGTTTATGAACAACAACAAGGGCATGAAGAAGGGCGCTCGAAGAGAGTATATGAAAAGCTCCGGCAGCTCTGCCTAACCTTGGCAAACGAACGTGGCGAGTATGATCACGCAAAGCGCTTATCCGCAGCGCTACTGCACACATTTCCAGAGCTTGAATCCGTAGCCGAAGTTTTGCGAGGCGATGTTGCACAGTTGGAAACACTGGTTGAGCAAAAACAGCAAAGCGAACAATTGGAGCCTTTGGTCGCGGCCTGTGAAGCGGCTAAAAGTCAACTGCCTAAAGTAAAACGAGATCTTGCAAAAAGCAGCTTTTCCACGGCACGGCGGGGGCCTGTTACTGATATCTATTCCGCGCTTGTTTCAGCTACATCACAACCGGGTGATCACACTGTTGCGTTCCTCATTATCAGAGACTTAGCGCTGTTCATAAACAACGAACGTAACGACCCAGAAACAGCATTTGGAATTATCAATGGCCTGATACATTTCACACGTGCTGCACCGTCTGCCGAAGTTCGGGAAAAGCTTGACGAAGAACGCGCTGTTTTGCATCGCAACTGGAAAATGGAAGAGCTTGAAAGAAACAGGGGAAACGTTTCTGGGATGTCGCGAGTCGTCGATGAAATGCTTGTATACGCAAGGGGTAATGACAAGCTGGAGCTGGTCCAACTTAAGGAAAAGATCACTCAGAAGAAAAATGAGAAAATTGGATATTGGGTCGTCATTGGCGGCATCATCCTGCTTTTGATAATTTTTGGTGGGTAATTTTGAATCTCCAAAACGCAAATTGGAAAAATCATGAGTGATGAACTGGATTTTGAACACAAAATGGAAGCTGTATCACAGCTTTGCGTCGACTACTGGAAATTGACGAAAACAACCCTCAAAGCTGTTGAAGCAATGCCAGAAAAAGAGGCGCGCAGGCTGCGTGCTCAGTTGACCTTTTCCGACCGGCAGCTTTCCCTTCTGAGTAACCAGCTCGGGGTCAAAGTTGTCGATTTCGATGGCGAAGCGTTTCATGATGGGATCGCCGCTTCTGCTGACAATGCTGGCGACTACGCTGATGACGTTGAGTTGATCGTTTCCAAAACGATCGAACCCGCGATTTTGGCAGACATGAAAATAATCAGGTTGGGTCGTATTCTCGTCCAGCCCGTAAAAAATGAAAAGGAATGAAAATTGTATCTCGGCATTGATCTTGGAACCTCAAACTCAGCAGTTGTCGGCCATATGGATGGATCGACGCGCCTATTCAAAACAGCGGATGGCACGGATGTACTGCCCAGTGTGATATATCTCGACAAACGCGGACACCGTTTCATCGGTAAGTCTGCGTATGACCGCCTTTTGTCAGCTCCCAAAAATGTTGCTGCCGGGTTCAAACGTTCAATGGGAACAAAAAACCCCGTTACCTTTGCAGGGCAAACGTGGACACCGGTTGAATGTAGCGCGGAAATAATCAAAGCACTGGTCGGGCAAGCGATGACCGAAGCCGGTGGCCAAGATATTGAAGGGGTTGTTATCACAACGCCAGCCGCGTTCAATCAGATGCAAAGTGAAGATACGATTGCTGCTGCACGATTGGCGGGGCTGGAGCAAGTTAGTTTGCTACAAGAACCCGTAGCGGCCGCCCTCGCGGCAATCTCTCACAGTAAGCAAAAAGATGGCGTCTTCCTCGTCTATGATCTCGGCGGGGGTACTTTTGACCTCGCACTCGTGATGAGTACCGCAGGTGTTGTAAACGTTATCGCTCATGAAGGGATCAACATGCTGGGCGGGCGTGATTTTGATCGGATAATTTTTGATAGCATTGTACGCCCATGGCTATTGGAAAACTTTTCCCTTCCGACAGACTTTCAACGCCATGAAAAATACAACCACCTTTCGACAATGTGTAAGCATGCTGTTGAAAAAGCGAAAATTCTTCTCTCAGCCTCGCCAACTACGTCCGTTTTCGCCACCGAAGATGAAATTAGAATGACCGACGAAGACGGAGAGGAAATCTATGTTTCGATTGATCTTACCCGCAACCAAATCAACGATTTAATCAGAGACCGAGTGGATGAATCAATTGATCTGTGCCGAAAGATCATATCTGACAATGGGTACAGGAACGAAGACATTTCAAAAATCGTTCCAATTGGCGGCCCCTCTAAGATGCCTGTTATTTGGGACATGCTAGAGGCCGAATTAGCTATTAGGGTTGAAAGAGGCCTTGACCCTATGACCGCAGTCGCAACAGGAGCTGCCATTTTTGCCGAAAGCCGCGAATGGGATGGAGAAAGCTCCTCCCAAAAAAGTGGCAAGCAAAAAGAAACTGTGACAGGCAGTGTTTCTTTGGCAATCGATTATAAGTCCCGCGTCTCGAGCGAAACAGCAAAAGTCCGTCTCAAACCTGCACCAGATATGCCGGCGGGGCATGAGGTGGAAATTTTGGATGAAGAAGGCTCTTCTACTGGACGCATTCCCCTTTCTGGCCCGCTCAGCATCAACGTTACCGCCCGGAAAGATGGTGACAACCGTTTCAAGATTACGGTATTTGATCCGCATGGAAAGACGGTGCCAGATGCATCCCGCGAAATCGTAATCAGCAAATCCCAGGCAAGCGCAGCAAGTGTTCCGATGACCTATACGCTGGCTGTTAAGGTTCAGCACGGCCTCGTTGGGTATGAGCGCAATAAACTAGAAGTACTTGTCAAAAAAGGAACTGCCTTGCCTGCACGGGGTAAAAAATCTTTCCGTGCGGGCAAAACACTGACCGGTGGAGAAGATGATTTTATCGCCGTGGAATTTTACGACATGGTCGAGGAAATAGACACGCCGGAACATAATCTGCACATAGGAAACTTTCATCTGAGCTGTCGTGACGAACTTGAGCGCGGGGAACGGATTAATCGTGGTGATGATTTTGTCATTGATTGGCAAATGAGTGACAATGGCACCCTGAGCTTTGCCGTGGAACTTCCTTCTCTGGGGCGCGTTGTCGATGCCACCAACCTATACCGTTCAGCCGATGGCGGTATCCCGTACGATGGAGAGCGCGGCGCAGAGCTGGCGGCAACCATGCTGGCTCGCGCGGAAGGCGACTTGGAAGATCTGGATGGTACCTTGGATGAAAATGCCGATCCCAGTGGTAACATTAGGAAGCGTATTGAGCGCCAACATTCTGCACTTTCCACTTCTGTAGATGCTGACACACATCGTTCCGTAGCAGAAGAAGCGCGTAAGATCAGACAAGATATCGCACTGCTGAAAATGGCCCCTGAGAATGAAGAAAGGGTTCTTACTGAAGAAGTATCCAAGGCAGAAACCTCTTTTGATGAGCTTCGCGATAATGCTCAGGGCGTCGATGCAGAACGCCATGACAAATTGCTTGTTTCCGCCCGCCGTGAGATTCGTGAGAAAAATTATGACGCTGCACGCCGTTCTTTGGACGAAATGCAGGGCATCCGCATGAAGGTTCTTTCTGAAACCCCGGACTTCCTGATCGCCATCTTCAAACAACTAGCTGAGGAGCATACACTAGCAGTGGATCCCGAGCTTCATGAACGCCTTATTCAAGCTGGAATCGAAGCTGTGCAATCTAACGATGTCGAAGGCCTACGGGCTGTCATTGGGCAAATGTTCGGCAATCGTGTTTCCACTGGCGCAGATGCCGCAGAGATTGTTGAGCTAGCACATCTGTTGGGAACCTGACCAAAAATCAATTTATGGAAACGCCTCCACATTCCTATAAAAAAAATGTGGGTGGCGTTTCCGTTGAATTGCAAAACGGCTCTCCACGCATATTCCCGCTCCCATCCAGAATAAGGTTCCTACCGCACAAGCACCCCATGAACAAATCTTCCGAATTCCGCATCTACTATTTCCGCGCGCGCATAGCCACTGAAGCCAAGCGTCTTGAGGCCAACATATGACGCGGCATCTTGTGGCGGCTGACGGCACCCTGACCGACACCAGCGGCGTGGCGGTAACGCCGCAGGTGATCGACAGCACCCGCCTACATGTCGCTCACCTCACACCACATATATTGACGGTCGATTTGCCCAAGGGCGACCGGGTTAATATTCTTGTCGAATATTCCTGCCATTGCTGGACCAGAGCCTTTGAAACCGCAGAACACGCGGGCCAGGTGCAAATCATGGACGGCATACGCCCTCGCGTATTTTGCCCGCATCGGTTTGCGGCCTCAACGGATCTGGCGGAACTGCTTGGAACCTTGCCGCAAAACCGCCTTTACCTTACGCCATCAGACCGAAATTATGGCACATATAACGCCACGATGATGTTGGGTGATGGAACGGCCTACACCGCCTTTTTCACGCTTCGCCCCCACAAGGGCAGATTCGACGGCATCCGGCACAAACTGCGCCTGTTTGTCGAAAGCGCCCACCATCGACCGCAGCCAGAAAACGGTCAGAAAGTGAAAATTGCAGTCGTCATCGGTCAGGCGCTCAAAGGCAAAAAGGTCAAATATTTCAGGCGCTAGAACGACCGAAGGAGCCACCTTTGCAGGCAACTCCTTGGCTATCTCGACGCTCTCTTCGGCCTAGGCCTTATCCACTATTCCAGTTGGACAACTTGCGTTGCGGAAGGAACCTCACAGTCGATCTGGTATCCTTATGGGGAGGAATATAGGTTCAAATGCGTTACCTGTCAATTAACGCCGCGCGCTCGACTTCCCAGTTTTAACGCTCTGCACATAGCCAAGAAATCAAAAGGCAGGCCATAGCTGGCCTAATATTCGGACGGTTAGACCATCCCTTTACTGCCATTCACATAGCCCTCCAAAGCTAAAATTTCAACATTATATGACACAAATCATAGCTGCGGTGGCGGCGCTACTGACATGACCATCTGCCCCACTTTTAGATCCTTGGCGTTCAGGCCCAGTTCTCGGATGATATATTCACCACCTCTGCCACTGATATTTCGACAATACCCGTTGCCTTCCTCGTCGATGAACAGACAACGGATGTTGCTGTAGTCACCCCAAACCCCTGCAAGGGCCATCAACGGAACGCCTTCGGGCAAACATGCCACCTTTTCAAACGTTCGGTAATCGATGCCATAGTCGCGGGACTGCCCGTAGGACATGGTAAAGTGATCAAAGGGTAAACTCATCTATTTTCCTTTCGTTTCAAAGGCCATGACTATGGCCGCGCTCTTGTTCATTCAGGTCTCGTTCAGCCGTTGTTCGGCGCGTTTCGCTAACTTCAAGCTGGCCTCTAAGCCCTCTTGAAGCGTCTCGTAGGTCTGCTCCTCTGTCAGCAAGTCGGCCAATGTGGCGACCGACAAGAGATGCGATTTCATCAGCAGCGCCACGCAATGCGCCAACCCATTCACTTTGCTCTCGATCCCGTTCGTCGAGCGTGCTTCCAAGGCGCGCAATTCCTGCGCTGAGGTTTCGCAGGCCGTCACCAACCGCTCGACGCAGGCGAGCAAATCGCGTTCCAAGGCTGTCAGGGGTGTCGTCATTTATTGCCCCCTGATTTCGATGCAGATGATCGGTGTTCCCGCCATCGTGCAGGTTTTCATTTCGGTCTGATCGGGATCCAGCGTCAGCCAAATCTGCCCCGCCTGTTCGATCCGTGTCAGGCCCAGTTCCGTCAGCTCCGAACGCGTCAAAAAGGTCATCCAGAGCCAGCTCACCGCCACGGTCGAGGTGATCCACACCAAGATCAGCCCTGCGATCACCCAAGGCGATATCGTCAGCCAACGCCGGATCGTCTCGCTGCGCCTCTGCAATTCGCTCCTGCTGTCGCTCAGAAAATAGCGGATATCGGTCTCGATTGTATTCAGCGCGCTTGTCGCAATGTCGCTGAAATCGGTCCTGAAGATCTCCAATTGAGAATTCATCAAGGTGGCATGTTCCTGTCGGATCAAGTCCAGATCCGCGTTCAATTTCTCGCTCAGCCGGGGTGGCTTGCCAGTTTTCATTGAAAATCTCTCCTTTCAGCCGCCAGCGTTCGCCGGTTTCCGGGTCTTTGGCGGTGATGTAGTTTTTGCTGGCGCGGGGAATATCGAAGCCCGCATCTGTCAGAGCATCGACCATGCTGGCACGGTCAGTGATGCTGCCAATGCTGATCTGATCAAGAATCCAGTCATGCAACTCATCGCGGCCCTGCGCACGAGTTGGAGCCTCAGCCACCACCTGCACCTCTTGGGTGCGCTCCAAATCCATCGGATCGGCCCAGCCGTGAGTCTTGTTCATCAGGTCACGCAGGCTGTCATAGGCATTCTGATAGCCGGGTGGTGCAATGTTCAGACTGTTGCCTGTGGTCAGTTCCAGCCGAGGCGTACAAAAATGCAGCTCAACGCGATCTTCGTGGGTATGGCGGACCCAGAGCATATCATATTGCTCAGGGTCCATTCCCGCAAAGGCCAGCCCTTCGAAGGCGTCCATGACTTCGAGCTGCTGGGTCTCAGTCGGTGCGTCCTCAATAGCAAAGCTGATGACACCCGCGCGATAGGTCCATTGATTGTTGCTGGCGTCAATCAGCGCCTCGGTGCGATCAGGATTGCCCCGCAAAACCTCCGGCAGCGGATGCCGCGTGACTGTCTGGGGCTGGCCATCGGCATCGCGGATCAGGTCGCGGTTGTCATCATAGGCCAGCACCTCATCCGCGATCAGATAGCCGACAGGACCGGCCCCCACGCCTTTGCCATTGGGAAAGAACTTGATCAGCATTGCCGCACCTCATCGAGGAGCTGGGCAAGCTGACGTTCGATCACCACGAGCTGACGCGCGAGGGCCAGCGTGTCGAGCTCTATTCGCCCCGCCAGCAAAGCTCGGTTCGTAGCCCGAGCGATCTGGTTAAGGTTACCGCCGATGCGCCCGACCGCCAGCCTCAAGGCCGGATCGACGCGTGGCATTGGCTTGCGGCGGCGCGCCTCCGTCAGGCCAAGCGCCTCACGCAAGAGGGTCGCAGCGGGAACGCCAGCCGCCTCAGCCTTGGCGCGTAGTTCTGCCTTTTCAGCCGCGTTGCACCGAAAGACAAATGTCTCGGTCAGGGCTGCTTTGGCGTGGGGCTTGCCCCCGCCGGTGGGGTTCGAAGGGGAGGCTTGCCACCCCTCGCAAGGTCCCGTGTCAGATGCGCCAGCGTATGACATGGGTCGCCTTGCTCTTTGCACTGAAGACGGTTCTGTTTTCCCCATCAGCCAAGCCCTGCCGCCTGAATTTGCAACGGCGTCACCAGTTCAGCCGCCAAAAGCGCCGTGATTTGGCTGGGCGAAATATGCCGACAAAGCGGGCTGCGATCTGCGATCCAAACCGCCAGCCCTTTCAGCGCCTCGGCCTCTTTGGCTTTCGCGGCCTCACGCTGTATCTGGGCATCGCAGACATACCGCTGCCAACGCTCAGAGCTGAACCAATTGTCCGAAAAGCAAACCTTGGAACGGGTGAAACCCGCGCTTTCACTGGCATAGGATTGAACAGCCTCGATCAGATCGGCAGCAGTGATACCACTCGTCAGGATCTCCCGGATCGCCAACAAGCAATCCGCTCTCCGGCGGATGCGATCCTCGGGATATGCCGCCAAGATTTTCTCAGCTTCATCATCCACCACCCCGCGCGAAGGATATGGATTTATATTTGGTTTATATCTGTTCTTATAGGATTTGCCCTCAGGGGCAGACGGCTTGCCCTCAGGGGCAAATGTATCATTTTCCCCTTTGGCCCACTCGATCTGCCCATTTGGGCAAATGCAATCGCCCAACGCGTACCAGCATGTTCGATCATAACGATCATCGCTGAAGCTCCCCTTCAGGATCAGCTCTGATTTGATCAGCTTATCCAACGCCGTGCGGATCTGTTTTTCTGTCAAATACGGGAACAACTCGGCGAAGGCGGAGATTGAGTTGTAGGTCCAATAGCGCCCATCCCGCAAATTGCGCCGGTTGGCTTGGTTCTTCTCGATCCAGAAGGTGATATTCTGGAAAATCACCGCTGCGTTCAGCCCTACCAGTGCGGCGATGTCAGGATCAAAGCTATGGCGGCTCATTGAGCGCCCCAAACCGGCGTCAGAACCGCAGGAATGCCCCCGATTTTACCGGTATCATGTTCGCCGATAGTTCTGGATTTGTCGTGATACCTATTTCCACCTAATAGCCTGTCAAATAACGATAAAACATTGGATTGCAAATCCGTGTACACCGGTTCGATTCCGGTACTCGCCTCCAATAAAATCAATGACTTGCGTCATCCTTCCTCTCCTTCACTGCAATTTTTGAAACAACCGTTGAAACTTTCACGTTTCGGTCTTGCTTCGTTCCATTTGATTTCTTGCCTCTTGAGCGCGCTTGGCGAGCTCTCTTTGCCGGATCGGCCCACCGTATTTTTTGAGCATCTCAACGCCTGAGTGACCAGTGACGGCTTTGACCATCTCGTCATCACACCCCGCCAGATAAAGCTCGATTGTCGCGTTTTTCCTGAGACCATGGGTTTTGTAGTAGCTTGCCTTGTCGTGCTTCATCTTCTTTTTGATGGCGCGCATTTCCTCCGCAACGATACGGTAGCTCACTGGTCGACCCTTGGCGTCGGTCACAACAGTGCCGTCCGTTCGCCCAAGCCCGTCGAGATGGGCTTTCAGGCGGTCGGTGAGTGGGATCCAAAGAGGCTTGTCGGTTTTGCCCTGCGTGAAATCGAAACCCTCATCGGAAAAGTGCTCCCACTTCATCTTCACGACATCGCCAATCCGTTGGCCTGTACCAATGCAAAGCTCATAGACCAGCCGTGCCCTCTTTGAGACCAGCACTTCGAACTCGGCCCGAACATCATCTGGCCACGGCTCCCAGCCGTCGCTCTGCTGCTTGAAGAGCGGAATACCCTTCGCCGGATTGCCGTGTTCTTTCTTGATGAAGCCGATCAACCGGGCGTGATTCATAAGGACGACCATGACCTGGACAAGATAGTTGGCTTGCCGCCAATGATCCGCATTGGCCCGGTGCAATTCATAAATGTGATGGGTTTCGATCCTGGCCGGGTCTTTGTCCGCCCAGATCTCTCGAATGTGGCTGATGTATCGCCGATAGTCGGATCTCGTCCGGGGCTTCAGCTTCTTGTAGGCGTCGCTCTCATAGTAGCTAAGGATCAACGCCTCAAAATTGCGTTTCACCGGCGCAGGCGCTGGTTTTCCTTTCAGCAGGCGATTGTAATGATCCCAAAATTCCGGCGTGCCCGCTTCCTCGTGCATCATTACCGAGATACCGCGCGAACGCCGGATGAACCGGAGATATCCCCGGTCATTGTAGACGTATTTGGGCAAACTCTTGCGAGTCATTCGCCCATTCTCAGGTCACTGTTGAGAAATCGACGCCCTGCGCAGTGAGGCTGCTGCAACGCAAGCCGCCCTGCGCGAAGAGCTGGAAGAACGCGCACGTCAGATTCAACGACTGCAGAACGATCTCGAGATTGCACGCCTGGAAACGCCGCGCACGCCCGCACCAACCGGCCCCACGGCCGAAGAACTGCGTCTTCAGGAACTCGAGCGGCGGCGGCAAGCAGAACTTGAGGAACTCCAAGCCCGTATCGCCAGCCCAATCATCGCCTTTGGCGGCACCGGGGGCGGCAACAATGAAACCGCCGCGCAGCAGCGACGGCTTGATGGTGACACCGAATTTGTCCGCAACGGCGTTGAACCTGCTGAGGTGACGCAAGCCCAGTTGATCGTGAATCCGTCAAACACAGTTGTTCAGGGCACGATGATCCAGGCCGTGCTGGAGACCGCAGTCGACAGCTCGCTCGCCGGTCAGGTCCGCGCGATGGTGTCTGAAGATGTCCACGCCTATGACGGCTCGCGGATCCTGATCCCGCGCGGGGCACGCCTGATCGGGCGGTATCAATCCGGCCTCGATATCGCACAGCAACGCGTGACGATCGCCTGGGACCGGATCATTCTGCCCAGCAACCAGACCGTCGAAATCAGCGCCTTCGGTGGCGATGAACTGGGCCGCTCCGGCACGACCGGATTTGTCGACAGCCGTTTCGGCACGCGGTTCGGGTCCGCCGCCCTAATATCACTGATCGGAGCCTTGCCCGCAGTGGCTGCGCAAAACACTGAAGATGAGATCGCCTCGGATGTGCTCGAGGGCATTGGCGAAGACCTGCAGGACAGCGCACAAAGCGTGATCGGCGAATATCTCTCCATCTCGCCCGTGATCTATGTCGACCAAGGTGCCCGCGTCACCGTGATGGTCGATCGTGATCTGGAGATCTTCTGATCATGGCGGCAAGCTATCTGCAAAGCTCGATGGACAAAATCCCTGAGGCGCGTGACCCAAGGCTGATCGAGCTTTGCATCAATCCTGATGGCACGCTGTGGGCGGAGTTTCAGGGTGATCACTTCATGCGGAGCGTCAATCGACAGCTCTCGGCGAATGAGATCAAGGACCTTGGCAATCAGATTGCCTCCGCCGCGAACACCACGCTCAGCCGAACGAAACCGATTGTTTCGGTCAGCATAACCTTCCGCGACCGCCCCATCCGCGCGCAAGTCATCCAGCCTCCGGCCGTTGATGGCGGTTACGCGATTTCCCTGCGGTTCTTTGCGGACCTGCCATTGGACCAGATCAAGCTGTCCTATCTCTTCGGAAAAGAGCGCAGCAACGAGGCCGCAAGACGCAAGTGCAATGCCGAGCTGCGCGATGTCGTGGCCAACGGTGACATCGACGCCGCGATCAAGTTCTGCGTCACGCACAAGCTCAACATGATCGTCTCCGGCGGGACCTCGACCGGCAAGACCGTCACGGCGCGCAAGATCCTCTCCTTCGTGCCCGCCGACGAACGTATCATCACGATCGAAGAGGCCGCCGAGCTGCGTCCGACGCAGCCCAATGTCGTCACGCTGATGTCTGACCGCGATGAGGCCACGCGCAGGGCTGATGTCCTGCTGACCTCTACCCTGCGGATGCGGCCGGACCGTATCGTCTTGGGCGAAGTACGCGGCAAAGAGGCCATGACCTTCCTTGAGGCCATAAACACCGGCCATGGTGGCTCACTCACCACGCTCCACGCTGAAACCCCTCAGCTGGCTGTGCAGCGCCTCGCCATCGCCGCCCTGAAAACCGACGTGCCTATGACCTACCAGGACATGAACGACTACATCACCCGCTCGATCGATGTGATCATCCAGGCCGGTCGCCATGAAGGCGCGCGCGGCATCACCGAATTCTACCTGCCGATTGATCCGGCCCATTCAAAGGAAATAGCCCATGTTTGAATACAAGATTGAACAGATTAACACCGCCAAGACAAAGCCCCCGAAGATCGAAGCGCAGCTGACCGCCCTTGGCCAAAATGGCTGGGAGCTAGTCTCGGTCGTGCCGGATTTCGACGGCGAGCACATCCTGAAAGCCTTCCTGAAACGCCGCACCAGCTAAAGCACCTAAAAGCAAACCGAGGAGGATCGGATGGGCGTCGTCACCTGGATGGTAGAGACAACCGACAACTTTCTGGACGACGCGGCCCAAACTACCTTTGGCAACGTCGCCGGACAGCTTGGCGGCATCATTGCCGTAGCCTCAACCCTCGCAGTGATCGGCGTCTTCCTCAACATGGTGTTTCAGTACAAATCCATGGATGGGCGGACCGCGTTCTGGTTCGCCCTCAAGCTCATGCTGATCTCCCTCTTTGCAATGAACTGGGTCCAATTCAACGCAGTAGCCAGCGCCCTCATCAACGGGCTCGACCAGCTCGCGGGCGGCATGGTGGCCGGGCTTGGCGGAGGCGGTGCAGGTGCATCCTACTTTGCCGGAGCCTTTGACGACCTCATCGAAGAGTTCGGCGACTACCTGAACGCGGCTGGTGACAACATGCATTGGATGGCCGGAGCCCTGATCGGCGCGATTGGTGCGTTCCTTTTAGGCGTCATAGGCGCGCTTTGCGGGCTTGTCCTGATCTTCGCCAAGATCATGCTGGCCTTCATGATCGGCATCGCCCCCATCATGATCGCGCTTTCGCTGTTCGACGGAAGCAAGGACTATTTCCACCGCTGGCTGTCCAGCACGGTTTCCTACGCGCTCTACCCCCTCGTGATCGCAGGAGTGTTTTCCACCGTCGTCGGGATGTCGCGCTCGCTAATGGCCGAGCTCGGAGATCCATCCGGTGCCAGCAACATCGGCGCGCTGGTGCCCTTCTTCATGATGATGTTCCTCGCAGGCGGCATGATAATCGCCACCCCACTGATCGTGCGCTCAATCTCCGGCAACTTCATGATGGCCGGACCGCCGAGCCTTCCCGGTCCCGGCGGGTTCGCCAAGGGCTTGATCGGCACCAAAGGCTCGCGAGCGCGGGCGCGGTTTGGGACGAGGTCGAATGCGGAGATCGCAGGGGCTGGCATACGGCAGACAGGTGGTGCGACGGTTTCGATGGTTCAGAGAGTTGCTGAACGGGCGAAGCGGCTAGAAAAAGGGTAAGTGTATTTTCGAGCGCCCACTGCACTAAACTGAAGCAGATCCTAATACAGCAGCTTGTTGTGCAATCCTGCGAGCACCCGGCCTACGCCATAGATCCAGAAGTTTTTCCCGAAGCGCTTCCTGAGTTGGGTCTGGATTTTGCTCCGACTTTAACCAGCCCACGAGTCGCGAAGCGCGAATGCCTTCATTCGCTCGGAACAAGACGTTCGCGAGATCATTGAGTTGTGAAACATCAGTTACGGGCACCCCGTCCTTTTGCAGTGGGCTACCATCGCGGTCAAGTATTGTGCCTTGTGGGTTGCGCGCTGGTACCGCGCTATGATGCAAAGCCAGCAAGCGCCAAGAAGGGTCAAACACAGGTGATCCAGAGCTGCCCGGCTTGGTATCTGCTGTGTACCAACAATACCGATCGTCGTCGCTGCCTCTGCCAGTATCCACGAAATGGCTGTTGTGGACCACCAATGACTTCATTTCACCATTTGGGTGCTGAATTAGGCTTACAGGTGTTCCGCTACTTGTGTCCTCGTCTTCTCCGGAAAATACATGCCAGCCAAAGGTGTCTAAGGGCGGCGCGATTCCAGCAAAATCCGTTGCAGCACAAATAGCGACATCATACTCCTCGTTGCGCATAAAGAACGTTTCGGGGTCGAGTGAAAACTCGCTAATCCGACGAGGTGGGCCGAGGCTTTGCTCTTCGTAGTCCATCTGCAAAACATGGTCGCTGGCTGCCGCGATGGATGGCAAGCTGTGGGCTGTCGTCATCACTAAACCCAACCCGACGTGGAACCCAGTGGAGTAAGATTGGTCGCCGTCCCATATCCGACCAACCGCCCTTCTCGCCAAAAGGCCCGCTTCGAGAAACTCGATTGAAACTATATCATTCGAATTGCCGACCAATCTCTCCAGAAGGCCTGCAGGATCGGCTCGATGAGTTATCGTTTCAGACTGCCATGATCCCCGCTCAGCATTTCTGGTTGCGCTTCTTCCCAGGATCCGTTCGCTTCTCTCCGTGATGCGGCGTTCCGTGCTTTGAATTCGGCTGAGATGCGAACCCAGACGCTCTTCAGCCGCTGCCATCATTGATATTTGAACTTCATCTAAGGTCATAACTGGACTGTAGACGGTTCCGCAAACACTCGCTAGGGTTGCTGCATTGATTTAAGGTGACCGGCAATTTTCAGGTGACGTATGGCAGACCAAATAACATACGATGATTTTCTTCGACTGTTGCGAGATGATGATGTTTCGGACACCGATTTACGCCCTTATGTGGAACTAGTACCAGGAGATGGCGGACTGGACTTTAACGTGCGGCCGAATCCCAAAACCGTAGCAATGACAGCCGCTGATCAAGAGCTCGAAAGTGCTATGAAAATTGGCAACGGCTTGGCTAGGTTCCGAAGACGAGGCAAGTTCTTCTCAGTTCTTGAGCGCGAGCCAGACAAACCGGTAATCGTATCAGAAGGTGATAGTTGGTTTCAGTTTCCGATCTTGATCGACGAAACGATTGACCACCTGCTGCCGGACTTCAACGTCTGGTCACTTGGCGCAGCGGGTGCAACCTTAAAAGAAATGACTACTGGCTCTCCTCAAAAGGGAAAGTTCGAATTCATTACCGAACTTCGACGTCACAGGGCTCGAGTAAAGGCTTTCCTATTTTCCGGTGCCGGGAATGATATAATCGGCGAAGACCCAGCAACAAAGGAGCCGATGCTCCTAGGGCTATTAAACGATTTCAACGGTAACGTTACTGATGTTTCTGGTCACATTAACTTCTCAGTCCTGAATGATCGCATTTCGGAACTTAGGCTGGGGTATTCACGAATGATCGGCCTTGTCAGATCGGAGCCGGGGCTGGAAAGGTTGCCTGTGATTATTCACGGCTATGACTACGCCATTCCATATCCTGCAAGCGCCTCGGACAAAAGAAACCCAATTTATGCGGGCAACGATCAGTGGCTTGGGCGCGCCTTTGCCAAGCGCGAGATCAACGACGCTGAACTCCGGCGAAAGATAATCGCGGTCTTTATCGACCGTCTTTACAATATGCTGTTCGCGTTGAGCGACGAGCAGGGACAAAACGACGTCCATGTGGTTGACTGCAGAGGTTCTATGCCCAACGTCGACGATTGGAATGATGAAATCCATGGAACGTCGAAAGGCTTCGAAGAGGTGGGGAAGCGGTTCAATGCCGTTTTGGATGGCGTTCTGATAGAGGCAACATCATGAGTGATAATCCGAACCCAGAGCTAGCTGGTAGAGGGATATCGATCGCTATCGCGCTATTTCTAATTGTTTTTGGAGTAGTGATCTCAATACTACCCCTGCTCCTTCCCGTATTGACCAGTATCAACCCGATTGACGTTTTCACCTTTGCACCAGTTGCATATTGGTTTGGGCTGGTCATAGCCCTTTCAGGTCTTTCAGTTTTACTTGCACGCATTATTAAGATCGATGCGGTTGGGGCTGGGAACATGAAGTTCCTAGGATTCGAATTGCCGATTGAAGTAGGCGGCGCAATATTCGTCCTGTTCTTTTTGCTGTTGGGCGCAGCTGCTGTCAGTTTCGGCACGGGGCTCCATAACTTTAAAGACAATAGAGCATCCATTGCAATTTCGACTGAGGCCGATGCGTTGGCATTTGTTCGGGCGCATAAAGAGTATGCGAGAGTCGCTAACGACTTGGGTGTGAGCGAGTCACGATTAGAATCTGCTGAGACAAATCTAGCGGCCATGACTGGGCAAAGGGATGCATTGAGAACAATTTTGCAAGCTGGTTTGGACGACCGATCACGAGGCGTCGAATTGATGAGGATGCGGATCGATTGTGGTGATCTTGGCAAGCACTGGATCGATTGGCCGGAGCGCCTACCTGGCGACGATGAAGTTCGGGCGCGTTTGAGGCCAGACCCAAATGCGTATGTGGATCCGTCAGATGTTGAACCGTTCCGCGTTTATGGCGACCGGACGACAACTTATCATTTGTATGCCGCGGGCTCGACGGGCTCAGACAATCGAATTATTAGCTTCAACCTAAGACTTGACGGGGACAACGTTCTGACTGGCACATTCGAGTCCACCGGCCGTTCCCTCGACGATTTTTGTCAGTCTTTCTCACGAGGCGTACGAGGATTTGAAAGCGACCCATTGTTAACGGAAGTCGATCGGCTGGCACCCGTTGATCCAGGTGCCGTAACGTCAGAAACGACTATTGCGGCTGAAGCTGCATCGGATAACTGACTATGATACGCCTTATCTTTTTCATATTCGCCCTAACCATGTCCGCGCCAGTTTTCGCGGACGAAGTCGACAAAATTTTGACTGCCCCAGCACCTCATGAGATTATTGACGCGCTTCCTTCCGGGGAACGTGAGAGAGTAATTTCAGCTCTAGGACAACGTCTAGAAAATGATGTGGCAACGATTGGCCCTGTTTTGTGCGCAATGTCACCTTGGACGACAGGCGACCAAGCAGAGGACTTGGCATTGCAACAGGCTGCCTGGCGAATGATGCAACAGGATGGCAATGCAGAAAGCTCAAATGTCCGATGGCTCGATTGCTTGGCTTCAAACCGAGTTGAAGAAACAGGTTACAAAACCGTGGCCTTAGATCCCATGTTCGATCTCCGTCAATCAGCTTGCACAGGGGCTATTGATGTAAGTGGTGTTCCCGAAGCATTGATCGGAATCGAAGCATTCAATGAGGAATACAGTCAAGGGCTCGCATCCGAGGCGTCCGATGGTCAATCAGAAGTGTTTTCGTTCTATCCATTAAGAAACGCCACTCGACAAGCAACCTTTTATGCAGCCTTAGCAGTTGCCGCGGATCAAGACGGCAAGCACGATTTAGCCGCGCAACACTTAGAAGATGCAGCAGACGTTCTGGATGCGAAATTGGACGAGCTCAACAGCGGAAGTGTTTCAGAAACGCGCAATGGTTGGCGCAGACACAATGACGTCGAGTTCTATGCGGCGTTGTACCGCTGGCTTGCAACTGGCACGGGTATTGAGCGTATTGAGGCTTTTCTCGCCCCTATCCCGGTCAAACAGAACCCAATATTTGCGAATGCTCTGAGTGACGATCTCCGCAATCGTATCCCGGACGAATTTGTAGACATGATCTACGTTGAGCGTCTGCTTCCCGGTGCACAGGGAACAAGCGCGAACGACGAGTGTGAGCAATGGCGTCGCAGATCGTATTCAACATCTCATCTTGCAAAAGTTGTACTCGACTGTTCCTCAGATAGAAACCTAGTCACATTTGACACCTGTATGATGTCGCTTGAAGCAACAGACTGGACCGTCGTTTTCGCAACCCCAATTGCAAGACAGAGTGACGCAGATGGCATTAAAGAAAGCATAGGGGTTTTTATTGAAAGAGCCCTTGCCACACCGGACGCTTTTGGATCTGAACGGGAGGAACTTCGGTCTCGATTGCTTGACTTCAAAGTGGTTCCGTATGGTACAAACCGGCTGAGGTTCAGCTCGAGCGCAACATTCTCAACTTCTGAGCGTGAGAGACTCGAACGTGTGTTTTCCGAAACAAGCTATCGGGGAATCGAGCCCCTGTTCTATCGACCGCGCGCATATTGATCGAATGCGCGATTTCAAGACGGAAAAGTACAGCCTATTGAGACCGCCGAACTGAATGCAAAACTGGAGAACCGCTTATGAATTCTTCGCGATCGCGGCAGCTTCCATAAACGCATCGACTCGATTTGATCCCTTCAAATATTCTTCTAATTCTGACTGTTCGACCGAAGGTGGTTCCGGCTTCGAAGCGGCCAAACCATCGATCTCTACGCGCCGAGTTCCATTGTTTTTGGGGTCACCAACTGCCTGCACCATCGGCACCTCAAGCGCTCCAATCTTCGCCTCCAGCGCCTTGATTTGCCCTTGTAGGCCGCGCATCTGGTCCCCCGCTGAGGGAAATGGCAAATCGCCGCTCTGCTTGTCGAAGATCTGCTTAAAGAACCGATCCTCATAGTACTTGATCCGCTTGGCGCGCACGGGCATTTGCGCGTCGACCACCAGAACGATGTCATCAAGATCCATGCGCCGTGCCTCATCCTCAGGTAGCAGCGCGGTTTCTTCGGTCCGTTCAGACATGCTGCGACCTGCGAAGGGGTTGCGTCCGACCGAGCGCGAACGGGTCACGACGCGCTTGGTGGTTTTGCCGACGGCTTTGCTGAGCTCTTCGATGGTCTTTTCATCTGAGGGGGTCAGGTAGAGCTTGATGCCCGCGTTGCCCTGCAAGGCACGGCGGGCGTTTTCACCGTAGATTTCATCTAGCGCCGGGATGGTCTGTGTGACGATCGCGAGGTTGGCCCGGTAAGACCGCAGAGTTTCGATGCTGTCGAGCACGATCGGCATTTTGCCCAGGCGGTTGAACTCATCGAGCATGATCATCACGGGCCAAGGCTCGTCCTTGCCTGGTTCATGGTCCTGCAGCGATGCCAGCAAGTCCGAGAAGAACAAGCGGATCAACGGCGCCAGCGGTTTTACCATCAGCGGTTCAACCACGAGGTAGACCGAAAACGGCGTCTTGCGGATATCTCGGAAATCGAAGTCCGACGTTAAGGTCGCACGGTCGATGGCCGGGTTTGACCACTGCTTGAGTCCAGATGTCATCAAGAGCGACAGGTAGGACGTCAGCGTGTCGTTGTTGGTCGAGGCCATGCGCATGAAGATCAGGGGTTGACCACCTCGTCGGCGCGGCGGCGATATTCCTTCTGCTTGTCTCCGCCTGAAGCCGTGATCCGGTAGATTTCGCCCAAGGTCGGTCGCTTTCGCTCGAAAGCCAAAAGTCCTGCCGCCACGAACAGATCTATACCACCATCGAGAAGCCCTTGGACCCGGTCGCTATCAGCTTGCAAGAACAGCGATGCTAGAAGCTGCAGCTCCATCTGCTGGCGATCGACGTTGTCCAGCGCCGATATGCGCAACAAAGGATTGTAGCGGTGCGAGCGTCCATCCTTCCAATCTGTGGGCGCGAACCGAAAGACCTTGTCGCCCTGCGCGGCCCTGTGGCGCGCGGTGGCTTCGAAATTTTCGCCCTTCACGTCCAGCACCACGGCACTGCCCTGATAGGTCAGGAGGTTCGGGATGACGAACCCTGTGGTCTTACCGCGCCCGGTCGGGGCGACGATCAGGGCATGGGGGAATACCTTGGACATCACGAAGGGTTTGCGCCTCTTGGGCTTGCCCATTTTGCCGAGGACGAAGCCGTGGCCGGGCTTTCCGAAAAAGCCGTTCCCCTTCATCTCGGACATCTGCTGCCAGTGGGTTTCCCCAAATTTGGTCAGCGCATCGTTCATCAACACCGCACTGAGCAAAACACCGGCACCAGTGCTGATCGCCACGATCAAGTGAACAATCTGCATATCGGCCGGATGGGTCATTCGGAGAACCCCATAGGTGCGCGCCAACATCAGGAAATCGATATCCGCCCCGTACCGCACTGCGAAAACGCATGATAGAATTCGGGATCTTTGGGGATTGGATCCGTCCCTTCCCAAAATTTGGGGCCGCCGCGCCAAGCATAGAAATGATAGCGAACACCGGGCACAACCTTGCGCCGGACACGGTGGGCACCCTTGGGAAAGCTACTTCTGGGCACGGCGCGCGCTCCGCTGTTCAACGAGGCTCGGTTGCGAAGTGGCTTCGCGTTCTGCTGCGCTGATGCCTTGAATAGCATCCAGTCGCGCCCGAATGAGTTTTGGGTCATACCACCCGCGCCGCCTGGGCACCGGAGCGATACCCGTCCTACGGCAGAAGTCATAGAAGGACGCGCTCGGCTCACTGTAGCCGAAGAGAAGCGCAAGCTCTGGGGCCGGAATCAGCTGAATATGGCTTGGGCTCATTTTTCAGCCCTTTCACCCAAGGCTTCTTGCCGCGCGGAAGAAGCGTCTGGAAACGCATGCCACACTTAACCGGCGCAGCCTGTCTCAGGAAATCGTCGTCGCTCTTGAGGAGAAGTATCCGGCCGCAGAACCGGATGCAACATCCGATCCAGCGGCCCGTATGCTGTTCTGGCTCGCCAAACGCATCCGCTGGAGAAACCCAAAGCCAGGAACGCCAAGGGACAAACAAGCCGCCCTGTATGAGCGCATTGCGGGCGATATCGCGGAACGTATGAAGGACATCGGCGAATAGCCTTAGTAGGGCCCCCACTCATATCCATGGTTGCCTTCGTGATCTTCCCATTCAACGCCGACCCCGCGACGACAATTCGATGACGAACACCGTCGCGACGGCAGCACCCATTGCGGGGCCGCTGCTGGGGTCGTTCGTTGCCAGCTAAATTCACCCTGCGTGCCATAGGTCCCGAGGCGCATATTGTAACTCTTAGAACAATCATCGTCGCGGCCACGTTCGCGATGACTGTAGTGCCGAACATCCCAAACACGGATCGAGCGCACGAAATCGATTTCCAAGCCACTGATGTCGATGTCGACACTGCCTTCGACCACCAGTGCCAGATTGATGTGGCCGAGTAGAGGCCATGAAATTACAAGAACAAATTGGGTTAAATATCCGAAATCTAAGAAGTTCCAGAGGATTGAGCCGAGAACAACTGGCTTTGGCTGCAAACATAGATCGCAGCTATATCAGCGAGATCGAACTCGCCAAAAATTCAGCATCAATCGATGTTCTGGAGCGGGTCGCGGATGCCCTCGAGGTCGATCCCAAGGACTTGTTTAACGAGAGGGGCAAGTTTTGCCCAAACTAGAGAGTGTTCGCACGACGGCCGAAGCCATCGGCCGTATTTCTTGCATCAAAACTGACGAAGAAATCGGTCTGCTGTATCAGTGGGACAACGGCGAGACGCAGGTAGCGGGATACGATGGCGGCCATCCTAACAACACTAGACTGCTCAGCTCATACCGGTGAACCGGACGTTGGCGCAAAACGCGCCTAACGGCCGTAAAGAGCCCAAAGGAGAAGTGTCCAAATCTTGCTGCATGCGCACGCAGAGCGGATTTTTCTGCGGATGTCAAAATTTGGCTGTCGCAACGCGGCAAGAAAGCCGACCATTCGATCAGAGCAAGGCGAATTTTGTTACTCGAACCAACGATCGCGGGACTTTGCAGCCTTTTGCAGGCGCGGCCGTTGTTCAAGCAGGCCCTGTTCGCGCCCGCAGCACTTGCTATGCCACGGCGCGGCTGAGGTCTTGAGGACAGTCTTTCAAAGTGGTTACAGCATTTGGCTCGCAATCCAACCCGTCCCCGCATGTTGTGTGGATAAGACTAAACGGACGAAGCGGCCCTGTGTCCTTGCAGTACAATTTTCTCGCGGTGCGGTCTTTAGCAGCGGTGCCGACAATCATAGAAGCAATTCCGATAGCCGTCGTCCTGAACTGATTGAACGTGGTTCGGACCCGTTCTGAGCCCAAGCGAGAACATCGTCGGACCGGGCAAAATCTAACTGTGCAACTTGATTTCGCCGATCACTTCAAACGACACATTGCGAAGGATGCCACAGCGCAATTGGTAATTCTGAAACAGAACTAGGCTGATGTTTCAGCAGCGCGGTCACTTCCCCAAAATGTCGGTTAAGCCCGCTGAATTACTGGCGGGAGATAGGCTTTACTCTGTCCAAAGCTGACCGTCAGCTTTTCGATGCCGACCAGGCAACTATGTGCAGCGGGGCCTTGTGCCAAATCCGACGTTCCTTGATCGCGGGTCAAGGTGTTTGGGTTACCGTTCTGGCAGATAAGCGTGCCATCTTCCTGCCGCGCAGCATCCAGCCAGGCACCGGTGCTGATGGCTATGCACCCTTGCATCAACGACGGATCGAGCCGCGCTGAAACCAGACAGGCTCCGCGTTCATTATAGACGCGCAGCAGAACACCGTCGCACACGCCCATCGTTTCGGCGTCCACCGGATTGAGGCCTGCGACCGCCCGTCCATTCACCTTTTTTACCTGGCTTTCAGGCCCATGGTCCAGCTGAGAGTGCAGCTTGTCTGCCGGTTGTCCCGAGATCAGATGAAGCCGGTGTTTCCCGGTCGCATTCCCCAGCCATTCTTCCGGCGCATACCAGGCGGGATGCGGCAAGATATTGTCCTGACGTGAATCCGCGATTTGTGCGCAGCAGATCTCGATCCGTCCGGACTGCGTTTCCAGCCGTGCAACTCGGGGATCCTTGCGAAACGCCTCTAGGGCTCCACTGCTTGGCGTACCCGGGTCAATGTAGTGCCAGCCCTTTTCAGTGAATGTCGCATAGTCCGGCAAGATCACCCCGCAACTGTCTGCCTTCTGCCTGCTCTTCTCATAGAGCCATCGCAGCCAGTCATCAGAACTTCGCCCTTCCGTGAATGACGTATCGACACCGAGTTTGCGGCTAATCCCGGTGAAAATTTCATAGTCGTCACGAGCCTCGGCATGCGGCGGGACGACCTCCTCCATGGAGACGATATATGGATCGCGTGGTGTCATCATCAGATCGCGCCGTTCAAGCTGTGTGGTACAAGGAAGAACAATGTCCGACCGCTTGGCCAGGGCATTCCAGCACCATTCGTGGGCGATGATCGTGTCAGGCTTTTGCCATGCGCGTTCCAGTTTGGTCAGGTCCTGATGATGGTGGAACGGATTGCCCCCCGCCCAATAAACTAGTTTGATATTCGGATAGGTGAGCGTCTGACCGTTGAACCGGAATGTGCTGCCAGGGTTCAGCAGCATATCGCTAATCCGGGCGACAGGTATAAAGGTTGTGACCGGGTTTTTCCCTTGCTGGAACGATGCAAATTTTATCGGCTGGCGTTCCATCCCGATGGAATTTGCAGCGCAATACCCAAAGGCAATGCCTGCGCCTGGCAACCCGATCTGACCCAACATGGCAGCCAAGGTCGTCGCCATCCAGAACGGCTGTTCACCATGCTCTTGTCGGGTCAAAGACCAGCTCACCGAAATCAGCGTGCGCGACGTTGCCATGCGCGACGCCAGGTCCTTGATCGTTTGGGCTGGAACATTCGCGATATCAGCCGCCCATGCCGCAGATTTAACGATCCCGTCCACCTGCCCGATCACATATCGGGCAAAGGTTTCAAATCCGGTCGTATAACGGTCGAGAAAGGACCGGTCATGCCAGTTGTTCGACAAAAACTCATGGGCTATTGCCAGCATCAACGCGACATCACTGCCTGGGCGCGCGGCTATCCAATCTGCATTCAGGTCCGCAGCCACGTCACTGCGCATCGGCGAGATATTTACGAAGGACATACCTTTCTTTTTGGCATCGGAAAGGGCAGATCGCGCCCTGTGCGCACCGGTTCCGCCAGAGCTGATCTGGCTGTTGCGCAGGGGCATTCCTCCGAAGGCCACAAGCAACTCGCCGTTTTCAACCACCGACTGCCAGCTTGGCGGGTTATGGATGAAACTCGCTGGATCACCCAGAATGTGAGACAGGATCACCTCGCCTGCTGCCAGCGAGTAGGTGTTCACCGACCTGGTATACCCGCCAATGCAATTCAGAAACCTGTGGAGTTGACTCTGTGCATGGTGAAACCGGCCCGCTCCAGACCAACCGTAGGAGCCGCCATAGATGGCTTCATTCCCGAAGGACGCCTTGACCCGGCTCAATTCATTGGCGACCAGTGTCTCGGCCTCGTCCCATGTAACCTGCACAAAAGGGTCGACACCGCGCTTGTCGGTCGCGCTGCCAGGCCCGTTTTCCAGCCAGCTTTTGCGCACCATTGGCGCGTCGATCCGCAATTCATCGTCCAATACACCAATATAACCGTTGGCGATCAGGGAGGGGTTTGGATCCCGCTCAAACGGATGCAGAGCGCGAAGTTTGCCCTCGTTGACCTCGGCACGATAGACACCCCAATGCGCCGCCGTCAGCGGCAGGTTTTCGACAGGTGCCTTATGCGGCATTGAACCGACCAATCATATCGTCCCAAACTGGCACCAGATCCATCAAACCATCCCAAAACGACTGGTCTCGGCGGCGATCAAACGCTTCAAGTGAGATGCGCTGCTGCTCTACCCAAGTGTAGTAGGCAAGGTTGAAGATACGCTCTCGGTCAAAACGGCCAAGCTCTTGCGTATGATCGATGCCCGCGCCCAGAATATGCTGACCGAATGCCTCTGCCGCCTGCATTTCAGCAAAGTTCCCACCAAAGTGGCGGCCCTCTGCAATAGCCATCTCAGTGTGATACATATCGGCGCCATCGGTCGCGACGGTCAGCACAACGTCATCTGAGCCAAGATCATTGAACTTGGCATATTTGATCGCGCCGATGATATTCGCGATGGACGACAAGCCGAGATCACCAAGCTGCGCAATCTGCTTCTGGTTCAAACCACGGTGCTGTGACAGGTATGAGCGGCCAGCAGACGTGTTGAAGACAAGGTTCAGATCATCACAGGCCGTTTCAGATACGCCGATAACAAAATCGGACCCCATCACGTTGTGAATAAGCGGAACATGCTTGTCGCCGATGCCCTGAATGTTGTGCTCGCCATATCCGTTATAAAGCAGTGTCGGGCATTCAAGCGCCTCGATCACACCCGTCTGGGTGCCGAGCGCCTTTTTCAGGTGATCCCCTGCCGCCAGCGTTCCGGCCGAGCCCGTCGCGGCCACAAAAGCGCGCGCGGTCTTCGTGCCATCGGCATTTAAGTGATCAAACACCCGCTGCAGAGCCGGGCCGGTCACAGCACGGTGAATGATGTAGTTCCCGTATTCGCCAAACTGGTTCAGGATCAGGTTTCCAGGGTCTTTCGCCAGTTCGTGGCAGGCGTCATAGATTTCCTTGACGTTGCTCTCTGTGCCAGGCGTGCGGTAAATGTCATTCGGGTCCGTCAGCCATCGGTTCAGCCAATCGAACCGCTCCTTGCTCATGCCCTCGGGCAGAACGGCCACCGACCGACAGCCCAGCAGAGTGGCGATCGCGACGCCGCCGCGACAATAGTTACCGGTGGATGGCCAGACAGCCCGGTGCCGAGTGGCGTCAAAAGCACCCGACATCAACCGCGGGATAAGACAACCATAGGCCGCCAGAACCTTGTGCGTGTTGATCATCGGAAACCGATTTCCTAAGGCAACAACGATCTTTGCTTTCACACCAGTCAGAGCGTCGGGGAGGACAACATGCTCTGGCACCGGCACCAGGCTGTGGCGGTCTGCCCCGTTATGCCAATGCACGCGGAAGAGATTGCGTGCATCGGGTCCATCGGGGTCCGCATCCGTGTTTTCAGCCATCTTTTCAGCAAGATTCGCCGCGGGGTCAGCGAGTTCGGAAATGCGCGGCAGCACAAGCTTAAGGGAGCGCAAGCGTTCTAGATTGCGGTCGTAGCTTTCTTGATGTGTGATTGCAGTTTCCAGCCCTGGAATCATCTCTTACTCCTTTCTTGTTGGCACAGCCCTCATCAAGTTAACTGCGGTTCGAGAGAAAAAACCGCAAACTGTCGTAAAACTACGACGAAATTGATTGTGATTTCAGCAAACACAGCGCATTTTGACATAGCGGTCACATTGGCGGATGTGCGGTCGAATTGCGCGACTTGTTGTCACCACCCGATGAAGCTGAGCGAGAGTGGTGCAGAGAGTTTCGAAACGCGCTTCAGTTCCTGTTGGCATTCCAATTAGAGAAATCCGTGCAGGATTTCGTCGCCGTTTGGCATCATTTGATGTATAATTCAGCGCATTGCCCCCTATCTTGCCCTCAATCAAGCGTCGGGCAAAATGAAGACAGTTGATGAGAAATTGACAGACCTTCGCCGGTCTTTTCACCGCGACCCAGAGGTAGGTTTTAGCGAGGTGCGCACCAAGGCCAAAGTTGCGCAACAGCTTCGTGCTTTCGGTGTGGAGATGCATGAAGGGATCGGCGTCGTCGGCGTCCTGCGATCTGGTGGTGGAAATCGTACAATCGGCCTGCGAGTCGATATGGACGCGCTTCCGATCTGGAAAAGCAGCTTTCATGATTATATCTCTAAAAACGATGGCGTGATGCATGCCTGTGGTCACGACGGCCACATGACAATGCTGCTGGGGGCGGCCGAAATACTTGCAAACGAGCCCGACTTCGACAGCAAAGTCGTAATCATTTTTCAACCGAATGAAGAACACGGGTTGGGCGCACGCGCCATGATCGACGGCGGGCTTTTGGACCGGTTCCCGCTCGATGAGGTCTACGCCATTCACAGCTTGCCTGGCGCACCTTTGGGTGAGCTTTTTACTCGGGTTGGACAGATCTGCACCAGCGAAAGCCTGTTTGACATAGAGATCAGGGGGCAAGGCGGCCACGCCTCGATGCCGCATGTCGGCGTCGAGGCCATCACAGTCCGTGCCGAAATAGTCCAGGCATTGCAGACCATCGTGTCCCGAAAGCTGGCACCGAGATGCGGGGCGGTTGTCTCGGCCACGGAATTCCTGACGAATGGGCAACGCAATGTTCTGCCGGAGACCGCAAGGCTGAATGGCGATGTACGGACACGCCTGGCACAGGACAGGCAGGACGTCGAATGCTTCATGCGTCAGATAGTCGATGGTATTGCCGCAGCTCATGGCGTGGGTGCCACAGTTGCCTTCAATACCGGATCCATCGAAACCATTGATGCTCCCGGTCCCACTGAGGCAGTGATTCAGGCCTCACGAAACGCGGGCCTCGATACAATTCCGGATCGTCCCCCCATGAGCTGTTCCGAGGATTTCGCCCATTTCTGCGCCGCAGTTCCTGAATGTTTCCTGCTTTTGGGAAACGGAACCGAAAGGCCCTACATCCAACCCCTGTACGCTTCAGATTGCGATTTCAACGACGCGCTTCTCCCTATCGGTGCCGTCTTTTTGGCGCAGCTTGTGAGGGATCGCTTACCAAAAAAAGGGCCACATGATGCCGTTACTGCCCCCCAAAGCGCATATCGAACACATCGCAGCGAACCCCGCTGAAGGTGACGCCTCATACCGTGTTTTGACACATGAGAGCTTCTTGACCGCGCGTGAGGAAATCACCGCATGGGACGGCTACGCACCAACGCCGCTGGTCTCACTTTCCACAATCGCAGCCGAGATTGGCGTTGGCGAAATCCTTTACAAAGATGAAGGCCCGCGCATTGGGCTTGGTAGCTTTAAGGCGTTGGGTGGATCCTATGCCGCGCTGCGCGTGCTGCAACGTGAAATATCAAAGCGCTTCGACAGGGCTGTCTCCCTTGCTGAGGTCAGAAACGGGGCATATGCCGAGGAATGCGCAAAGATCACGCTTGTATCTGCGACCGATGGCAACCACGGACGATTACTTGCCTGGGGCCGCAAACGCTTTGGCGTGCCTTGTCGCATCTACATTCATGCGGAGGTAAGCGAGGGCCGCGCCGTCGCCATGCGGGATCTTGGTGCCGAAGTTGTCCGGATCGAAGGGGATTACGACGAGTCCGTCCTTCTTGCAAAATCCGAGACTGAAGAGAATGGTTGGTTCGAAGTTTCCGACACCTCCTGGCCCGGCTATTCGTTGCCCCCGCGCGATGTGATGAGTGGCTATGGCGTCATGGTGCAAGAGATCTGCAACGCGCTGGATCAGCCACCGACCCATGTGTTTTTGCAAGGTGGAGTTGGTGATTTAGCAGCGGGCGTGATCGCAGCGCTGCGCCAGTACTGGGGTGGTGCCTCTCCCCGGCCCATCATTGTAGAGCCAGAGTTGGCCGCATGCCTGTTTGAAAGCGCAAAAACCGGCGCGGCCACAAAAGTAGACATCGCAGAAGAGACATTGATGGCCGGGCTGTCTTGCGGCGAACCCTCGGGCCTTGCATGGGAAATCCTATCAGAGGAAGCCACCGATTACTTGACGATCCCCGAAGAGATGGTTGCCCCAACAGTACCCCTGCTGGCCAAACCACTTGCCAATGAAGCGGCTGTGCAAGCCGGAGAAAGCGCTGTCGCAGGTCTGGCTGCTTTGATCGCTGCGATGGAAGATCCTTCCCTTGCTGAAAAACTTGGCCTGTCATCAACCTCGCGTGTTCTGTTGCTCGGGTCGGAAGGTGTGACAGACGCCGAGATTTTCAGCATGATCATGGAAGGTTTAGAGGCCGCTTAATGCGGGCTCCATACGCAATTGCGAGGGGGTTCAAATGCCAAGATACAAGCCAGGAGACGATGTTGGGCCGCTTGAATTCTGGCCGTTTGATTCCCCGCAAAGTGATTATGTGATCACCCGTGGCGCGCCGGAAACATATGGGCGACTAGATGCCGGAGGCCCTGGGCACACAACCCGCTATGGCATCTGGCGCTGTACCAAGGGCGCATTCGAATGCACCGAGCAAGGCGATGAGTTGATGACGGTCTTGTCCGGCCGATGCCGCCTAATTCAAAACGACACGGGCCAAATCATCGAGCTTGGCCCGGGCGACAGCCTATTTGTCCATGATGGTAAACGGGTCACCTGGGATGTCAGCGAAGACATCACCAAGGTGTTCTTCGGCCATAAATCGGGCGGTTACTGAGGCAGAATCTCTGTGCCCGGATGCTGAAACAGCTGGCCGAATCCGGTGAGCCTGTCCGGGAGTCCGGCGCGCCGCAGACAGCTCCAGAACTGCGCCTGATTTGACGTGATCACCGGCTTGCCGACAATCTGCTCAATCTCTTCAGCCACTTCCGGTGCGCGGATACCGCCGCAAGACAAAAAGATAGCGTCTGCCTCGGGTTGATCAATCTGAACGGCAAAGTCTCTCCAGAAGGAAGGGGTGACCTGCCCAAACTCGATCCCCGTTGCAAGGTTGAGGCCCTGAATATCGAGGATGTCAAATCCCTTTCGAACAAGAAACTCTGCTTCGGCAGTATTGATTTCATCCAGATAGGGCGTGCCGACTACCAGTTTTTGTGCACCCACCGCCCGCAATGCATCGACCACACCCGTCACAATGCACATGGGCTGCGCCCAGGGCGCACCTTTGACAATTGCGTCAAACACGGCTTGCTCACCGTTGACGATGGACCCGCTGGTGCAGCCATAACTGATTACCTCTGGCTTCATGTCAGGTTGCAGCCGTGATGCGGCGTCGGCCATATGGTGGATATGTTGGGCGAGGGTTTCACGCGTGGTATGGTCGTCGGTCTTCAAACGGGTGATGTGGATGCCAACACCCGGAGGCGCCATGTCGAAGAAATCCTGCTCACTCGCAAGATCCGTCGACATCAATATGAACCCAAGCTGCGCCCTGTTGTGGCGCCCGGCATCCAGAACCGGAGCCCAACTCCGGGATTTGACCTCATCGCCCGCTGAAAACATTAAAACCTCTTTCGTATGACCAGTGTCAGACGGCCTCTTTCACCGCGCTGAGGAATTGCTGTGTGCGCTCACGTTTTGGGTTCCCGAACAGCTCTGCCGGCGGTCCCTGTTCTTCGATCTTGCCGCCGTAGAAAAAACAGACGCGATCCGAAATATCGCGGGCAAAGCCCATCTGGTGCGTGACCATCAGCATTGTCAGATTGTGCTCTGACACGAGCTTGCGAATGACGTTCGTCACCTCGCCGATGACCTCGGGGTCAAGCGCCGACGTCACCTCGTCAAACAGCATCACCTTGGGGCGCATCGCCAGCGCGCGCGCAATCGCGACGCGTTGTTGCTGCCCACCCGAGAGCCGCGAAGGGTGTTGGTCTTTCTTGTCCGCCATGCCCACGAGTTCAAGCAGCTCCTCGCCACGGTCTCGCGCCTCAGCTTTGGACAGACCGAGCACCTGAACCGGACCTTCCATGCAATTCTGGATCGCCGTCATATGCGGGAACAGGTTAAAGTGTTGAAAGCACATCCCGATATCGCTGCGCCGGGCGCGGAGGTGCTTCTCGCTAGCAGGGACAAGCTTGCCATTTTTTTCCATGTGCGTCAGCGGTTTTCCATCCACGTAGATGACGCCGCCGTTGATCTTCTCGAGCGTCATCAACATCCGCAGAACAGTGGTCTTGCCCGACCCTGACGGCCCGATGATTGACACCATTTCACCGGCTGATACATCCAGATCAAGATCATCCAGAACCACCAAAGAACCATAGGCCTTTTGCACTTTTTTGAAGCTGACCATCGGCTGGCCCGCTCTCGTGATTTCAGTTGGGAAACCCGTCAGATCTTCCATTTCTTACATTCCTAGTTTGCGGCGCACGAATCCTTCAAATGCGCGAATAAGGCCAGCGGCGGGCAAAGAGAGCGCCAGAAAGATCACACCAACCATGGTGTAGGCCTCCAAGTAGCGCCAAGTCTCGGAGCCGATTGAATTGGCGGTATGGATCAACTCGGCCACCCCGATTACCGACAGCATTGGCGTGTCCTTGAAGATCCCGACAAGGTAGTTGCCCAGCCCTGGAATCGCGGGCGGGATGGCCTGCGGGATGATCAGCCGCTTGTAGGTCTGGGCGGTGGTCATGTTCAGAGCTGTCGCCGCTTCCCACTGCCCCTTGGGCACACTGTCGAGCCCGCCGCGGTAGACCTCGGACAGGTAGCAGGAGTAGTGCAGACCGATGGCGATCATGCCAGACACCCAAGGACTGAGCGTAATCCCGAACTGGGGACCGACATAAAAGATAAAGAAGATCTGAAGGAGCAGCGGCGTCGAACGAACAAATTCCACGAATTCGCGCACCACAAACGTCAAGAGCCTGCTTGGGCTGCGCTGTGCGAGTGCAAGGACAAGCCCAAGAACCAGCGCAATGGCATAGCCCGAGGCCGCTGCCATCAGCGTGTTGCCTGTCGCCTCGATCAGGCGCGGCAAGATCTCCCAGGTGTAGTCCCAACGCCAGTCGAACTTGGGGAACCATTCGTCTCTGAAAAGCCAGTCCAACACGGGTTATGCCCTCCCCAGTTTGTGGGCCATGAACCCTTCAAGCCAACGCAAGAAAGGGGTCAGCAGGAAGCGGGCCAGAACGTAGTAGATGACCAGCGCCGCACCGAATATCTGTGCCGACTGATAGGTGCTCGCGTTGATCTGCTTGGCCTGAAACATCAGGTCGGTCACGGCAATCAGTGACACAAGCGCAGTGCCTTTCAATATCTCGATCAACAGGTTGCCCCAGGCGGGCAACATGTTGACCAGCGCTTGTGGCAGAATGATGCGCCACATGCGTCGTGCCCCGCTCATATTGATCGCCGTTGCCGCTTCCCATTGGCCTTTCGGAACCGCCATGATGCCACCGCGAACCAGCTCGGCCCCGTAGGCACCAGCGTTTAAGCCAATAGCAATCCAACCCGCCGTGAACTTCTCAAGCGTGAGGCCAAACAGCGGCAGAACAAAGAAAATCCAATAAAGCTGAACAAGCAGCGAAGTGCCTCGGAAAATCTCAATATAGACAACGGACGAGCCTTTGATCAGCTTGTTCGAGGACATCTTCATCAATCCGAACACAAGCGCCAGTGCGACCGTCAAAACAGCCCCAAGTAGGAACTGTGCAATCGTGATGCCTGTGCCTGACATCAAGAGGGGCCAGTACTGGCCATAGAATTCAATAAGACCCACGAGTTCGCTCCGAACAGGAATGTTCAAGAAATGTGGCAGACCAGGTTGATCTGCCACTCAAGTTCACGCTGAGGCGCGCTCACCGGTTGGCACAGGCCCATTCTGCTGTGACGTCACCCGGAAGGTGCACTTCAGAATAATCATGCTCGCCAACAACGGCCATCATCTCGTCGCTTCCCATGTAGTCTTTGAGGGCAGCGTTGAAGGTTTCGACAAACTCTTTGTCTTCGTGACGAAAGCCGATCGCAGCGTAGTTCTTGCTCCACTCTTCCATCTGCGAAGAATCGGCGAGCTCGATTTCAGCGTGGTCAGCGGCGAGATGCTGTGCTTCGAAGTCTGTCAGGATCGCAGCAGCTGCGCGGCCTGCCTTAAGGGCGGCAACCATTTCTGTCGGGCCGGGCACCTGCATGATATTGGCATCTGCAATGCCGAGGTTCTTGGCAGCTTCCACCGTGTTGTAGCCGGCGCCGGTCACCATGATGTGGCTGCCTTCCAGCACGTCCGTATAGTTATTGATGTTTTCCGGGTTGCCTGCAGCAACCAGGATCCCATCGCCTGACTTTGCAACAGGCTCCGAGAAGGTGACGTTTTCACAACGCGAGCCCAAGACATACATGCCACCGGTGATCAGGTCGAAGCGTTCGGCCTTCAAGCCCGGGATCAATCCGCCCCAGTCTGTCACGACAGCCTCGATGTTGGTCAGGCCCATCGATGCGAGCGTCTGGATCGCAATGTCGTTTGTGAAGCCGTCTGCGTCGCCGTTCTCATTGGGATAGCCCCAAAGCGGAATGTTGGCGAAACCGACGCGGATTGTTTCACCGGCGTCGATACGGTCCTGCAAAGGACCTGCGAACACGGTTGTTGCCGATGTGGCGATTGCGATACCCGCAGTGAGTAGCATTTTGGTGAATTTCATGAGTTAGCATCCTCCTTGTTAGATGACGTTGGGGGAATGCGCGGTTGGTATTCGAGGTCTCTCGGAGGGTTAACTGACTGCAGGAGGCAACGAACGCCCCTCGGACGTACAAATCGGCGCATGATTTGGTTCTTCAGTGCTCTCCCCCAAGTCGACAGCCTTGAGACTATAGCCAAAATGAGATCATTTTCGTCTAATCTCCCCAAATCGGAATTAAATTGATTGTATTCTTCGAACTTGGTGATTTAGATCAGATCATGGATGACAAAGATTTAGAGATTCTCAGACTGGTTCAAAACGACGCGCGTCTGACGGCAGAAGCGATTGGGTGTGAAATTGGACTGTCACCGCCGGCTGTTCAGAAGCGCCTCAAAAAGCTGCGAGAAACCGGCATAATCGAGCGCGAAATAGCAGTGCTATCCCCGGTCGCATTGGGCCGGGGTATGACCGTGATTGTTCAGGTCATGCTAGAGCGAGAAAGCCGCCGGCACTTGGATGAATTCAAGCGCCGCATGCGCAGCGCACCAGCCGTCCAGCAGTGCTATTATGCGACTGGCGAGGCCGATTTCATCCTGGTCGTGATCGTGCAGGATATCGCCGAGTACGAGCAATTCACCCAAGAATATTTTTTCGATTCATCCAACGTCAGCAAATTCACGTCTTCAATCGTGATGGATCGCGTCAAGGTGTCGTTGGATATCATCTAGTCCAGCAGCGCGCGCCTAGCGTACCAGTATCAGCTCCGGCGCTGCGCGCGTTGTAAGCAGCTTAGCCTCGCCATTGGACACGACGATGTTCTCTTCATGCACCATCATCAGTCCTTCGCCATAGCTCAGCGATGGTTCGAGTGTCAGAACCATGTTCTCTTTGAGTTCGGTCTCATCAAATGCCGCGTGCGAGGGCTGTTCGGTCAACTGCATTCCTAAGCCATGGCCAAGCCGCCCGATATCGCCACCAGAGCTGTCCATCTCGGCGATGACTTTCGACATCGCAAGAAACAGATCACGGCAGGTGTTGCCTGGCCTTGCCGCATCGATCCCAGCCTGAGTTGCCCGCCACAACACGTCATACGCGCGTTTGGCATCATCATGAACATCGCCAATGGCCCAGTTGCGATCAAAGTCGCAAAAATAGCCGTCCCAGGTGCACCCCGTATCCAACATCAAAACATCACCCTTCTGAAGCGGCCGCCGCGAGGGTGGTGAAATCACATCGGCATAGCCACCCTGATCGGCTGCGCCCACCACATAGGGTGCATCATCCGCGCCAGACCCTATCGCCGCCAACCTGAATTGCCGGAAAACTTCTTCAAGCGGCATCCCCTCGCCAACCAGATCCGGTACTTTGCTAAAAGCGGCGGATCCGATTGCGCAGATATGGGACAGCTTTTTGATCTCGGCAGGGGATTTGACCATCCGCAGGCCCTGAACCAGCTTGGTCACATCCGCAAACTTGATCCCGCCCAATCGCGCAACAAGACGTTCCCAATCGCCCAGCGGCATCTGCAACTTGGTCTCATGACCCTTCATCACGCCGACCCTTGCACCCACTTTTGCTAAGGGCGCCAGAAGCTCTGTCAGAAGGCTGATGCCATCGTCCTCGGGTGCCGGTGCGCTCCATGTGCGGATGTCGTCGATCCAGCTGCGACGCATCAGTTCGGCGCCGATCTCAGGGATGACCGCGACCGGCTTGCCGCTCGCCGGCACGAAGACGAACCATGGCCGAGTCGGGCTTTGCCAGAACAGGGTGTGAAAGCCGGTGAAATACCGGACGTCCTGCTCGCTCATCAGCAACAATCCGGCCAAGCCATCGCGCGCCATCAGCCGCTGTGCTCTTGCCGTGCGTGCCTCGAATTCCGTATTCTGAAATCCCCGCTCGGGGGCTGCGTCGGCGAGTGACATTGCTTTGTTCCTTTATCGGCGGGTCACGATGGCATGGGCCGAGAACTCGGCCATTTCTCCTCGCCAGACCTGCCGCCCAAAACAGAACGGCACGCCATTTGCATCGCGGATGACCTGTTCCAGTTCGATCACGGTATGGCTGGCGGAAATTCCCAGAAGCTGTGCCTCTTGCTCCTGAACGCCGCGCATTCGGATCACGATGTCGCCGGTGGCGGCAGAGGTCTGGTACTGTGTTTCGAGTATCTGCGTCGTCGACTGCCGCAGATCATGGCGCAGGAAATCGGGGAATCGATCCGCGACGAGGGACTCGGTCTCGATAAAAATTGGATGATCACCGGTATGAAACAGCCGCGTATAGGCTGTAACGCGACACCCTTCGGGCTGCCCAAGACGTGCGGCCAGTTTGCCGTCCATCGCGGTCTCGACCGTGTCGATCACCTCGATTTGAAGGTCGATGTTACTGGCCTGCGCGTTGCTGACGAAGCTGACCATGTTGCTTACATTGTAGCTCAGTCGCTGGGGTGAAACAAACCGCCCGCGACGGTCCGAGCTGTAGACCACCCCTTCGGTTTCCAGCGCCTCAAGCGCCCTGCGCCCGGTCATGCGGCTCACACTGTATTGTTCGGACAGGCTGCGCTCTGATGGAAGAATATCGTGCTCTTTCAATTCCTTCCGCGCAATCTGACCGCGAATATCGTCTGCGATTTGCAGAAACCGCGGCCGGGCAATCGCTGCATCTGTTTCGATATCGCTGTCATGCCCGCTTAACATTTCCCGCGCTCCAGAATTACAAAATTGCGCACAGAGTAATTGGTATATACCAGGCAGCGCAAGCGATTGTTTGATATTGACAGGTCCCGTTGTGCCGATGTAGTTACAAAAATTATAACTGGTATATACCAGATTGCGGGAGAAAGCAAATGAACCTTTTGACCCGAGACCGAAAAAACAACTTCTGGCGCGATGGCCGCGGAAAGCCGGGCAGATGTGAGACGTCCGGCGAGACCCTCACTGGTCACCCCTGTTTCGATCGTCAGCCCCGCCTCACCGCTGATATGGGCTAGGCCCCATCCCGCAGGAGAGATCAGTCATGATACAGAACGACCACGTCGAAACGCTTGATTTCACGACAGACGGTGGCTTGGGAACGCGTGCGCGCTTTGGCCTTGTCGTGTTGCAGACAGATCAAACGATTGAGCATGAATTTGCCCGCATTTTTTCAAAACAGGACGATGTGGCCCCCTATGCCGCGCGCATACCCAATACGATGGACGTATCGCCCGAGACGCTCCGCCAGATGGCAGCGGACCTTCCGCATACGGCCGCGCTTTTGCCAGAACGCTTTGGCTTCGACGTGATCGGTTATGCCTGCACCTCTGGCGCCACAATGATCGGCGAGGACCGCGTCGACACCCTGATCCGCGGCGTTCATCCCGCTGCCAAAACGACCAACCCGATCACCGCCTGCAAGGCCGCAATGGCCGCGCTTGGGCTGAACCGGATCGCGCTGGTTACGCCTTATCCGGTCGATGTGACCCTGGCGATGCAGGCCAACCTTAGGGAGGCCGGATACGACACAACCGCCGTGGCCACATTCGATCAGTCCGATGATTTCACCGTCGCGAGGATCAGTGCAGACAGCATCCTCAAGGCCGTGCGTCATATCGGTAACCGCAGAGATTGCGACGGGGTATTCGTTTCTTGCACAAGCCTGCGCGCCCTTGAGGTCATTCCATTGGCCGAGGCCGCAATCCGCAAACCGGTCATCGCCTCCAATCAAGCACTCGCGTGGCACATGATGCGTCTTGCGGGGCTAAATGACGCTCCGGAGAACTGTGGGCGGCTCTTTCAGGCATCACTCAGATAGACAGGATCTACCATGGCAAACCCCCTCCCCACCCACGCCCAAGTTGTTATCATTGGCGGCGGCATTCATGGCTGTTCCGTGGCCTATCACCTGGCTAAGGCGGGTTGGAAAGACGTCATTCTTCTGGAACGCAAGACGCTGACCAGCGGCACGACATGGCACGCCGCAGGCCTTGTTGGACAACTCCAGGGAAGCCACGCGACAACGGCTTTCGCCAGCTACGGGGTCGAACTGCTTCAGGAAATCGAAGCCGAGACCGGCCAGAACCCGGGTTTCCGGCAATCGGGCTCGATCTCCATCGCCGTGAACGAGGAACGGCTGGCCGAACTCAAGCGCAAGGCGGATTTTGCTTCCCTCTTCGGAATCGAAGCGCACTACATGAACACCGCCGAAATCGCTGAACGCTGGCCACTGATGAATGCCGAGGGCGTGTTGGGCGGCATCCACATGCCTTCCGACGGGTCTGCCAACCCCATAGACCTGACCCAAGCGTTGGCCAAGGGCGCGCGAATGCATGGCGCCACGATCCGGGAACGGATCAAGGTAGATGAGGTGCTGACTGAAGGTGGAAACGTCACCGGCGTGCGCACCGATGAGGGCACGATCACCGCCGATTTCGTGGTGAACTGCAGCGGCATGTGGGCGCGGGAGTTGGGCCGCCAAGACGGGGTCGGCGTGCCACTTCACGCTTGCGAACACTATTACCTCGTGACCGAACCCATCCCCGACCTGCCCTCCGATCTGCCCGTTCTGCGGTCCTACTGCGATGGCACCTACTGGAAGGAAGATGCGGGTAAGCTGCTCTTTGGTTTTGCGCATTTCCACGCAAAGGCCTGGGCGAAGGATGGCATTCCCGACAGCTTTGAATTCGACAGCCTGCCGTTTGTTGACGATGATGTGATGGAGGTGCTCGAACTGGCCCTGAACCGTGTGCCGATCCTTCAGGAAACCGGAATCCGCACCTTTTTCAATGGCCCGGAGAGCTATTCCCACGACGGGCGCTTTACGCTGGGCGAAGCCCCTGATCTCAAGGGGTATTACGTGCTGGCCGGTGTCAATTCCACCGGCATCCAGTCTGGCCCCGGCGCGGGCAAGGCGCTCGCTGATTGGATCATGGCTGGCCACCCGACCATGGACCTTGCAGAGATGGACCCCGCCCGCATCGAAGAATGGCAGGCGCGCGATCCCTATTTGCGTGAACGCTGCGCGGAAACGCTGGTGCTGACCTATGCAATGCACTGGCCGGGCCGTCAGCGTGAAACCGCCCGCGGTCTCCGCCGCACGCCGTTCTATCACGCGATGAAGGCGAAGGGCGCCGTCTATTCCGAGGCGCAAGGCTGGGAACGCCCCGGCTGGTTCGCGCCAGAGGGGGTTACGCCGGAATATGATTATTCCTTCCATCGCCCCAGCTGGTTCGATCATGCGCAGGCCGAACAGAAAGCCGCCCGGACAGGCGTGGCGATGATCGACTATTCCATGCTGGGAAAATTGATGGTCGAGGGCCCCCATGCCATGCGATTCTTGCAACGCATATGCACCAATGACATCAACATGCCGGTAGGCCGCGTCGCCTATACGCTGATGCTAAACGAACGCGGCGGCATTGAAAGCGATGTAACCGTGGCGCGCCATGGGGTGGATAGTTTCATGTTGATGTCGTCGATCTCGCATACTCGCCGCGACCGCGATCACCTGAAACGCCACATTGCCGACGGTGAAGATGTGCGCCTGCGTGACGCGACGACCGCCCATGCGGTGCTGTCCGTTGCGGGACCCAAATCACGCGATCTGCTGGCGGCGGTCTGCGATGCAGATCTGTCAAACGAGGCTTTCCCGTTCAACAGCCTTCAGCATTTTCACATCGGACATGCCCCCGTATTTGCGCAACGCCTGTCCTACACCGGTGAATTGGGTTGGGAGATTTTTATCACTCCCGATTTTGCCGAGCATGTTTTTGAGGTCCTGTGGGCGGCAGGAGAACCCATGGGCCTTAGATTGGTTGGCGGTGAGGCGCTGAACGCGCTGAGGATCGAAAAGGGCTTCCTGCACTGGGGTCACGACATGTCCTACACCGAAGCGCCCCATCAGGTCGGGCTGGGTTTTGTTTGCAAGCCCGACAAGGCCCCCCCCTTCATCGGGCGCGATGCCTTTGTCGCGCGCAAGGCTGCGGGCGAAGGCCCGTTCCTATGTCACATTAAGCTGAAAGAGGCGGGTCCCCTGTTGCATCACAACGAACCTGTCTTGAAGGATGGTCAGGTGGTCGGCTACGTCGCAAGCGGCGGATATGCCTACCAGCAAGGAGCCGCGATTGGGACGTGCTTCATCAACGCTGACAACAGCGCGTCAATCTCGAACGGGACTTATGCAGTCGTCGTGGAAGGGCAAGTCGTATCGGCTACCCTCAGTCGCCAGCCCCTTTCGCGCCCTCAGACTGGAAGTTGAAATCTGCCTACATGCTCCAATCACATCCCCTCCCAATTCGGGCCAGAGCGGATGTGAAACCACCATATGTCTGAGTTGTATGGCCGGGCTTTCTAACCGGCAATACAGACAAGAGTTGCACTTATAGTATGCTGACATTTTATTTGGGCAACATTTGCACCAGCTCAACCCATGTCTTTTTGGGTCGGGTGCTTACCCCGCAGCCACGACGAGTGGCCCACATCTTTTTGGGAAGCTGCAGTCGTTTCTGGCCAATGTTCCGCCGTTAACTCCAGGCTTGGTGTTTTGGGGGGATTACGGGAAGTTGGATTATTCGCATGATAGGCCCTCGATCCTCCCTCCATAACCAGCCACCAGCACCGCGTTGACGCCCAGAGAGCCGAGAGAATAGCATCGTGCTGAATGGCCGCCGTTCGAAAGTTGCGGGACATATCGTTCCCAATTGGTGGACCACATTCAGGGGGCAACTCCAGGCCCGTCGCAGCTTGCAAGAAATTGGTTTGCGATGACTTCCAATCCAGTTCGGACAATAGAACAGCCGAAGCGAGCTCATATACTGTCAAGCGATCTGAAAACTCGACATCTGTTTCTCGCGGCGGTGTGCATGAACGACCGTTCCTTCCGCTGCAAAGCAACATCAGATCTTTTTCACATGCAGTACTATTGATGCTGCAAGCGCGTGCAGCAAGAATTTCAAATTCACAGCCTGGGCTCTCACCGGCCAAATGCAGATGCGACAACGTTGCCGCTGAACTGACCTGTGAAGCCGACTTTCCCTAACCAGATAGAATTCCAGAGTCAGCACGGTGCCGATGATTGGGTCGGGGGAGGATAGGATAGAAGGCAAACTATGCCCAGAGACCAGCTTCCCGCGGTCACCCCGAAACGCAGAGCCTTGAACAAGGGACGTATCATCGGCCAGAAACGCCCGCTCCTGCCGAACCAGGTTTGGGCAATCCGTGCGCGGCTTGAGCTCGCAGATAACCTGCGCGATGTCGCGCTATTCAACGTCGCCATCGACAGTAAGTTGCGCGGTGCATCAACGGGAATAATGTATCGCGATGCGGACGCGGTTGTAGACGTGGGAACAAATCTCAACATTGGTATGGACTTAGTTGAATAGAGGAAGGTCTCAACCCACGAAAAAGTCGACCAATTTCACCAGCTCACGCTCTCTACTTCAATGCTGTTTGGTGCTTGTCTGTCCAATTGAGTGTCTCAACTCGAACCAAATGAGACAGCTTTTCCGGTGCGACACGTCGCCTTAGGAAAACGCTACACAACCTATAAAAACTGTATCAGCCTTTTCTTCGACAAGGAGGAGAGGAACACTACAGCCAGAAAAAGATACCTTGGCGTTGATGTATGAAAAGATGGTGACCAGCCGTCGTTTCGAAAACGCTATCAAGAAAATCTACATGGAAGGCAAGTCACCGGTTTTCAATATGGCGGACGGGCCGTTCCCCGGTGAGATGCATCTATCAGACGGACAGGAACCGGTGGCGGTTGGTGTTTGTGCCCATCTGAATCCCGAAGATATCGTGACCGCGACGCATCGCCCGCATCATCAGGCCATTGCCAAAGGTGTGGACATGAAGAAGATTGCCACCGATATTTTCGGCGAGGCGGCGGGCCTGTCCGGCGGGCGCGGTGGCCATATGCATATCTTCGACGCCGATGTGAACTTTGCCTGTTCGGGGATTATCGCTGAAGGCATGATACCTACGGCCGGGACGGCGCTGTCGCGTCAAATTCAGGGCAAACCGGGTGTTGCAGTGTCTGTCATCGGTGAAGGTGCCGCCAATTAGGGCGCCTTTCACGAGGCGACGAATCTCGCTGCCGTCTGGAAGCTGCCAATGATCGTTGTCGTCGAGGACAATGCCTGGGGCATTTCCGTGTCGAAAGAGGCCTCGACCACGATACAGCGCAACTCGGACCGGGCGGCGGCATACGGTATTCCCGGCCACTACACTCCAGGCAACGATCCAATGAAGATCTACGAGGTTGCCGGTGAAGCGATCGCGCTGGCGCGTCGCGGCGAAGGTCCGCCACTGATCGAGGTCGAGACTTATCGTCTGGCCGGACATTTTACGGCGATGCCGAAGGTTACCGCCCGGACGGTGAAAAAGACGGGCTGTTCGAGAAGGACCCGATCCCGGCAATGCGCGCCAAGCTCCTGGCTGACGGCAACTTTACCGAAGCGGAACTGGATGCATTGGAAGCAAAAGCACAGACCGCTGTGGACGAAGCAATGAGTTTTGCCCGCGAAAGCGCCGATCCGGAACCTGAAGACGCACTGACAGCCGTGTTCGCCTGATAGGCCAAGGGGCTGATGACAGCGGCGCTGCGCGACCCCAATCCGGTGATTTATGTGTATTACAAGGGGCTGCAGGGTATGGGCTGGCTTGGCACCGAAGCGGGCGCCCTCACCCATGTGCCGGAAGAAAGCTATGAGGCCGAAATCGGCAAAGCCGCGATTGCCCGCGAAGGGCGCGCCGTGACCATCGTGTCGATTGCCCAAGGTGCGCACCTCGGGCTGAAAGCGGCCGACAAGCTGGCCGAGCAGGGTTTCAGCGCTGAGGTGGTTGATCTTCGTTCTCTCGTGCCGCTAGACCGCGACACGATCCGCGCCAGCATCGCCTAGACTGGTCGGTTGATCGTGGTAGACGAGAATAATCACAGCTACGGATTCTCAGGCGAATCATCGCGATCGTGACCGAAAGCAACCTGGCCGACCTGAAGGCACCGCCCAAGCGTATCGCCTATCCGGATGTGCCGATCCCTTTGCCCGCGTTCCGGAACAGCACTGCCTGCCCAATGCCGACAAGATCGTCGCCGCCGCGCGTGAGATCTGTGGAGCGCCGGTACGGGCCTGACCTCGGACAAACCCCAAAGGCGTTCCCGTGCTGAGATCTTAAACGCGCCCCCGTCATCTACCGTTCTTGCAAGCCAACCTGTCCATGAGTTTGTATTTGCAACTGGCCGTCACACACGCTCTCGCCGCAACAGTCACCTGGGAACCTCAATGCCGGGAGCCTAAACCGAGTTGGGCGCCTGAATCGGCTCCCAGTAGTGCGGACCGCAGTCGTTGTCTTCGAGGAACCTGTAGCGCGCCGCCCGGCGGTCCTCATTCAGTTGGATATCTGGCGCGGAGCGGTCGTCAAAACGGTAAGGCAATACCGCGCGCAGCTCCTCGGTTTGCTCAAACACAGTTCGCACCACCCAAGGACGCGTATACATCGCCTCTCGTGTCGCCTCCTTCGGGCGCTGAAATCCTTTGGATGATGGAAACACGATCTCTCCTTCCACAGGAACCCCGAGGAACCTCAAAAAGTCGCGGTAATCGTCCTTTAGGCGTTCGACCCGGATGATGTGATCTGCGACGCAGACACCATTTAGCGAATAGACGTCAAAATCCTGCGGCCAGCGGTGATCGCTGACGAACCTTTTGAACCGGGGTACTACCGGACGCTCTGGGCGTCGATTGCCCTTCCAGAAGAACGAGGAAATTGCTTTCTCCCAGGGATTTCGCTCGGTGCAGACCACATCGTAATCCACGATATCCTCACCATAGATGCGCAGCGCATCACAATATCTGGAGTGGTTTTGAAGTTCGATGATGTTGCCGGAATTGATATTCACAAATCGCGGATTTTCGACCCGCGCGACGCAATCCACCCGCTGGGTTTCCTCACGCGGGCGCAATTTGGTTATCATATCCTGCGGGCCGCAATATCTGCTGATCGCGAGTTCGATTGAGCTGCCAGCAGTCTTCCCCGGCTTCACGTAAACAAAGTTATGTTTGTGGCTTACAATCATTTGAACGCACTCAGAAGGTAGGGTATCTTTCGCTTATGGCATGCGGGGTTACCTCGGGCAATGATCACAGGCAGGTCGATAACCGGCCCAAGAGGTTGATAAGGCAGGTATGAATACGCACGAACGGCACCAGCGCTGAGGGACCCGTGTCGACATACCCACGGAGCCCCCTTGTGGTAACAAGGATGAGTGTCGAACGAGGCACTTCTGGACAGGGAGCAGTTTTTCAGACTCGATTTTGCAAGTCGTCAATTTCGCCCAGCGAAAGATACGATTTTCGAGCGCCCCAACGATCGCCCTCTTGGCCTTTTTCATAAAAACAACGAAGCAGTGCGGAATATTATGTCTGACCTCCCAGTAATCGCCTCCCTCTGGATTGGGGGAAATCTGAGCTATCTTGAACAAACCTGTCTCAAATCATTTGCCGATCACGGACATCGCACCCTTCTTTACACCTATGAAACCGTAGACAATTGCCCACCCGGTGTTGAGCTGATGGACGCGAACCGAATTTTTCCGGCGTCAGACTTCATCCGCCACAAGGTGTCTGGTTCCCCGGCCGTTCACGCCGATGCCTTTCGCTACAAGATGATCTCGATGCAGAATGTCATTTGGGTGGACGCAGATGTTCTCTGCGTGAAGCCCTGGGATTTTCAAGATCAATGGGTTTTTGGCTGGGAAAAAACCGGGCGTCTGGTCTGCAATGCCGTCCTCGGTCTGCCCCGGTTCTCCCGAACGCTGCAGCGGCTCAATGCATTCTGCGAAAACGAATACCCGATCCCGCCTTGGGCAAAGGGGGAAGAACGTGCACAGCTTGAAGCCGCACATGCGGCTGGCAATCCGGTGCATGTATCCGAGCTGAAATGGGGCGTCTGGGGGCCCTCAGCATTGACGCATTTCCTCAATGAAACTGGCGAGATGGCCCATGTGAAACCACAGATGGCGTTTTTCCAGATTTCGTTCAAAGAGCGCCGCAATCTGCTATCGCCGGGCTATATTGTTGAGAAGAAGATCGATGATGGCTGCTATGGCGTGCACCTCTGGAACCGTCGGCTGAGCCGCCGCCTGATCACTCATGAGGGTGGTATTCCGCATCCTGAGAGCTATCTCGGCCGCGCCTTGGTCCGTCACGACATTGATGCTGCTGCTGCCCCGATCCCGGACCGCCCACCTGCGGGAAAACCGACACAGGCTGAGCTGGCAAAAGCCAAAACCTCCACCCCGGCGGCCAAAGCCCCTCCCCCTGCCGTTGGGCAATCAGCCGACCCGCATCTCAGCATGCCGCTGGACCAACTGGTGCAGAGCCCGCATTACCAACGCGCGATCAACAACCTTGAGCTGCGCACCGAGACCATTGGCGACCGGCTCTCACCGCTGTCAGAGCCAATCTCAAACGATAACATCCTAATCCTGACCTCAATGAAGAACGAGGCGCCCTTCATTCTGGAGTGGATTGCCTATCACAAGGCGATCGGAGCTAAGCATTTCCTCGTCTACACCAACGATTGCAGCGACAACACAAATGAGATTTTGGATCGCTTGGCTCAGCTGGGTCTGGTCACCCGCGTCGCCAATCCCTGGGATCCGACCTCCGGTAAGAAGCCTCAGCATGTGGCGCTGGCAGACGCGATGCAGCAGCCCGTGTACAAGGCGGCGGATTGGGTTCTGACCATTGATGTCGATGAATTTGTGAACATCCACGTCGGCGAAGGACGTTTTGCCGATCTGTTCAAAGCGGCTGGTGACCCCAACGTCATCTCCTTCACCTGGAAATTTTTTGGCAATGGTGGCGTTGCCAACTATGAAGACCGCCCGATCATCGAACAGTTCACCGCCTGCGCGCCAGAGTTCATTCCCAAGCCACGACTGGGTTGGGGCTTCAAAAGCATGCTGCACAAGTCCGCGCCTTACACAAAGATCGGCGTACACCGTCCATTGAAAATCGACGACGAAGAAAACGTCTCGCAGGTGCGCTGGGTCAACGGGTCCGGTCGCGTCATGCCGGAGATGCTGCTAACCAACAATGGCTGGCGCTCCACCAAGCGATCACTTGGGTATCGCATGGCGACGCTGAACCACTACGTGCTGCGCTCCGCCGACAGTTTTCTGGTGAAGCGGGACCGTGGCCGGATCAACCATACGGAGCAGGATCAGGGTATCGACTACTGGGCGCGGCGCAACTACGCCTCTGAAACCGACGCACGCATGCACAACCGCGTACCAATGATGCGTGCCGAGTTGGACACGCTGATGGCCGATGCGAAGCTGGCAAATCTACATGCGGAAGCGGTTCAATGGCACGAAGCCAAGATCGCTGATCTGAAATCAAAACCGGAATACGCCGCACTTTACGAAAACCTGACCGAAGTCGCACGCCCGGATGCGATCTATCTCACCAAGCTGGAAGACCAGGCTGAGGCCGGAACCCCGGCGGATGTCCAGATACCCGAGCCCGAAGCCCTGCTGCTCTCACCTGACCAGATTGAGGCAAAGACACGGCTGCTGAAGGACATGGTACAAGGCAAGATCCGTGTTGGGGATCTGCGCAGTCGCGAAGCAGAGCTGGGCGTGTCGATGGATGTCTCAGAACTGGCTCAGAAGATGCAGCGGGCGCCTCAGGCCGTCACCGCTGCAACCAACCCAGCGCCCGCTGCAAGCCGTGTGGTCAAAGTCGCACCCACCGCGCCTGTTTCGAGCGATCTGCATAGGCTTGATCATGTGCCGATCTGGCTTCCCAAAGCTCCAGACACCACCGCACCCGCTGCTGGTGACCCAAGGTTCACGGACATGCGGACCCATGCCGCTCAGCGCGCTGGCTTTTTCTGGGAGAGCGATGAAAACGCGCTGTTCTTCGAGCCTTTTGGCAAGCGGCTTGTGGTCACTTTCGACAATATCCATGTGGTTCAGCAAAAGGAGGGCCAGCGATGGCCCTGGGGCTACAAACTGCTATCGCAGACGCTGGGCTGTTCGGTCCTTGGTGTGATCGGCTCCAAGCGCAATTGGTTCCGCAGCCCCTTTGTTCATGATAGTTTTGACCACCTGCGCGACAGTGGTTTCTTTAATCAATTCGATGAGGTCCTGTTCTACGGCGCCTCCATGGGCGCCTATGGCGCGCTGACCTATTCGCAATGTGCACCGGGCGCCAAGGTACTCGCCATCGCGCCGCAAACCACGCTGGACCGCCGCGTTCTGCCCGATGATGACCGCTGGGGCTGGACCGCGCGTCTGGACTGGGATGATCGCTATGCGGACGCCGCAGAGGCAACCCATCTCGCTGATGATACGGTGGTTCTCTATGATCCCTACTTCGACCCGGATGTGCAGCAGGTCAATCGCCTGAAAGGTGACAATATCCGCAAGTTGAGAATGCCATTCTTCGGCCACCAGCTGCCGCAGGCGCTGGTCAATATGGGGATCCTAGAACCGATACTGAGCGAGATTTTTGAGGACCGCCTTACCGCCCAACGGTTCTACCAGTTGCTGCGCGCCCGTCGTGATCTCCCCCGTTTTCAGCATGATCTGCTGATGAAGGCTGAGGAGAAGAACCACCCAAAGCTCGCCATTCAAGTCTGTGAATACACGTTGAAAAAACGCGATGCCAAGAACATCCGCAATTCCCTTAACCGTCTCCGCGCCGAACTTGCAGAAGCGGAAGGATAAGCCATGACCGCCGCCCCAACCGCCACGGCAAAGCGCCTAATCATCACTTGTATGAAGAACGAAGGTCCCTTCATACTCGAATGGGTCGCCCACCACCGCGCTATCGGATTTGACCATATGCTGGTTTTCACGAACGACTGCGACGACGGCACGGTTGAACTGCTGGATGGGCTGGCAGAGCGCGGCTATGTCACCCGCATGGACAACCCCTATCAGGAGATGGGGAGCGGCTATAACCCGCAGAAAGGTGCGCTCAAATACGCCGAGAGCCTTGATCTGGTCCGCAACGCAGAGTGGGTTCTCGTCTCCGACGTTGATGAATTCGTCAATATTCACGTCGGGGATGGGGATCTCGACAGTCTCTTTGCCGCTACCAATGATCCTGACATGATCTCAATGCAGTGGCGCCTGTTCGGCAATAGCTTTCGAGACAGCTACAGTGACGTACTTCTAACGCAAGAGCACAGCCACTGCGCGCCGAAATACTGCCCTGCTCCGATCCAGGCCTGGGGCATCAAGACGATGTTCAAGACCGCTGGCGACTATGTTGCTGGCGCCTATGACCGCATCGGTGTCCACCGCCCGCTGAAGCGGCGCATTGCAGATATGCCAAACTGGGTTGCGGGGACCGGCCGATCGGTGCCCGAGGATATGGCAGATCAGGGCTGGCGCTTTGGTATTCGCGACCATGGCTATGACATGGTCACCCTCAACCACTACGCTGTGCGCAGCACCGAAAGCTTCCTCGTCAAACGCGACCGTGGCCGCGTCAACCATGTGGAACGTGATCAGGGGTTGGCCTATTGGATGCGCATGAACTTCAACATGGAGCAGGATACCTCCATTCAGCGCCGCCTCTCCGCCACGAAAAAAGAGCTAACACGGCTCAAGCGTCTCAAAGGCATCAAATCACTGCATGAGGCCGCCGTCACCGCCCACCGCAGCAAGATCACAGAGCTGATGGCCCGTGAGGATATGAAGATATTCTACGAAGAGATCACCTCGCCCAAGCTGACGCTTCTGTCACGGCATCTGAACTTTGTTTCCCGTGCGCAGTTCAACGACGGCCCCGACGCGATTTCTGCCGACCTGATAGACCGGCTGGAACAGGTGCCAGTGCTCTAGCAACAGGACCAGAGACTGGCACCCACCGCCTCTTACGTCGATTTCAATCGAAACCGTTGGATCTTGCCGGTTTCGGTCTTGGGGAGGGCGTCAGTATAAACGATGTCGCGGGGGTACTTATAAGGCGCGATGGTTGCCTTGACATGATCCTGCAGCGCCTTGGTCAGGATCTCCGACGCCTGCGTACCCCCGGTCAGCACCACATGGGCCTGCACGATCTCACCGCGCGCATCATCACTGGCGCCGATCACAGCACATTCCGCCACCAGTTCATGGGACAAGAGCGCCGCTTCAACCTCGGGACCGGCGATATTATACCCGGCGGAGACGATCATATCATCGTTGCGCGCGGCAAAATGCAGATAGCCGTCAGCATCCATCACGAAACTGTCGCCGGTGATGTTCCAGCCATCCTTGACGTATTCGCCCTGCCGCGCATCCGCGAGATAGCGGCAGCCGGTGGGGCCCTTGACCGCCAGGCGACCAACCTCTCCGCGCGGCGCTTCATTGCCATCCTTGTCCAGAACCCGCACCTGATAACCCTGCACAGGCTTACCGGTGCAGGCGGGGCGATGGTCGTCGAACCGGTTGGAAATGAAGATATGCAGCATCTCCGTCGCCCCGATCCCATCCAGCATCGGCTTGCCAGTCTGGGCGATCCATTCGTCATAAACGGGCGCTGGCAGGGTTTCCCCGGCGGATACCGCCGCCCTGAGTGATGACAGATCCGCCCCCTCCTCCATCGCGCGCAGCATCACCCGATAGGCAGTCGGCGCGGTAAAACAGACGGTTGCCTTATACGTCTCGATAATCTCGATCAGATTGGGCGGCGAGGCATTCTCCAGCAAGGTCGCCGCGGCCCCAAACCGCAGCGGGAAAATTGCCAACCCACCCAGTCCAAACGTAAACGCCAATGGCGGAGACCCGACAAAGATATCCTCAGGCGTGACCTGAAGCACCTCCGCCGCATAGCCATCGGCAATCATCAAGAGGTCACGGTGAAAATGCATCGTCGCCTTCGGTGACCCCGTGGTGCCTGAGGTGAACCCCAGGAGAGCCACATCATCTCGGCCCGTTGCCACCGCCTCGAACCGCACCGGTTTTTCCAACGCCAGCCGGTCCAGTTCCGCATCGTGGTTGGAGGTGCCGTCGAACCCAACGACGGACTTCAGATGCGCCGAGGTTTTGGCACAGGCCACCAGTTCCTCCATCAGCCGTGTATCACACAGCGCATGGCTGATCTCTGCCTTGTCGATGATCTTCGTCAGCTCACCTGCCCGCAGCATCGGCATGGTGTTCACCACCACAGCCCCCGCCTTGGTCGCCGCCAGCCAGCAGGCCACCATCGCCGGGTTATTGGCAGAGCGGATCAGCACCCGGTTGCCGGGCTGCACCCCCAGATCCTCGACCAGCACATGGGCGAGCCGGTTGGTCCAATCTGCCAGTTCCTTGTAGGTCCGTCGCCGCCCGTTGCCGATCAGGGCGGTATGATCCCCGAACCCTTTCTCCACCATGGCATCGGTCAGTTCCACCGCCGCATTCAATCGCTCAGGGTAGGCATACCCGCCGGCCAGGAACTCCGGCCACTGATCCGCCGGCGGCAGGTTATCACGGGTGAATGTATCGATATGTGCGCTTGGACCCAGCATCTCAGCCTCCCTTCTGGAATGTGGAAATCGCTTGACGAGCAATCACCACACGTTGGACGTCAGATGCCCCTTCGTAGATCCGCAACGCTCTGATATCGCGGTAGAGCTCCTCAACCTTCTGACCCTGCCGCACACCATCGCCGCCATGCAATTGGACGGCTTTGTCGATCACCTTCTGCGCCTGATCGGTGGAGAACAGCTTCGCCATCGCGGCCTCCCGGGTGATGCGCGCAGCACCACTGTCCTTGGCCCAGGCTGCGCGATAGACCAGCAGTGCGCTTGCATCCACATCCAGCGCCATATCTGCGATATGTCCCTGCACCATCTGCAGATCTGCCAGCGGCGCCCCCTGCACATGGCGGCTTGTCACGCGTGCCAATGCCTCATCCAAGGCTCGGCGTGCAAACCCCAGTGCGGCCGCCGCCACGGTGGATCGGAACACATCCAGCACCGACATCGCAATCTTGAAGCCCGCGCCCGCCTCGCCCAGCAATGCGCTGCGCGGGATCCGACAATCACTGAACCGCAGGGTCGCAAGGGGATGCGGCGCCAGCGTCTCCAACCGCTCCACCACTTCAAAGCCCGGCAGCCCCGCAGGCACAACAAAAGCCGAGAGCCCCTTGGCCCCCGGTCCCTCGCCGGTACGGGCAAACAGCGTATAAACGTCAGCAATACCGCCGTTGGAGATCCAGGTCTTCTCACCATTCAGAACATAGTGATCCCCATCCCGCACCGCGGTCATGGTGGAATTGGCCACATCGGATCCTGATTGCGGCTCGGTCAGGGCAAAGGCTGAAATCGCCTTGCCGCTGCGTGTGAGCGGCAGCCATTCCGCCTGCTGTGCATCAGTCCCAAACAGTGAAATCGCTCCGGTTCCCAACCCCTGCATGGCAAAGGCAAAATCCGCCAGACCATCGTGGCGCGCTAGTGTCTCACGGATCAGGCACAGTGTGCGCACGTCCAGCGCCTCGCCGGTCATGGCACCGGAATGCTGCGTCCAGCCCGCAGACCCCAAGGCCGACACCAGCGCGCGGCAGGCAGCATCGGTGTCGCTGTGGTCAATATCTGCCAGCGCGTCCTGTGCCCAGCTGTCCAGATCCGCCGCCAGTGCGCGGTGGCGATCCTCAAAAAACGGCCAGCTCAGAAAGGTCTTATCCGCCATATCGCTCCTCCCGGCAGCGGCACCCGCCGCCTGTCATCTTTCTCCAAATACTCCCGCCGGAGGCCGCCGCACCCTCCTCCGGTGCTGCGGCCTGCACGGGCCGGATCAATCCCCTTCGAACAAGGGCTTTTCTTTTTTTACAAAGGCCTGATAGGCGCGCTCGAAATCGGCGGTCTGCATGCAAATCGCCTGCGCCTGTGCTTCTGCCTCGATGGCCTGCTCAATCGACATCGACCACTCCTGTGCCAGCATCGTCTTGGTCATCATGTGACCAAAATTCGGCCCCGCCGCGATCCGCTCGGCCCAGTTGCGTGCCTCCCCCAGCAAGGCATCTGCCGACACCACCTTGTTGTGAAACCCCCAGGCCTGCCCTTCCTCAGCGCTCATCGACCGCCCGGTATAAAGCAGCTCTGCCGCCCGTCCCTGGCCAATGATGCGCGGCAGGATCGCACAGGCCCCCATGTCACAGCCCGCCAGCCCAACACGGGTGAACAGAAACGCCGTCTTGGTGTCCGGCGTGGCGATCCGGATGTCCGACGCCATGGCAATAATCGCGCCGGCCCCCACGCAAACACCGTCCAGCGCTGCGATAATCGGCTTGCCGCAATTCACCATGGCCTTGACCAGATCGCCGGTCATCCGGGTAAAGGCCAGCAACTCCTTCATCGACATTCTGGTCAAGGGTCCAATGATATCATGAACATCTCCGCCAGAGCTGAAGTTGCCGCCATTGGGCGCAAAGATCACCGCTTTCACATCGTCGTCATAGTGCAGGTCGCGAAACCAGTCCCGCAGCTCTGCATAGCTGTCAAAGCTCAGAGGGTTCTTTCGCTCGGGGCGGTCCAGCGCCACGGTGGCGATACCGTCCTCAACACTGCACAGAAAATACTTGGTATCCGTCGAAATCATCTGTCGCGTCCTTCATTTTCAAGCCGTCTGGCCACCTGATCCAGCGCATCAGAGAGCGTCTGAACCTCGGCTTCGGGCACGCTGTCAAACATCTGGTCAATCCAGGCCTCATGGGCGGCGGCCTGACGGGCAAATTCCGCGATCCCCGCCTCCGTCAGTCTTACCCGGCTGGCGCGGCGATCTCCGGGGACCTTCTCGCGCTGCACATGGCCGTCATCCACCAGCCGTTCGACGATGCCGGTGACATTGCCATTGGACACTTTCAGCACGCCAGACAGCTCGCTCATCTTCAGCCCGTCAAGATGCTGGCTCAGGGCTGCCATCACGTCAAACCGCGGCAGCGTGGTGGTAAACTCCTGCCGCAGGTTCTCGCGAATTTCGCTTTCCACGGCGCGGGTTGCCTTGAGCACTTTCAGCCACAGCCGCAGCCGGTCCTTGGAGCGGTCGGTTTGCATCAGATCTCACCTCCGGTGATGGGCAGCGCGCTGCCATTGATGGACGCTGCAGAAGACGAGGCAAGGAACAGCGCCGCATCCGCCACCTCTTCCGGCTGGATAAAGCGGCCTTGCGGGTTGCCTGCACGCAGCGATTTTGCCGCCGCTTCCTCGCTCATCCCGGTGGTGGACACAATGGTCGCAATCGACCGCTCAAGCAGCGGCGTCTCAATGAAACCCGGACAAATCGCATTTACGGTGATGCCACTGCGCGCCAGTTCCAGCGCCAGCGACCGCGTGAGGCCCAGAACCCCATGTTTTGCCGCGCAATACCCCGAAACATAAGGATACCCCTTGAGCCCGGCAGTTGAGGCAACAGCCATCATCCGCCCCCAGCCTGCCGACTTCATATCAGGGAGCGCGGCCTGCCACAGGTTAAACACCCCCGACAGGTTGACAGCCAAAGCCGCCTCGAAATCCGCCAGATCCATCTTGGCAAAAGGCTTCGACGGCGCGGCACCTGCATTGGCAATAGCAACACTCACTGGCCCATGCTGCTGTCGCGCCGTATCAAGTGCCGCCCGCACCGCCCCTGCCTCGGTCACGTCACAGGCAAGTGGCAGGGCGCCCGTTTCAGCGGCCACCTCCTGCAGCGGTTCGATCCGCCGACCAAGCAGCGTGAGCCGCGCGCCGCGCCCCGCAAAGCTGCGCGCCAATGCAGCGCCAACACCGGAGCCACCACCGGTGATCACCACATGTTTGTCCGCCAGCTCTTTACCCGCCAGATCGCTCATGCCCGGATCACCTCTGCATCGCGGTCTGCCAGACGCCAGGCCTGATCCCGCCCCGCCAGATACGGCAGCGGCCAATCTGCATGACGGTCGCCGATCCGGCTTGCCTCATGCAGGGTCCAATAGGGATCCGCCAGATGCGGACGCCCAACACAGACCAGATCGGCCCGCCCGGCCATCAGGATGGAATTGGCGTGATCCGCCTCATAGATATTGCCCACCGCCATGGTCGCGATCCCGGCATCATTGCGGATCCGGTCCGAAAACGGCGTCTGGAACATGCGGCCATAGACCGGCTGCGCCTCTGTCGATGTCTGCCCCGCAGACACATCGATGATATCCGCCCCCGCCGCGGTGAAGGCCCGTGCGATCTCCACCGCCTCCTCTGGCGTCACCCCTTCATCGCCAACCCAATCGTTGGCGGAAATACGAACGGACATTGGTTTGTCCGCAGGCCAGACCGCGCGCATGGCGTCAAACACCTCCAGCGGGTAGCGCAGCCGGTTCTCCAGCGACCCGCCATAGATATCGGTCCGAATGTTGGATTTTGGAGAAATGAAGGAAGAAATCAGATAGCCATGCGCCGCATGGAGTTCGATCATGTCAAACCCCGCCCGTTCAGCCATCTGCGCTGCGGCAACAAATTCATCCTTGATCGCGTCCATCTCCGCCCGCGTGATCTCCCGCGGGGCCGGGTTGCCATCAGACCACGCAATGGCCGAGGCGGAGACCGTTTCCCAGTTCCCGTCGCGCAGCGGTGCGTCCATGGTCTCCCAGCCCAATTGGGTGGATCCCTTGCGACCGGAATGGCCAATCTGACAGCAGATCTTCGCGTCGGTCTCAGCATGAACAAAATCCGTCAGCCGCGTCCACGCCGTCTCATGCTCTGGGGCGTATAGGCCGGGACAGCCGGGCGTGATCCGCCCTTCAGCCGAGACACAGGTCATTTCGGTATAGACCAGACCCGCGCCCCCCTTAGCGCGCTCGCCATAGTGAATGAGATGCCAATCGGTCGGGCAGCCATCCTTGGCCTTGTACTGCGCCATTGGCGACACCACGATGCGGTTTTTGAGCTGCATCTCGCGCAGTTTATAAGGCGCAAAAATTGGCGGACGGGTCGGCGCATCTGCGGGTGCTCCGGCAGCCTCCTGAAACCACTTCTCCGCCGAGGCGAGCCAGTCTGCATCCCGCAGGCGCAGGTTTTCATGGGAGATCCGCTGCGACCGGGTCAGCAACGAATAGTTGAACTGCACCGGATCCATATCCAGATACCGCTCGACTTCTTCGAACCACTCCAGAGAGTTGCGCGCCGCCGATTGCAGCCGCAACACATCCAGCCGCCGCTCTTCCTGATAGCGCACAAACGCCTGCTCCAGCGTCGGTTCGGTCGTGATGAACTCTGCCAATGCAATCGCACTGTCGAACGCAAGCCGGGTTCCCGAACCAATGGAGAAATGGGCCGTGGCCGAGGCATCGCCCAGCAATACCACGTTTTCATGGTGCCAAGTCTCACACAGAACCCGCGGGAAGTTGATCCACACCGCAGAGCCGCGCAGGTGATCGGCATTCGAAATCAGAGAGTGCCCGTCCAGATGATCAGCAAAGATCTCCTCGCAAGTCCGCAGGATCTCATCTTTGCTCATCGCCTCAAACCCCCAGTTTTCCCAGGTCTGAGCAGAGCATTCGACAATCACCGTCGCGGTCTCAGCATCAAATTGATAGGCATGGATCCACATCCAGCCGTGCTGTGTCTTCTCAAAGATAAAGGTGAAGGCATCGTCGAATTTCTGCTTCGTGCCCAGCCAGATGAACTTGCATGGGCGCACATCGACGTTGGGCTTGAATTGGTCCGCAAATTCACTGCGGACGCGGGAATTCAACCCGTCACAGGCCACCACCAGATCATAGTCCGCCTGATAGGAGGCTGCGGGCCCGACTTCCGTCTCAAACTGCAGATCAATGCCCAGTTCGCGCGCGCGCTCCTGAAGGATCACCAGCATAGCCTTACGACCAATCCCGGCAAACCCATGGCCACCTGAAACGGTCCGCGCGCCGCCATGCACCACGGCGATATCATCCCAATAGGCAAATTTATCGCGTATCTGCCCGGCGCTGACAGGATCGTTCGCAGTCAGGTTCTCAAGCGCATCATCAGACAGCACAACGCCCCAACCGAACGTGTCATCCGGTTTGTTACGCTCAAAAACCGTGATCTCAGCATCAGGTTGGCGCAACTTGGTCGAGATCGCAAAGTAGAGGCCAGCCGGGCCGCCTCCCAAACAGGCGATTTTCATGATGCCACTCCCCTATTGCTGTCTGAACTGCAAACAGGATAAGCGGATCGCAATAAACTTCAAGCTTAAACTTTTATACTTGAAGCTTTTACCAATATGGCTGATTTGTTCCGTTAAGGGAATATTCACCCAAACCTGAAAAACTGCCATCTGTGGCAGGACACCCTGGTTTTTTCGGGGCCTATCGGTACGCGGGCGATAGATCCGCCGACATACCACCGCATATTCTCACTATATTTCAGCTGCCTAGGCGTCATAGTTGATGTTGAGAACTTATTAGGCCTGCCCCGCCATCTCGCGAATACGACCCCATTTAGATAAGCAATATCAATAACATAGATGTATTTCCAATACACCGTCACACCTGTGGATAAGTACGGGGGTAACCTAAGAGCTCTCAACCCTTGCGCGACCAGATTGCAAACCTCGCGAAAAGCGGAATATTATCAGCATCCTGCAAGGCGATGGGCGATTTTCAAAATTTTTATTGGATATTTTCAGCCGAAAAATCGCTATCCATCAAACATGGGTTGCGATGATTTCGACAATTTATCCACAGGCGACCACTCAAGGACGCCCATAGGCTGCAGTCCGCAGGCAGAGGCAGCCGTAAAAAAACCGCGCGGATTGGGCCGCGCGGTTTTTGGATTCTAACCCTCGCTGTCTTGCAAGGTGTTCAGAGCTCTCGCAGATACTGCATAACCGCTGGGCGCACCGTCTGCTCCCCCCGGTGCCGGGCGTCGGCGATGATTTTGCGGATGTCATTCAGATCCACGCGCATCAGCAGTGATTTCACCGGACCGACTGAGGCCGGGCGCATGGACAGCACCCGCAACCCCATCGCAGCAAGGCAGACGGCCTCAATCGGGCGGCCGGCATCTTCGCCACAGAAACTGAGCGGTGTTCCGGATTTTTCACAGCGTTCAACGATCTGCGCGATGAAGCTCAGGAAGCTGACATTCAGCGTATCGTAGCGCTTGCGCACCCGCTCGTTCTCGCGGTCAGCGGCAAAAAAGAACTGCTTGAGGTCATTGCCACCAATCGACAGGAATTCAACCTCGTCAAAGAACTTCTGCGGCGCAAAGGCGAGAGAGGGGGTTTCCAGCATCGCCCCGACTTCCAGCTTCTCAGGCAGAGGATGGCCCAGACGGCGCTCCCGCTCCAGTGTTTTGGCAACCTCAGCCTTGGCGTCGCGGAACTCCTCGAACTGGGCCACAAACGGGAACATCAGCGTAAGGGGACGCCCATTGGCGGCCCGCATCAGCGCCTGCAGCTGCATCCGCATCACACCGGGCTTGTCCAGACCCACACGGATTGCCCGCCAGCCAAGCGCCGGATTGGGCTCATCCGTCGGCTTCATATAGGGCAGCACCTTGTCCGAGCCGATATCCAGCGTGCGAAACACCACCCGCTTGCCGCCCGCCGCGTCCAGCACCCGCTGGTATAGCGCCACCAATTCTGAGCGTTTGGGCATCTGGTTGCGAACCAGAAACTGCAGTTCGGTGCGGAACAGGCCCACACCCTCGGCGCCGGAATTTTGCAGGGACGGCAGATCCGCCATCAACCCGGCATTCATCAGCAGATGCACGCGGCGGCCATCCCGGGTCAGCGCCTGTTTGTCCCGGATCGAGGCATAGCGTTCCTGCGCTTTGGCCTGCATGGCAATCTTATCACGAAAGGCGCCGACAACGGTATCATCGGGACGCAGATGCACAACGCCCTGCTCGCCATCGACCATGATGTGGTCGCCGTTCAGCGCCTCGGTCGTGATACGTTTGGCATGGACCACCAGCGGAATTGCCAGTGCGCGGGCGATGATCGCCGCGTGGGAGCCGACAGAGCCTTCCTCCAGCACGATACCACGCAGATTGCGGCCATATTCCAGCAACTCTCCCGGACCGATATTCCGTGCAATAAGAACCGGATCATCGGGCAACTCGGCGCCCGTCTCGCTGCCCTGCCCCGTCAGGATGCGCAGCAGGCGGTTTGACAGATCATCCAGATCACTGAGACGCTCGCGCAGATAGGCATCCTGCACCTGGCCCATCCGGGCACGCGCCTGCGATTGTTCTTTTTCCACAGCGGCTTCTGCGCTCAAGCCGCGGCCAATGTCCTCTTCCATCCGGCGCATCCAGCCCTTGGAATTGGCAAACATCCGGTAGGCTTCCAGCACTTGCAACTGTTCTTTGTCGCCGGTCTGGGTGACCTCCAGCATCTTGTCGACACCCACGCGCAGTTCCTCAACCGCCTCATGCAGGCGCTCCAGCTCGCGGTGGGGGTCGTCGGCAATCGGATTGGTCACCACAACGCGCGGCTCGTGCAGCCAGACATGGCCCTCGACAGCGCCTTCCTGCGCGATGGTGCCGCGCAACAGGACCGGCTGCTGGTGCAACGGAGACAAGGCCGCGCCTTCCCCGACAAAAGCCCCCAATTCGGTCATCTCGGCGATGACCATGGCCACCACCTCCAGCGCATAAACCGCGTCAGAGGAAAACTCACGCCCCTCTTTGGACTGCACCACCAGCACGCCCAGCATCTCACCCAGACGCTGGATCGGCACGCCCAGGAAGGAGGCAAACCGCTCCTCTCCGGTTTCCGGCATATAACGGAAGCCCTTGGCATTGGGCGCATCAGGCGTGTTCACCACTTTGCCATAGCGCGCCACACGGCCCACCAGCCCCTCGCCGATCCGCATGCGCGTCTGGTGCACGGATTCGACGTTCAGTCCCTGCGTCGCGCAAAGTTCAAGCGTCTCGTCATCGCGAAACAGATAGACCGAGCACACCTCGCTGTGCATGCTGTCGGCGATCAGCTGCGTGATCTTGTCCAGACGGGCCTGACCGGCGTCATCACCGGCCATCGCCTCGCGCAAGCGCATCAATAAGTTGCGACTTTCGGATTCGGTCGTCTTTACCATGGGGGCCGTTCACACAGATTTCGGTGTCAGGCGGCCAGGTCCAGATCAGGCCGCCTTGTCCAATTCAAACGCATCATGCAGTGCTTGCACCGCAAGTTCCATGTATTTCCGGTCAATCAGCACCGAAATCTTGATTTCGGAGGTGGTGATCACCTTAATATTGATGCCCTCGTCTGACAGCACCTTGAACATCTTCGCCGCAACCCCAGATTGCGAGCGCATGCCGATGCCAACCACAGAAACCTTGGCGACATCACGGTCTGCCAACAGCTCGGCATAGTTCAGCTCGCCCTTTTCCTTCACCGCCTGCAGCGCTTGTTCTGCACGCGCAACCTGATCGGTCGGGCAGGAGAAGGTCATATCGGTGCGGCCCTCGTCAGAGATATCCTGCACGATCATATCGACATTCACGCCCGCTTCGCTCAGCGCGGTGAAGATATGCGCCGCAATTCCGGGACGGTCGGCAACCGACTGGACGGTCAGCTTGGCTTCGTCACGGGAATAGGCCACACCGGCCACAACATTGGATTCCATGATTTCCTCCTCGTCGCAGACCAGGGTTCCGGCCTCGTCGGATTGTTCCTCGAAACTGGACAGCACGCGCAGTTTCACCTTGTAGCGCATCGCCAGCTCAACCGAGCGGGTCTGCAAAACCTTGGCGCCCAGCGACGCCAGCTCCAGCATTTCCTCAAACGCGATTTTATCCAGTTTGCGCGCCTTGTCGCAAATCCGCGGGTCAGTGGTGTAAACCCCGTCCACATCGGTGTAGATATCGCAGCGCTCAGCCTCAAACGCCGCCGCAAAGGCCACGGCAGTGGTGTCCGACCCGCCCCGGCCCAGCGTGGTGATGCGGCCCTCGGGGCTGATCCCCTGAAAGCCGGCAACAACGGCCACACGCATGCCTTCGCCAAATTTTGCGTTGATGTTTTCCGGCGGGATTTCCTCAATCCGCGCCTGGCTATGGGCGCTGGTAGTCTTCAGCGGCACTTGCCAGCCCTGCCAGCTGCGCGCCGGAATATCCATTTCCTGCAGGGTCAGCGCCATCAACCCGGCGGTGACATTCTCCCCTGAGGACACAACCGCATCATATTCGCGCGCATCAAACAGCGGCGAGGTCTCATTGACCCAGCCGACCAGCTCATTGGTCTTGCCCGACATCGCAGAGACGATCACGATCACGTCGTAGCCCTTGGCCACTTCGACACCAACGCGTTTGGCGGCGCGGCGGATGCGGTCCAGATTGGCGACAGATGTGCCGCCGAATTTCATCACAAGAACGGGCATTGGGCAAAACTCTCCGTGCGCTTGCGGGTTTCAACTCCCCGCCTCTTATGCGAGCGGCCTCAAGAGGGCAAGCCTGCGGATTGTAGCGATACACATAGAAACGCAGGAGCAACACGCAATATTGATGCGCCGGACGTGCCCGTGGCGGTCGATCTGCCTAGTTGCGCCAGAACCGGATGGTCAGAATGGCGTAAACGGCCATCAGTTCCAGCCGACCGATCAGCATCGCCGCACTCAGAATCCACTTCGCCCCGTCGTTCAGCGTCGAGAAATTGCCCGCAGGTCCAATCCGATCGCCAAGGCCGGGGCCGATATTGGCCACAGCCGTTGCAGCACCAGACACCGCAGTTACGAAATCCAACCCCGTCAGGGCCAGCGCCCAGGCCACGATCCCCAGCGTCACGACAAAGAACATGAAAAAGGAAATCACCGAGCTCAGCACCTCGGCGTCCACCGTGCGCCCCTGATAGCGCGGCACAAACACCCCATGTGGCGAATGGATCCGCTGGATCTGCACCCGAATTGAGGCAAACAGCAGCTGATAGCGGAAGATCTTGACCGAACAGGCGGTGGAGCCCGCACAGCCGCCGATCAACCCAATGAAGAAGAACAGCATGACCAGAAAGCTGCCCCACTGCATATAATCGACACTGGCGTAGCCGGTGCCGGAAATGATCGAGGTGATGTTGAACAGCGCTTCGCGCACGGCCTGTTCCGGGTGATGTGGGAAGACGTAGACCAGCACACAGGCGGTCACCACCACCAGCAAGGCAATTGTCGCCAGAAACGCGCGGATCTGACTGTCACGAAACAGTGGTTTGGACTGGCCGTTGATCATCTGCACATAGCGCACAAACGGCAGCGCCGCGAGGATCATAAACACCGATGCCGCATATTCAGGTGCGCCGCTGAAGGTGCCGAACGACGCGTCATAATTGGAAAACCCGCCGGTCGAACAGGTGGTCAGCGCATGGACCAGCGCGTCAAACGGCTCCATCCCCAACAGCATATAGACCACCATGCAGGCGACGGTCAGCCCCACGTAGATCAGTGAAATCTGCTTCGCGATCGCCTGCGCGCGAGGCAAGATTTTCCCCATAGTGTCAAAGGCTTCTGAGCGGAAAATCTGCATTCCGCCGACCCGCAACTCGGGCAGGAACACCATCGCGACCACAATAATTCCGATGCCGCCCAGCCATTGCAGGATACCGCGCCACAGCAACAATCCGCGCGGCAGATCGTCCAGGCCGGAGATCACGGTGGAGCCAGTGGTCGTGAGGCCCGACATCGCCTCGAAAAACGCGTCAACAAACCGCAACTCGGTGGCCCCCAGCATCAGCGGAAGGGCCCCAAACAGCGGCAGCGCCACCCAGACCAGCGTGGTCAACAGAAAGGTCTGCTGAATGGTCAGCCCCTCGCGCACCCCATTGGCGCAGGACAGCGCAATCAGCCCGCCGCCAAGGATGGTGATCACCGCGCTTTCGAGGAAAACCGGCCACTCCCCCTGCCCGTCGTATAGATCGACGGCCAGAGGAAACACCATGGTCGCCCCAAGAATGGCCACCAACAGGCCAATGACATATCCAACCGGACGCAGATCCAACATGGGCGCAGCGTTGGCCTGCCCCGCACAGACTGTCAAGAGACTGCGCACGTCCAGCGGGCGAGCCCTATTGTTTTGCCCGTGACTTAGACCCAGGTTTAGCCTTTGCAGCGGCTGGCTTGGCCGTGGCTGGCTTCGCAGCAGCCAGTTTGCCACTATCCTGTTGTCCCGGGGCTGCCCCTGCGGCCTGACCCGCCATCAAGGCCTGCGCGCTGGTGGTTCCGGTCTGTTTCACACTCACTTGCCGGCTATCGGGCGCAACAGGCTTTGCCTCAGATCTGGCCGCCGCCGACTTAAGAGGGGCTGGCATCTGCGCTGGTTTCGACGGCGCACGAGGTGTTTTGCGGCGAGCCCCAGGCGCAGAGGGCGTCGATGCAGCCGACTTCGCAGCGCTACCGCCGCTGGTGGTTCTTTGGCTGGCAAACCCGCTCTGGCCAGAGGTGGCGCCGGTTGAAGTTGCTACTACGTTAGCGTCCTTTGGTGTGGTGACCTGGTCCGGGGCAGGTTTTTCACTCGTTTTCACAGCCGCCGATTGCGCCGGACGGGCCGGTTTGCGCGTGGCCTTACGGCGGGCAGGCGCAGGCTTTGCAACCGTATCGTTGGCCGATGACGGCACTGCTGTCTTGGTGCCGGTCTTGCCAGTGACGCCATAAGTCGCAGCCATAGCCTCGCGGGCGAGGGCCACCTGCGCTGCAGGCACCGACCCCATCAGGGTCATGGCGCCACGCCAGAACCGCAACTGGTTACCAACAATCGTGCCAGCCAGCGCAGCAGGGGTTCGGGGAAGGTCTGTGAAATCGGGTAGAGGGATCATCAACATCTCCTGTTTGGCGGGCAGCTTTTGCGGCCTCCTGAGGATAGGGGCCGCAACGCGCGCACCCCCTCAGGTTGCGAGCTTAGCTGATTATTGCCGCAGTGCAGCAAAAAAAATGCCGCGACGCAGATGAACATTGATTACAAAAAAGAAACCGCCGCCCGAATGGGCAGGCGGTTCTGTTTGAGAGGTCAGGTCCGAGGCGGAATGCACGCCTCAGGCGCCCTCAGCCCTGATGAATGAGGGTCGCGAACATCTTGGGATCAATGCTGCGGGCCGCAAATGTCTGCCCCTGTGTCAGAACGCTGATCGCGTCGTGGCTGTGCAGGCTTTCCTGATGGCTGGCCACAACCCGGAAATCACCAATCCGCGGGTCCGACTGCAGCGCCTCACAGAACAACCGCGCGGCATCTTCCACAAAGATCGGGTTCGCCGCGTTCAGCTCGGCAAAGGCCTGTTCATCCTCACGCTTCACCATCACCTGCGTTTCGGTCGGCACCGCGCGGCGGCAATGATCAATCACGTCTTCAAACCACAGCACCGGGGCGCCGGGTTCCTGCACCAGCGATATCCGCGCAACCGAGCGCTGTGAATGCGGTGTCGCCAGCTGTCCCCGTGAACTACGTGCGTGCTCACTCAACTCAAGCGAGCAGGGGCAGGTCGAGGAATAGACATAATCAAGGTGGATTATCTTGGTCCGCTCGCCATCGTGATCGACGATTTCCAGAGCGATATCATAGTACTGATAGCCAGACAGACCTGACCGAAGGCTTTCGACCTTCACCGGGAAGGAGAACCGCATCTGAAGGCGCGCATCCAGGCTCTCCAGATCTGTCAGATAATCGTCCAGCGCTGCCTCCATCACCTCAAAGCTGAAGGTGCGCTCAGCATTTTTGTAGAACGACCGCATAATCCGGGACATGTTGATGCCCTTCTTGTCGGCGTCCAGGCTGACGGTGCCGGTGACACTGGTCTCCAGCGTCAGATCCCCATTGTCGCGGGTGTGAAAGCGAATCGGCAGGCGAAAGTTGGAAATCCCCACATGCTGGATCTGCTCATGCGCCCCACGGATCAGGCTGGAGGGGCCGTTCTGCAGATCCGGCAGGGTTGCACGATAGCTGCTGTCAGCCACAAACCCCTCAGGGTAGTGCCGCGACAGATCGGGATAATTACCGGCAGGTGCATCCGGGAGAAGCCGTGCAACCGCCGGGTTCAATTGGGAAATTTCGGTCTCGGTGGCCGCGCTGGCCCATTGGCGCAACAGATCGAGCGCTTCTTCTGCGTCCGCTCGATCAGGCGCCTTGGTCAGATTACGCGAGTGAGAGTTCATGACACAGAGACCTCCGCTGATGCTGCCCGATCATCAAGCAGCAGGATTGGTTTTAGTCTGTTACGCGGCAGATCGCAAAACAGATCATTCAAAAGCGTCGTGTTTTGCGTATTTCCGGCGATTGACCCCAGATCACCCAGGATCTGTTCCCAGCTGAGGCAGGCAACCCAATATGCCCCTGCCCCAACTGCGTCTTGGTGGCGCGCCGTTCAGCCCTCAGCCGCCGCAAGCGCTTGCGTCAGATCCGCAATCAAATCGCCTGCATCTTCCAGCCCGACGGAGAACCGCACCAGCCCCGGGGTGATGCCCAGTTCATCTTTCAACTCCTCCGACAGCCGCTGATGGGTGGTGGTGGCCGGATGGGTTGCAATGGACTTCGCATCCCCCAGATTGTTGGAGATCACCGGGATGGTGAGCGCGTTCAAGAAGCGGAAGGCGGCCTCCTTGCCACCCTTCAGATCCAGCGACAGCACAGTGCCGCCCTTGCCGCCCAGTTGCCGCTGGACCAGCGCGTGTTGGGCGTGATCTTCCAGCCCCGGATACATCAACCGCAACAGCGCCGGATGACCGCTCAGCGCCTGCGCCAGTTCCAGCGCACTGTCCGCCTGCGCATTCACCCGTAGCGAAATCGTCTCCAGCCCCTTTAGCAGGGTCCAAGCATTGAACGGGCTGAGGCTACCGCCGGTGTGTTTCATATAGGGTTCAACGGTGCCGCGGATAAAATCGCGTGTGCCAAGAATGACACCGCCCAGAACCCGACCCTGCCCGTCGATATGCTTGGTGGCGGAATAGATCACCACATCCGCACCCTGTTCGATGGCGTTTGAGAACACCGGGGTCGAGAACACATTGTCCACCACGACGGTGGCACCGACCGCATGGGCCAGCTCTGCCACCGCTGCAATATCGATCACTTCCAGCGTCGGGTTGGACATGGATTCGAAAAACACCGCCTTGGTGTCGGGCCGCAGCGCCGCGCGCCAAGCGTCAAGATCGGTGCCATCAACAAAAGTCACTTCAACGCCAAAGCGGGTCAGGATATTCTCAAGGATATAGAGGCAGGAGCCAAACAGCGCCTTGGCTGATACCACATGGTCACCGGCCTTCAGCATCGAAGTAAGCGCGCCGTTGACTGCCGCCATGCCGGATGCGGTGGCAAAGGCGTCCTCGGCCCCTTCCAGCGCGGCAATCCGCTCTTCGAACATGGCCACCGTGGGGTTGCCGTAGCGGGCATAGATGAATTCATCGGGACCGGTCTCAATGAACCGGGCCTCGGCCTGCTCAGCGCTGTCATAGACAAAGCCCTGCGTCAGGTAGATCGCTTCGCTGACCTCATTGTACTGGCTGCGCCGGGTGCCGCCATGCACCAGTTTGGTGCGCTTGTTCCAGGTCTCGCTCATCTTCTGTCTCCTTGCGCGCAATGCGCATTAAAAAACCCCCGTTCGGCCAAGCGAAAGGGGGTCCTTCACATCCTGACCTCTTTAGCGGGATTGTTTTACGTGGCCCGCAATCCGGTTAACAAATCGCCACGATATGTAAGCCTCGGATACGCCGAAACCGCCGTTTGGTCAAGTCCGCAGCGGCGCTGCGCCCCCTTCAGCGCCTGGTGTTCTATCACACCCGCGTGACCCAACCTCAAAGGCGACGAGAGACCCGCGAGATGCGACACCCCAGCCGCCAATGCAAATGCGAAGGCCCCGGCTCACTCCGTCTCATCCACCTCGGCATCCGGCAGCGCATAGGCCTGAAACACCCGCGCCTGGGTCATGAAGAAGGCAAACATCGCCAACGACAGACCAAACGTCTTGAAGTAGACCCAGGTCTCTTCACTCATGCTGCGCCAGACCAGCTCATTGGTCACCGCCAGCGCGAAGAAGAAATAACACAGCCGCCGGGTCAGGATCATCCAGCCGGCATCCTGCAGCGGCATCAACTCATCCATTGCCACCTTCAGATAGCTTTGGCCCCGCAGAAGACCGATCGCCAAGGCACCGCCCAGCAGCACATAGAGGATCGTCGGCTTCATCTTGAAAAACCGTTCATCATTGAACCAGACAGACAGCCCGCCAAACAGCACCACGATGACCAGCGTGCCGACCTGCATCTTGGAGATATGCCCGGTGAGCCGCCACAGCGCCAGGCTTGAGAGGATCATCAGAGGGATGAAGCCCGCGGTGGCCATGATGAACCCCCGATACTCCTCCCCGCCAATCACAAACACCTCGTCGCGCAGCCACAGATAGGCTGCGAAAAACGCAACAAGCGGGCCGTATTCCAGCACCAGTTTCAGGGTTGGGTTGATGGGTTTGCCCGCCATGGGATCTCCTGCCTGTTGCGCCCGCGCACAATCTGCGGTCGCGCTCCGTTCTGCGAAATCTGGGTTGCCTGCCTCTGGTCTTCAACCTGTTCGTTCATCAAGGGGTGGTGAGGGACCAGCGGATCAGCCGCCCATCTCCACTATCACGGCCCCCAGCGCGATCAAAGCCATCAGCGCAATCCGGCGCGGACCAACTGTTTCCTTTAACACCAGCCAGCCGATCAGGGCCGCGAACACGGTCGAGGTCTCGCGCAGCACCGCCGCCTCGCCCACCTTGTCCAGCCGCGTGGCCAGCATCACCGCACCAAAGGAGCCAAAGGCGATAAGACCACCCAACAGCCCCTTGGCCATCAGGGGACCGGGATCCGGGCGTGGCGTCATCGCCCGCCAACGCATGTAGGCATAAGGCGGCATCGCCAGCCCGTCGATGAAGAAGAACCACGCTAGAAAGGTGAAAGGATCCGCCGTCGCGCGGATGCCATAGGCATCATAGGTGGTGTAAAGCGCCACAAAGACACCGGTTGCCACAGCCAGTGCCAACGCACTGCCCAGGGTCTCGCGGTGGCTGGTCAGATTGCGAAAATTGTAGAGCGCAAGCCCAAAGATCCCCGCCAGAAGCACGCCAACCCCCAGCCACTGCACCGCCGTAAATCGCTCATCAAACAGAACTGAAGCGCCGAGCACCGTGAACAAGGGCCCGGTCCCCCGCACGACCGGATAAACAACAGTATAGCTGCCCTTACTGTAGGCCAGCCCCTGCAGGACCTTGTAGAGCACATGGATCCCCCAGACGGCCGCAAAGATTGGCCACATATGTGGCTCAGGCCAGGGCACGACGAACAACGCCAACGGCATCGCCATCATCCCGTAGGAAAAATCAATCGCCCCGCGCGACAACCAAGGATCATAGCGCCCTTTCTGAAGCGCGCCGAACACCGCATGTAACAGCGCAGCCAGCAGGGCCAGAGCAAGGGCCATATGGTGCCCCGCCTCCGTGCCTTCCAGCAAGATCAGCCAATCGCTCAAATGAAATACCTTTGCACCAGGACAGATGACCGGGGGTTGACCACCCCCGGACCTCCGGAGGATATTTTCAGCCAGAAGGTGGGCGGGCCTGCGTTGATCAGGAACGTTCCAGACCGGTGAGAGCGGCGGCAAATTCTTCCGGATCGAAAGGCGCCAGATCGTCGATTTGCTCACCCACACCAATGGCGTGGATCGGCAGGCCGAAGCGATCCGCCAATGCCACCAGAACGCCGCCCTTGGCGGTGCCGTCCAGCTTGGTCATCACCAGACCGGAGACATCTGCGAGCTTCTGGAACGTCTCCACCTGATTGAGGGCATTCTGGCCAGTGGTCGCATCCAGCACCAGCAGCGTATTATGCGGCGCGGTCTCGTCCTTCTTGCGGATCACGCGGACGATTTTGGCCAGTTCTTCCATCAGATCAGCGCGATTCTGCAGGCGTCCGGCGGTATCGATCATCAGAAGGTCCGCGCCATCTTCCTGCGCGCGGGTCATCGCATCAAAGGCAAGGCTGGCCGGATCAGAGCCTTCTGGTGCGGTCAGGACCGGCACCCCTGCCCGATCACCCCAGACCTGCAGCTGCTCCACCGCCGCAGCGCGGAAGGTGTCCCCTGCGGCAATCACCACCTTCTTGCCCGCAGCCTTGAACTGGCTGGCCAGCTTGCCGATCGTAGTGGTCTTGCCGGAGCCGTTGACCCCCACCACCAGCACCACCTGCGGCCGTTTTGCATAGATCGGCATCGGGCGGGCCACCGGCTCCATGATCCGGGCCACTTCTGCGGCCAGAAGTTCCTTGATCTCGCGGGTGGACAGCCGTTTGCCAAATCGGCCCTCAGCCATATTGGCGGTGACACGCAGCGCGGTATCGACCCCCATATCTGCCCCGACCAGAAGGTCCTCCAGCTGCTCCAGCATGTCATCATCCAGCGCGCGGCGCGGCTCATCCGCTTTGCCGCGTCCCATCAGACGCCCCAAGAGCCCCGGCGTTGCCGGAGCAGGGTCCGGCGCGGCCGTCCGCTCGATCGATGGTTTCGCCATCGGCTCCGCCGGTTTCGTCACGGGTTCCGCCGGGCGAGGCGATTGTTCGGGCGTCTGGGCCGGGGTCTCAGCAGGGGCATCTACGGGGATCTCAGACGGCGTTTCAGACGGCACCTCCACAGGTGGGGCCTTTGGGGCCTCAACAGGCTGTTCAGCTGGGGCCTCGACCGGCGGTGTGGACGGCGGCACCTCGGGCGTCTTTTCCGGTACGGACTGTTGCGGGGCGGCATCCTCTGCGCCCTCCTCAACGATGGCATCCAGCCCTTCCTCAAGCTTGTTTGACGACTTGAACAGCCGGTCCTTCAGTTTTGAGAAAAACGCCATGTCGGTCTCCGCAGATTGGGTCGGTGCGAGTTGTTACGCGGACACCTAATGCGGTTTTGCGGCAAGTGCAAAGCACCTCGCCACCTCAACCGATGCAAATCCGGTCCCGACCTAGAGAAACGCCAGCAGAAACCCCACCTGCGCGCCCCAGTAAAGCGGCCAGACCACATAAGGCGTAATCCGCCGCGCCGGGTGATCTTCGCCCAATACAAAGGTCTCAAACGCGAGCACAATATCAGAGGCCATGAAGGCCACCGCTGCCGGCAGCACCAGCGCCAGACCCGTCAGCCCAAGGCCCAGTGGCAAGGTCAGCGCCGCCAGCCCCATGCCCAGAATGATCGGCACATAGGCCAGCACTGGTCCCTTCAATGCACCGGCCCGCGGCGCCAGCAGCCGTGCCATGGCAAGCCCGGCCACAGCCAGCACCAACACGCCAACCAGTTGCGGCAGCTGGACCACCCTTGCGAGATCACTGCTCTCCTGACCGAGGAACAAAAAAATATAGACGAGATGGCCAGCCGCAAAGGCGCCCACCCCAGCCATGAACGCGCTTTCCCCGTCGCGCGACAGGCAGAAATCGCCAACCGCGCAGAGGCCAAGCGCCAGGGTTAGCAGCAGCGGCCCTCCCCCCATCCATGCGGCAACGGCCAGCAAAAGCACCGCCAGCGTTTTGGTCACGCTGCGCAGCGCTGTGGGAGGTCGCGCGGTCAGGCCGAGATACAAAAGCGCCGCAAGGGCCGCCGCCAAAATCAACACATCCCCGACCGGGCTGCTTCCAAAACTTGGCATGTCGCTCTCCCCTTCGCTGCAGCTGCGGTCTGCGCCGATGCTTGCATTGCGTGCCGTGCCTTAAGTTGGCCGGTATCTGACTGATGTTGCCCGCCTCTTCGCCACCGGTCAAAGGTGACGCCGCGCAAGCCAGTCGCAAAGCCGACCGTCGAACAGGCCCTGTACTTTCGCCCGACATGGTTCACGGAAACATTGGCCAGAACTGCAGCCCTCTGGCAGAGTTGCCGTATGCGACTGCCCTGTTTGATTCTATTGACGGCGCTCTGTGGCGCTGTGTCCGAGGGCCGCCCCGCCTGGGCGGGCGCGCCGCTTACCGCTGATCAGTTCGACCGCTACACCCAAGGCCGCACATTGTTCTACGGCTTTGATGGGGTGCCCTACGGGGTTGAACGCTATCTACCAAACCGCCGGGTGATCTGGTCGTTTCTGGACGGCCAATGCCAGGACGGCGAATGGTACCCCGAGGCGGATCAGATCTGTTTTATCTATGATGATATCGGCACGCCGCAGTGCTGGCAGTTCTCAATCGGCGACGACGGGCTGATTGCGCAGTTCGACGGCGACCCGGAGGCCACCGAGCTGTATGAGGCCGAAGACCTGGGCGAGGATATGCTCTGCCTTGGCCCCAAGATCGGCGTCTGACAGGCATCGACGCACGCCCTCCTGATCCACGCGCCGGGCCTTGTGCCCATATCGATGTGGCCTATGTGGGTGCTTTCGCGTGACCTCAGCGACGAGAACGCTTCAGAACAGCGACCCCTGATCATCCGGCGGCGCCTTGTCGCTTTGGCGCTTCCCTGCTTTGGACCCTTCTGGTTTGGGCGCGCCGGGTGTCTTTGCTGGCGATATCGCCCCGTCACCGGCAGCTGCTTGCGCAGGCGTCACGTCAATCTCTGCATCGGCAAATTCAATCCGCAACCGTGGCCGGATGGCGGCCTCTGCCGCGCGGGTGATGACACCGTCATCGCTGCGCACCACGGCATAGCCACGCTCAAGCGTGGCCTTGTAGCTGAGGATCTCCAGCTGACGGCCCGTTGCCTCCAGCCGTTGCCGGTGCCGGTCCAGCCGCTGTGTCTGCACAGTTTCAAGCCGCTGCGCCAGCTGGCCGATACGATCATACTGGCGGGTAAGATCCTGCTGGATCGGGCGCAGCGTCAGCCGTGACGAGAGGTTGCGCAACCGATCCTGACGGGCGGTGACCAACTGACGCAGCGTGCTGGGCCGCAGCGCAGCCGCCGCCTCGCTCAGCCGCAGACGGCGGCGCTCCACCCCCCGGATTAGCGCATCGGGCAGCCGTTCAGACACCCGGTCCAACCGCTGACGCGGCGTTTCCAACAGCGTATCGGGCTTTGGCAGAGCCCGCGCGAGATCGTTCAGCCGCTGCCGTCGCTGCTGCACCGCCTGCCCGGCAGAGCGCACCAAGCGCGCCCCCTGATTCTCAGTCCAGCCCAGCAGTTCCAACCGCACCGGGACCGCCAGTTCTGCTGCCGCCGTCGGGGTTGGCGCGCGACGGTCCGACACAAAATCAATCAGCGTGGTATCCGTCTCATGTCCCACGGCTGAGATCAGCGGGATCTGACTGTTCGCGACAGCCCGGGCGACAATTTCCTCGTTAAAGCCCCACAGGTCTTCGATCGACCCCCCGCCACGGGCCACGATGATCAGATCCGGTCGTGGCATCGCGCCCCCCGGTGTCAGCTGGTTGAAGCCTTCAATGGCGCGGGCCACCTCCGGCGCGCAGTTGGCGCCCTGCACCGCAACCGGCCAGACCAGCACCTTGCGCGGGAACCGGTCGCGCAGCCGGTGCAGGATATCGCGGATCACAGCCCCCGAGGGTGAGGTCACCACCCCGATGATTTGTGGCAGATACGGCAGCGGCTTCTTACGCTCCGGCGCAAACAGGCCTTCCGCCTCAAGCTGTTTCTTGCGCTTTTCCAAGAGCGCCATCAGCGCGCCCTGCCCGGCAACCGCCACCTCATCAACGTTCATATTGTATTTCGACTGCCCGCCGAACGCTGTCAGCCGGCCGGTGACAACCACCTCCAGCCCCTCTTCCGGCACCACGGAGAGGCTTGCGATCTGCCCCTTCCACGTGGTGCAGGCCAGCACAGAGCGGTCATCCTTGATGTCGTAATAAAGATGCCCGGAGCGCGCCTTGAACACGCGGCCCACCTCGCCCTTCACCCGGATGCGTCCGAAGGTGCCCTCCAGCGTGCGCTTCACCTCGCCGGAGATTTCCGAGACGGTGAATTCGGGGGCATTCTGCCCGGGCCGGTCGGATGGGGCTGGATCATCAAACAGGTCTGACATGGCGGGGCTGCTCTCCTGCGGCGCAAAGGCACCTACTGAGTTCTTGTTTTGAAAGTCCGCGCAGCATAGAACCCGCGGCAAGCAAGGCAAGCCCCGGCTGGCGCTGGGGAGTCATAGGGCTCAGGCAGATCGGAGAACGCGTCAATGAACATCCTTATCCTCGGCAGCGGCGGGCGCGAACATGCTTTGGCCTGGGCGGTGATGCAGAACCCCAAATGCGACAAGCTGATCGTGGCACCAGGCAACGCCGGCATTGCGCAGATCGCCGATTGCGCCTCTCTCGACATCGACAATGGCGGGGCGGTGGCGGCCTTCGCCGAGGAAAACGCCATTGATTTTGTGATCATCGGCCCGGAGGCACCGCTGGCCGCTGGTGTGGCTGACCGCCTACGCGACGCAGGGCTCTTGGTCTTTGGCCCGTCCGAGGCTGCGGCCAAACTGGAAGCTTCCAAAAGCTTCACCAAGGAAATCTGCGACGCGGCAAACGCCCCCACTGCCGATTATGGCCATTTCACCGATGCCGAGGCCGCCAAGGCCCATGTGCGCCACCACGGCGCCCCCACGGTGGTCAAGGCCGACGGGCTGGCCGCCGGCAAAGGCGTGATCATCGCCATGACCGAGGCCGAGGCCATCGCCGCCATTGACGATATGTTCGGCGGCGCCTTTGGCGGCGCCGGTGCCGAGGTGGTGATCGAGGAATTCATGGAAGGCGAAGAGGCCTCCTTGTTTGTGCTGGTCGACGGCGAAGACGTGCTGGCCATCGGCTCCGCCCAGGATCACAAACGCGTCGGCGAGGGCGACACCGGCCCCAACACCGGTGGCATGGGCGCCTATTCCCCCGCACCGGTCTTGTCGGCGGAGATCGAGGCACGCGCGATGGAAGAGATCGTGAAACCAACCATGCGGGTGATGGCCGAACGCGGCATGCCCTATCAGGGCGTGCTCTATGCGGGCCTGATGATCAAGGATGGGCAACCCCGGTTGGTGGAATACAACGTGCGCTTTGGTGACCCGGAATGTCAGGTGCTGATGATGCGCCTCGGCGCGCAGGCGCTGGACCTGATGCAGGCTGCCGCTGAGGGCCGTCTGGCTGAAACGCAGGTAAACTGGGCTGATGATCATGCGATCACTGTGGTCATGGCGGCGGCAGGCTACCCGGGCGCCTATGAAAAGAGGTCTGAAATCAAAGGCCTTGAAGGCCTGCCCGAAGACAGCAGCAATATGGTGTTCCATGCGGGCACCAAGGCCGAAGATGGTAAGGTACTGGCGATTGGCGGCCGGGTGCTGAATGTGACGGCGCGCGGCGACACCCTGCAAGAGGCCCGCGACCGCGCCTATGCGATGGTCGATGGCATCAACTGGCCGCAGGGGTTCTTCCGCCGTGATATCGGCTGGCGCGCGCTCAAATAGGACCCGCGCAGCAGGCCCTCCCGCCTGTTCACGACCAATCAAAGATTGCCCGACACAGTTGGGCGTGGCCGGGCGTATGGCGCCCGGCAGCACCGCCGCCAATCTGATCCCTGAAGGTTAGACTATCTGGGCACCTTTGCAGATCCGACAGAAAACCGCCGCGAACACCCGCCAGCTGCCGTTTTCTGCACGGCGATAGGCTGGATTGCGGTCTAAGCTGCCGCTGCCTGCGTCAACAATCGGCGCAGGGATCTGCCAGCCGCGCGCCAGCTGCTATTTGTCCCCTTATCCTCCCTCGGAGCCACCGCCGATGATCCTTCGCGACAAACCCGGATTGATGCAGCTGCTGTTTGCGGTGCGCGGTTCCGTCCTGCCCCGCATTCTGCCCCGGATCATCGGGCTCTCGGCCCTGTCTGCGCTGATCTTGTGGATCGACGCCAACGTCCTGCCGTTGCCCCATACAAATGCGGCGCCCTTTGCTGTGTTTGGCATCGCGCTTTCGCTGTTTCTGGGGTTTCGCAACAACGCCGCATATGACCGCTGGTGGGAGGGGCGGCGGTTGTGGGGGCAGCTGGTTGCGGATCTGCGCAGTCTCAGCCGCGAGGTCGACCTCTTCGTTGCTGATCCAGACAGGCGGGCGCAAATCCTGCGGCTCGCCCTTGGGTTCCTGCATCTGCACCGCATCAATCTGCGCAAAGAAACAGACACAACCCCCGCAATCCGTTGGGCACGCGATGATTTTTCGGGATCTCCCCATGCCCCCTGCGCCGCATTGGATGCGCTTGCCGCAACGGTTGCCCTTGGTGCGGACGATGGCTTCGCTCGCAAGGCACTGGCCGAGCGCACCGCCAGCATCGCGCTGGCGCAGGCCGGCTGTGAGCGTATCGCCACCACGCCACTGCCCTATGTCTATTCGCTGCTGGTGTTCCGCACCACCTATCTCTACTGCCTGCTCCTGCCCTTTGCGCTGATTGACGGCGCGGGGTGGCTGACACCGATATTTGTGGGCATTGTCGCCTATGTGTTCTTCGGCCTTGCAGAGGTGACCGAAGAGCTATCGCATCCCTTTGGTGAGACGGTGAACGGCCTGCCACTGGACGCGATCTGTCGCACGGTAGAGCGGGCGCTGGCGCCGAAGCTGGGACAGGACGCGCCACCGCCGCTGCAGCCGGTGGACTACTACCTGTCCTGATCACCGGCGCGTCCCGCAGCCGGTTTTCACGCTGGTCGCACTCCGCTAAGGTCCTCGCAACAATGGCCAGAGCCCCCGCTACCCATGCTGTGTCAGCAGGTATGCGCAGCCTTATGGCAACCCGAGGAGCACCAAGCAGGATCAGATGACGGCCCAACGCCCGCAAACCCACCCCAGCCCCGAAACACTCGACCAGCTATTTGCCGATCGTGACCTGATGCAGCTGGCCTATGATTTCCTGCCGGTCGGGATCGTCGTCACAGAAAACCGGGTGCTCAGGGACTGCAACCGGCGGTTCTGCGAAATGTTCGGCTATCCCCGGGACGACCTTCTGGATCAACTCTTTGCTTTTCTCTACCCGTCCGAGGAGGAGTTTTTGAACCTGCGCAGCCGTGGTGACGATACGTTGGGGACCGGGGCGCCCTATTGGGATGAACGGGTCATGCGGCGCAAGGACGGCAGCCTGTTCTGGGTGCGGGTGCGTGGCCACAGTTTCACCCCCGAGGATCCGCTGGCACGCGCGGTCTGGAGCTTCGCTGACCTGTCACGCTCACGCCCTTATCAGCCACTGACCCGGCGTGAACGGGAAGTTTACTCCCTGCTGTGCGAGGGCAAAACCAGCAAGGAAATCGCCCGCAGCCTCGGCCTGAGTTATCGCACGGTGGAGGTGCACCGGGCGCGCTTGCTGAAAAAGATGGGGGTCAGCAATACCGCCGCCTTGTTTTCGTCGCTTGGCGATATCGACGGGGACCATGTGGTTGGCAGCCCCGATCCTTGATCCTCCGCTGCGGTCTCTGCACCGGGCGGTAATCTCGGACCTGAGCCAACCCAGATCCAGCAGGGGTTGGCCCATGAGGCGCGGCGCAGCGCTCCACCACCACTGACCTGCGATCAGTCTGGTCCCTGCACAGATTGAGCAACCCATATGATCGGTCTGATGTGATCCGCTTGATGCGCCCCACTTGGTCTGGCGTGTCCCCTTGATCCGGGCAAGGTGATTGGGCGACGTGATTGTGCTGCGCATGCGCATGTGTCCGCACGTCACTAGCGCTGGGAAGTACCGCCCGACGGGACGGCCACCCTCAATCATCAACTGAATCGATAGAACTCGGCTCAGTATGTTTCATCTCAATCGGGTCCCCGTCGACATGACCGGTGCCACCATGGTGACGACAGGTTCGAACCACATTCTTACCGAAGATCCCAGCAGCAGTCGTTCGACTGGCAAACATATCGGTATCAGTTGGTTGGCATCAGACCTCCCGGCCTCAATACGCACGTCTCCGATCCTCCCAGCACCAATTCAGTCAAAGCCCACCAGCCATTCCTGATCCGGCCCGATATAGCACGTCCCACCATGGCCGGATATGATCAAGTCCGGGGAGATCCCCTCTAAAGGGATCAAGCCTGATGGCGCAGCCAACATGACCAAGCGCGCTGTGATACGGCCCTCCAGGACACCGCGTTGTATGGATCACAGCCAACGCGATCTTTCGATCAATCGCAACCGGCGGGTCATGCCATCAGAGAACCCTTTGACCTAGACGCCGCGTCTGCGCAGGTCCGCATCCGTATGACGCCGCGCGCCAAGACACCACTCCGATACCCAGTCGGTCGCGTCCGGTATCACCGGGTGCAGGCGCCGCGATGGGTCGTCATGCAGTCGTTCCTATTGGAACAGGGTGAAGATCGGATCACTGAACCCATTTGCCGCCTGATCACTGTTCAGACCGCTCAGCAGCAGAAACCGGTTGCGAAACTCATCCAGTTTCTCGGTTTCCAGTAAATCAGCCGGATGCGTCGTGCCAAAAGATGTCTGCGCACGCTCTTTCATCTCATTCACCTGACGGTCGACATCAAGCTGCCCAAAGCTCGCCGGCAGGCCAAGCGCCGTCTCGAACATGGATTTGAGCGGCGGCGAGCCGATAATCCCGAACCAATGCGCATCTTCGCTGCCCCCGGCATCCGCGATTGATTGCAACTCACGCTCCAGCGACAGCGCCAGGCGCATGTTCGGGTCACTTTCTCCGATGGCGATTTCGAAGTTCCGATCCTTGTATAGATCCGCGATTTCCTGTGCAAAGCCAGCCGGATAGGTGTGATCACTGCCGCCTGGGTTGAAGGCAAAAGCATGCGCCATCGCCTTGAGGTTCGGATCGCGGTGCAGGTTTGCATATGAAATCTCGGAGGAAAGATCGGATTCAAACGCCTTGATCATCACGTCAAAATCCAGCTCCCGCTCGCTGATGTTGAACACATCAAGCCCCGCCTCAAAGGCGTCGAAGTCAAAGACAAACTGTTGTGGCTGCTCATAGCCGGCCAGTTTGCCCCCCACCTCATTGGCGAGCACCTGCATCCGGCTGGGCGCGCTTGGCCACTCGTTTTGAAAGGCCTCGGCAAAATCATAAAAGGCAAGATTGCTGGGCTGATTCACGAAGGAATTTGGATCCGACAGGTCCGACTCCAGCACATCCCGGATGTACTGTTCGCCGGGGTTGCTCAGGTTGAACTGCTCCAGCGCATCCTCCAGCAGCAGGGGCTGCGCCAGCAGCTCCTCCGGGCTGGTAAAGCTGTTGATGTCGGAAATACCAAAGCCAAAGGCCCGCGACATCGCCAGATAGCGCGGGTCCTCCTGCTGGTTCACCGGCGAATTCGGATCGTAAGGATTGGATTCCAGCATCCGCTTGAGGAAGATGGTATTGGTATATTCCAGATCGAAGCTCTCAACGACCGCCGCCAGCAGGTCCTCATTTTCCAACAACTCATCCGCAGTGGCAGGACCATTGCCATCATTCATGGCGCTGAATTCCCCCACCAGCGCCTCCATGCTGCTGGTGTACTCAGGTGGCTGATTGAACTGAAACGCATTGGCAAAATCGGCCAGCTTACTGTCGCTCAACCGGTTCACAAATGACGCAGGATCGGTGGTGTCGGATTCCAGCACCCGCATCAGAAAGAACTCATTGCCTGCATATTTTTTAAGACCAAAATCATCCAGCGCCTGGTTGAGCAGCGTCTGGTTGGACAGCAGATCTTCCGGGCTGGCGACATTGGCATAGGGTTTTTCAACACTGGAGCTGGGCAGCTGCGGCCCCGTCTCACCGCCAAAGCCAAAGGTCTGCGCAAGACCGAGATAGCGGTTGTCATTCAGGCGATTGGCGAATGACGTCGGCTCTGACAGATCGGAATCCAGCACTTTTTTGATGAACGCACGGTTGTTGATATCTTCATCAAGGCCAAAAGCCCCCAGCGCGACCTTCAGCACGTTATAGTCGTCCAGCAGCTGATCCGAGCTCTGGATCCCTTCAATCTTCTGGGTGAAATCCTGCACCGCCCGATCCAGGATCGGCGATTTCTCGAAAATCTGCTGCTGTTGGACACGGGTCCGGTCCAGGAAATTCCATCCGGCGATACCGGTGCCCAGCACATAGGGTGAAAAGGTCACGCGCCTGTCTCCTGCTTACAAACGAAATCCTCCACGGATCGCCCTGGTCGAATCCGCAGCATCCCGGGAGGTGTCTTTGACAAGAGACTACGGGCAAAGTGGTGAACAAACCTGCAACGCAACGGGCACTCAATTCAGGCCGTGGGAAAAAAATACGCGCAACTTTACCAATAGGTGCGATGGCGTCCGCCGCGCCCCTATCCGGCGGCTATGCGGGATCCAAGCAGCGCAAACGTGCCGCCAGCTGGTCCCGATGCGAAAATGCGCCGATGTCGCGGCTGATCAGCCGACCATCCACCAGCGACGTTGCCATAATGCGCGCCCAATCGGCATTGACCGTGATCAGCACAGGCCCCGCGCCGCAGTCACGCAGCCCCGAGGTAATGAAATCCTCACCGATGCGATGATTGGTCAGCCCTGCCTGCTGTGCCACCTCCTGCAACGTCCCGTTGCGGTAGCGCCAGATCTTCAGGGTTTTGGCCAGATGCGGGCGGTCAATATAAGCGATCTCGATATGGCCGTCGCCGTCCAGATCGGCCGCAGCAACCGGCGCAAGCCAACGGAACCGGGTGCCGATATGCGGCGTTGCCGCGATCTTACGCACTGCCCCGCCACTCAGGCCATAGATTGCCAGCTGTGCGCCAGCCTGCGGATCGCTTTCAACAACCACCGCCTCCGGCAGGCCATCTCCGGTCACATCCCATAGGCGCGGGGACAAATCCTCAAAGACCGCGCCACCGGCAGGCAGGTCGATGCGATGGCGGCGCCCATGGCTGTCCCGCAGCACCATCGCAGAATACTCAATACGATCCCCCAAGACCCCATGCGGATAATGGGTGACGGGTCCGTCGAACTGCGCGCCTGTCAGGCGCGACAGCGTGTCCGCGCCCGCGCCGACACCAGCAAGGCCAAGCGACAGGACGCCGCCCCAGATCCCGACGAGACCCGACCGTTTGGTGACACCGCCACTGGCGCCAGCGCGCCACCGACGCAAGGTCCGCTCTGCGCGGCGCATGAACCGGGGCCAGGCGCACGATAGAGACCGCCGCGCCTGAGACCCCGACAGCATCAGATCTGTTTCTCGGGCATGTGCACCACAAGACCATTCAGATCATCCGTCACCTTGATCTGGCAGGTCAGGCGTGAGCGCGCGGGATCAGGCTCATAGGCGAAATCCAGCATGTCCTCTTCCATGTCATCCTTGGCGGGGAGCTTCTCTACCCACCCGGCATCGACATAGACGTGGCAGGTCGAACAGGCGCAGGCACCGCCGCAATCTGCCTCAATACCGGGGATATTGTTGTCGCGCGCGCCTTCCATCACGGTCAGGCCGTTGGCCACCTCCACAACGTGTTCGGCACCGTTGTGTTCGACATAAGTGATCTTTGCCATCGTCAGCTGCATCCTTTTTCGCGTTGCGTCCGAGGTTGTAGCCAACCACCGGCCACCGCGCCAGTCAGAAACCGCGGCTTGAGCAAAACTCCTGCACTCTGGCGACTCCCATCCAGCGCCACTTACGCCGTTCCCGGCCTTCGTGTGGCGACGTCCGACGCACCGGTCTCGGTACAGCGGCAACGGGGCTTTGCGCCGGAGCCCAAATTGCGGTAGCCTAAGGACAGATGCGCCCATGCGGACGGGCCATCGCGGCATCACGGCTGCTGATAATTTGACACAGGCGTTTCACCACGGTGTTTCGTCACGGGGACTTTGTTCATGGCTGACCTCTTGCGCCCGCGTGGGCCCTGGCTGGGACAGGCCTGTTTCAGGCGCGACAGTTGGCGGCAGGCCAACCTGCGCCTGGTCTCGCTTGTGCTGACTGGGCTGCTGCTCAGCGCCTGTGCGGAACCTCCGGCAGGTGGCAACAGCACCCAGGTCTCCCGCAATGCCCCCGCCGCCCCGCCAGGTGCGGCCCCCGGCAGTTGCTGGGCCACCCATACCACACCTGCCGTGATCGAGACTGTCACCGTTCAGGTGATGACCCGCCCAGCGAGGACCGCGCCGGACGGGCGGGTCATTGCACCGGCCCGCTTTCGCCGCGAGACCCGTCAGGAAATCGTGCGCCCCCGCCGCGAAAGCTGGTTTGAAACGCCCTGCCCGGTGGATATGACCCCGCAACTTGTCGGGTCTTTGCAACGTGCGCTGGCGGTACGCGGCCTCTACACCGGGGAGATCACCGGCCAGCTGGACAGTACCACCCGCGCCTCCGTCCGCAAATTTCAGAAACAAGACGGGTTCGACAATGATCAGCTGTCGCTGCTCAGCGCCCGCAAACTGGGGTTGGTTGCCGTTGAAACCTGAGACAGGCCTCCATCGCCCTCCCTTGATCGCCGCAGGCCCGGCATGAGCCCGCTGCCGCCTGCCCCCGGCGCTCTGCCCCGCTCCGGCACCACCACCGGCAGCACCACAGGCTCCGGCAGCGCGCGCTCCGCTGCGCGGCGCAAATGGCTGCTGCCTGATCGCGGCTTTCTCTCCGGTGCCTCTGACCGCTTGCTGGAAATGCTCGACAGTCAGGCCAGCGAAGTGCTGTTGCAGGCCGGTGAAGAGCTGTTTGAGCAGGGCGATGAGGGCGACGCACTCTATGCCATTGTCAGTGGCGCGGTGGAGTTCTCCACCCTGTCCTCTGCCGGGCGCAAACTGTCGCTGGACATCATGCGCCCCGGCGCCGTCTTTGGCGAGATCGCGTTGTTTGATCCCGGGCCGCGTACTGCGACCGCAACCGCGCTAGAGCCCAGCCGCCTGCGCCGGTTGCGCAGCGGCGATGTATTGGCAAAGCTGCAACACCACCCGTCCCTGGCCGGAGATCTGCTGCGGCTGGCGGGCCAGCGGATGCGCTGGATGAACACGCAATACAGCGAACAGGTCTTTCTACCGATGCCGGTGCGGCTGGCCCGCAAGCTGCTATATTTGACCACCGAGGGCAGAGACGGACGTTTGTCACTGTCGCAGAGCGAACTTGCGGAATTTGTCGGTGCCACGCGCGAAGCAGTGTCAAAAACCCTGTCGCAATGGAAACGCAGTGACGTGATCGACATCAGCCGTGGTGGTCTGACGATCCGCGACCGGGCCGCGCTGAAACTATTGGCCGACCCCGACATCGGCTAACGCGCCCTGCGTCCCCCAGCCCCGATCCCGGATCAGGAACCGACCGCCGCGCAGGACCACATCCCAATAATCTTACTCAATTGTGAACTGGGTTACAGACCACCGCGGTGGCTTAGGGGCATGGTCGTGACAGGCTGCCGTTATCCGTTCCATCCCAACGGCAGCCTGTCCCATCAAGAGCCATGTGTCACGGCACATGGCTCGACGGGACCCAGGACATCCGCCGGGCGCACACCGGGGACCATCTGCGCCATCTGGGGCGGCGGAAACCTAAGAACAGCTCGTTGGATCGAACAGACGGTGCCGGGAGGTGCCTGGGGTCGTTGGACCTATGTGCAGACATCTTCCGCCGACGCGAGTCCGTGACGCGCCGGACCAAGGGCTGGGGGCAATTTCGCCACCCTGTTGTGATCCACGCAAAAGGGCCGAGCATCCCTGCCCGGCCCTTTTGTCTTGCGATCTGTCTCGATATTCCCCAGCGTCAGCGTTTCAAGACTGCGCAGCGGGGCACCGCATCAACAGCGGGCCACTGTTTGCAGCAGCCCGCAGCGAAAGGTCACTCAGACAGGTTCAGCGCCACAAAACGTGGCTCCCCTGCACGACGCACCAGCAATAGCAGCGATTTGCGACCCGCTTCTTTCGCCTCGTCGATACGCGCTTCCAGCTCGCTGATGGAGGTCAGTTTCTGCTGGCCTGCTTCGGTGATCAGATCACCGGCACGCATGCCCTTTTCCCAGGCCTCCGAGGTCTCATCCACCGAGGTGATCACCAGACCGTCCATGCCATCGGGCACGTTCAGCTCACTGCGCTGGTCATCGCTCAGTCGGCTGACAGTCAGACCCAGCAGCTGCTTTTCGGTCATGTCAGGCGCGGTGTCATCGCTACTGGCCGGGGTGCTCTGGCGCTGCGCGTCCTCGCGGCGGCCCAAAGTCACGCGCAGCGTCTCAGTCTTGCCTTCACGGAAGACCAACACACGTACGGCTTTGCCCACTTCGGTATTACCGACCTGACGCACCAGCGCTCGGGTGTCTTTCACATCCACACCGTCAAAGGACAGGATCACATCACCCGCCAGCAGACCCGCTGCCTTGGCCGGTCCCTCAGGTACATCAGTCACCAGCGCACCCTCGGCGCTGTCCAGACCCATAGCCTCGGCGACATCCTTGGTCACATCCTGAATGCGCACACCCAACCAGCCACGGCGGGTTTCGCCGAATTCCTTCAGCTGGTTCACAACCTTGCTGACCACATTGGAGGCCATAGAGAACCCGATCCCGATGGAGCCACCATTGGGCGACAGGATTGCGGTGTTCACACCAACAACTTCGCCGTCCATGTTGAACAGCGGCCCGCCGGAGTTACCCCGGTTGATCGCCGCATCGGTCTGAATGTAATCATCATAGGACCCCGACAGCTCGCGGTTACGGGCCGAGACGATGCCAGCCGAGAGCGAGAACCCCTGCCCCAGCGGATTGCCCATCGCCACCACCCAATCGCCAACACGCGCCAGATCGCTGTCACCGAATTTGACAAAAGTCAGCGGCATCGGCGCTTCGACTTTCAGAAGCGCGATATCGGTGTTGGGATCGGTGCCCACAACTTTGGCCGGCAGCGGCTGCGCCGGCTGGCCTTCGCCGGGGAAGAATTCGATCTCAATCTCATCGGCTTCTTCGATGACGTGGTTGTTGGTGACGATATAGCCGTCTTCCGAAATCACAAAACCGGAGCCAAGCGCCGAAGACCGGCGCGGGCGATCACCCTGACCACCATTGCGATCCTGAAACTCGCGGAAGAAATCCTCAAAAGGCGAGCCTTCGGGGACAATACCCTGCGGGCCGGACCGCCCCTCGACGACGGTTGTCGTCGTGATATTCACTACCGCGCGGCTGACCTTATCGGCCAGCGGCGCCAGGCTCTCGGGCCGGGCCTGCGCGATGGCCACCTGCGCCAACACCATCAGGGTGCTGATCATGGCTAGCCAGAGCAGGCGCCACTGCGTCGTCTGGCGCGCGGGCTGGCGCGCAACGGCGCGAGCGCTGCTGATTGTATTTTTCATTGCCTGTGGCTGCACGAAACTACTCCTTAGTTGTCGCCAAATTCCATCTTCTGCGGCGGGGCCTGCACCGGCATGCACCTCTGGGTCCGCAGCGGATCATGGGCTGTAATGTAGTCTTTTCAAAAACGGTCACAACGAATGTTGCACGTATTCAATTCGAAGTGAAACCCGGTGAGATTCCGCAGGGGAACACACCGAGGAAATGGCGGACGAAAAAGGGGCCGACCCAACGGCCAGCCCCCTTCTCTGTTCTCTCACACCCATGCGCAGAACATCTGCACCGGTGATCATTGCTGGGCAGCTGCCGCAGGCTTGCCGTTGGAGGATTTCAAATAGTTGAAAAACTCATTGTCCGGCGAAAGCACCATGGTGGAATTCCCGGCCTGCAATGACGCGGCATAGGCGTTGAGCGAGCGGTAGAACTCAAAGAACTCAGGATCCGCACCATAGGCCTGCGCAAAGATACCGTTACGTTCAGCATCAGCTTCACCACGAATGATTTCCGCCTCGCGCTGCGCCTCGGAGACCAGCTCAACCACGGTCCGGTCGGCCTGCGCCCGGATCCGTTGTGCGGCCTCGTTACCACGGGCCCGCTCATCGGTGGCTTCGCGCACACGCTCGGCCCGCATCCGTTCAAAGGTCGCATCGAGGTTCTCGGAGGGCAGGTCGGTCCGCTTCAGGCGAACGTCGATGATGGTAATCCCCAGCGCGCGAGCATCTGCGATGGCGCCGTTACGGATCCGTAGCATCAGCGCTGCCCGGTCCGACGACAGAATGTCGTTGGAGCTGACGGAGCCAAGGATTTCGCGGGTTTGCGCACGCAAGATCGAATCCAGACGGCTCTCAGCAGCAGTGATGCCGCCGCCACCAACGGCTTGGCGGAACCGGTTCACATCGGTGATCCGGTAGCGGGCAAAGGCGTCGACCACCAGACGGCGATCATCCGACGGGGTGATTTCCAGCGGATCGATGTCGCGGCTCAGGATACGGTCGTCGTAACGCACAACCTCCTGAATGAGCGGAATTTTAAACGCCAAACCCGGCTCTTCCTTGACGGAAACCACGCGGCCAAACTGCAGAACCAACGCCTTTTCGCGCTCATCCACGATAAACACCGACGACAGCGCGGTGATAACGATAATCACCAGTGCGGGCAGCAAAAGAGTTGATTTACGCATCAGTTGCTACCTCCACGGCGCAGTTCATTCAGCGGCAGATAGGGAACGACGCCCTGACCTTCGCCGGATTGCTCATCCAGGATGATCTTGTCGACCCGGCCCAGCACCTCTTCCATCGTCTCCAGATAGAGACGCTTGCGGGTCACGTCGGGGGCCTTTTCGTATTCGGTCAGAACCGCAGAGAAACGGCTGGCTTCACCCTGCGCTTCGTTCACGACGCGGGCGCGGTAGCCTTCAGCTTTTTCCAGCAGCTCAGCCGCCTGACCGCGGGCCTCGGCCAGCGCGTTGTTGGCATAGGCGTCGGCTTCGTTCTGACGCCGGTCGCGTTCCTGCTCAGCCGCCTGAACATCGCGGAACGCCGCAATAACCGAGGCCGGCGGATCCGCCTTGTCAAAGTTCACGCGGATAATGTTGATGCCGCTGTCGTAGTCATCCAGCGTGAACTGGATCAGATCCTGCAGACGCGAGGCAATCGCACCACGGTCCCGGTTCAGGATCGGTGCCAGCTCAGACTGGGCGATAATCTCGCGCATCGCGGATTCAGACACCGCGCGGATGGTGGTGCGGGCATCGCGCAGGTTGAACAGGAATTTCGCCGGATCATTGATATTCCAGACCACCTGGAAATCGATATCAACGATGTTCTCATCGCCGGTCAGCATCAGCCCGGCCTCAGAGCCACGACCGCCGCCCACACCGATGTCCTCGGTCTGTTCGCGAGTCACTGGCAGAATTTCTTTGGTCACCAGCGGCCAGGGCGCAAAGTTCAGGCCCGGCTGCCCGGTGGAGGAATACTCCCCAAGAAACAGCTCAACCGACTGTTCTTCCGGCTTCACGGTGTAGAAACTTGCAAAGGCCCAGAAGCCGACAGCCGCCAGCGCGGCCAGCGCCACGGTGCCTTTGGTCAGCTGCGGGCCACCGCCGCCGCCACCAGCGCCACCGCGACCACCGCCGCCTGTGCCACCACCGCGACCGCCCATCAGGACACGCAGCTGTTCCTGGCCTTTTTTCACCAGCTCGTCAATCTCGGGGATCTGACCATCATCAGGACGTCGTCCGCCCCCACGATTGTCATCGCCGCCTTGGTTGTTGCCTCTGTTGCCTGAGCCGCCAGAAGAGCCACCGCCCCCCCAGGGGCCACCGTTATTGCCCGCCATATGTGTCCAATCCCTATCTCGCCGCCCATCGCGGCTTGTTGTTCCTACCTGTGGTTTCTGCCTGAAAAATCAAGCCGTCCGCACCGGTGTCTTCATCGTGACCAGCTCTTCCGACATCGTCGGATGCACTGCCACGGTGCGATCAAAGTCTTCTTTTGTTGCACCCATTTTTACGGCGATGCCTGCCAGCTGGATCATTTCACCCGCTCCCGGAGCGACAATATGACAACCCAGCACCTTGCGCGTCGCCTTGGAGACGATGAGCTTCATCAGCACCCGCTGTGCCCGCCCGGCAAAGGCCTGCTGCATCGGCTTGAAGGAAGTCGCATAGACCTCGATCTCTTCCTGCTCCGCCGCCGCTTCCTCGCTGAGGCCAACAGTGCCCATTTCCGGCTGGGTAAAGATCGCGGTCGGTATCAGGTCGTGATCAGGGCTGGTGGGGTTGCCCGCAAACACCGTCTCAACAAAGGCCATGCCCTCGCGAATGGCAACCGGTGTCAGGTTCACCCGGTTGGTCACATCCCCGACGGCATAGACCGACGGCACGCCCGTCTGGCTGTACTCATCTACCACGATGGCCCCGGCGCGGTCGCGCTCAATGCCCAGTTCCTCAAGTCCAAGGCCGTCGGCATTGGGGCTGCGACCAGTGGCAAACATCACCTGATCGAACAGGGTCTCATCGCCATTGGTGGCCTTCACCCAGATCTTGTCGCCTTCTTTGCGCATCTCCAGCACATTGGTGCCCAGATGCAGATCTACACCGGACTGGCACATCTCCTCTGAGATCAGCCCGCGCGCCTCATCGTCGAACCCCCGCAGGATCTGCGCACCGCGATAATACTGCGTGGTCTTGACCCCCAACCCGTTCATGATGCCCGCAAATTCGCAGGCGATATAGCCACCGCCGACAATCAGCATGGTCTCGGGCAGTTTTTCCAGATGGAAGATCTCATTGGAGGTGATGGCCAGTTCCGAGCCGGGAAACTCCGGTGTCACCGGCCAGCCGCCGGTTGCGATCAGGATATGTTTCGCGGTCTTGCGGGTGCCGTCCGCCAGCTCAACCGTGTGGGCATCCGCCAGTTTGGCGCGCTGATCAAAGGTCTCAACCGAATTGTTCTTCAGGATGCCGCGATAGATGCCTTCCAACCGGTCCAGCTCCGCGTGCAGCTTGGTCTTGAAGCGGTCCCAGTCAAAGCTGCCGGGCGACAGATCCCAACCATAGGCCTGCGCATCCTCAACCATACCTGCGTATTCGCTGGCGAAGACCATCAGCTTTTTCGGCACACATCCCCGGATCACGCAGGTGCCGCCGTAGCGGTCCTCCTCTGCCAGCGCCACCTTGACGCCACGCTGTGCTGCCACCCGCGCGGCACGCACCCCACCGGAGCCGCCGCCGATAACAAAGAGATCGTAATCAAAGCTCATGCTAGTCGCCTTTCTGATGTCTTGCGCGAGGTATCACATAGCGCAGAAGGAATTGCCAGTCTCGCAGGTGGGGGTGCGCTGCGCGGTTTATAATGCCAAGCGCGATATAGTCTCGAAACCGTGAAAACGACGTGAAGAGCACCGGGGCGATAGCAACAACCGGTCTAGCCTAAAGCCGCCTTGGCATCCGGCGAGGGCAAATCCTGCCAATACGACGCGAACGCGGCCTGAAACCGCCGCGTTTCTTTTGCATCGCCGTTTTCCAGCGGGCATCGCAGTCTGGTCAATGCACCGTCTTCCAGACGCACTAGGATCCACGCGTACCGGTAGGGTGCGGAGGGGAACAAGCGCAGAGCTACAGGCTTTTCCTGAACCGCAACAACTCTGGACCAGGGGATCGTGGAGGAGGATGAACGCAAGACCCTGCGTGTAGCAATTCCTTTTGAGGAAACCTCCGCCCAGCTGAGAGTCAGGCCGCCCGATATAACGCACCAAAACAATACGATATTTATGTAGGTCAAAGGTCCTATGTAAGGGACCTCGTACCCGCTCTGGCCCAATCCCCACCAGTCGGATTTTTGCGCCACCTCAACCAAGAGCAGTGCAAGTGAGAACAACAAGAGCAGTTTCACCGGCACGCGCAGCTTTACCGACAGCGAAACCGGCTCATGCGTCTGCGAAGGCTCATCGGTAGATACAGCAGGCCTGATTTGAGAGAACTTTGTCATCATATGGACCCAAATACAGCAGTCTCTCAAGACAGGTCCAGTCGACGAACCTCATTCGTCTCGCCTCAGTCACTCAGATCGGTAAACAGGTTCTCAGTCTCCACAAAATCAAGCCGGTCGGTCTCCACCGTGCCTTCATTGATGTCGCGCACCTCAACCTTGCCATCGCCATAGCCCACCACAACGATGTCGCAGATGTCGATGAACAGACCATTCTCAACCACGCCCGGAATCTGGTTCAGCACCAGCGCCATCTGCCGCACATTGCCAATGCGATTGAGATGCAGATCCAGAATATGATTGCCCTCATCCGTCACCAGCGCTGCATCCCCGTTCATCCGCAGCGTCGTCTTGCGGCCCATGACCTCCATCGCCACCAAAGTCTCCTCCAGCAGCGCCTGCGTGGTCTGCCAGCCAAAGGGGATCACCTCCACCGGCAGGGGGAACGCCCCAAGGCTCTCGACCTCCTTGGCCTTGTCGGCAATCACCACCATCCGGTCAGAGGCGGTGGCGACAATCTTCTCCTGCAGCAGCGCGCCGCCGCCGCCCTTGATCAGGTTCAGATCGCGGTCGAATTCATCAGCGCCGTCAATTGTCAGATCCAGCCACTTCGCCTCATCCAGTGTCAGGATCTCGATCCCCACATCGCGGGCCAACTCCGCCGTGCGGGTGGAGGTCGGCACGCCTTTGATCCGCAGACCGTCGTTCTGCACCATCTCACCCAGACAGCGCACCAGCCAGGCGGCTGTGGAGCCTGTGCCCAGCCCCACCCGCATGCCATCCTCAACCATCTCCGCCGCACGTTTGGCGGCAACAAATTTGGCCTTGTCGATGGGGGATAATTCTCCGGTCATGACCGCGACTCCATGAGACTGCATTGACGTGTTCTCAATGTGTTATATGCATTGTTGCCAACAGACGCGAGGGGGCGCTGCGCGAGTTGCCCATTGCACCCGTGCCGCGAAACCGCAGCGCGGCCACGTGGGTGTGCACCAGCATCGGTGACCGGATGCCTGCCGAGACCCGGCGTCAGATCGCCACATCTCGCCACTGCAAGTCCCTCACTCGGCAAGGATCTCTGCCAGCGTGGCATAGTCTTCGCGGTAATCAAAAGATCCAAACTGGCCCCCCAATCGCACCGCCAGATAGAAGAGAACACTCAGCAATACTGCCGTTGGCACCGTCACCAGCGCCCATGGCCAGCGCTGCGTTACCGCGTCATGCAGCATCGCGACAAAGAACTTCCAGTCGCAGCGCGCCCGGTCCCAGCGGTCGCCGCCGACAGCATAGCCAAAATCATGGTGCCGCCAGCTGGCATCGCAAAAAAACCAGCTGGCTGTCTCGGTAATCAACTCTCGCATCCGCTCCGGCAGCCAGTAGGGCCCAACCCCATTTCCAAACAGCAGCTTCTGGCATTCGTTGAGATCGTCAAATGAAGGGCGGGACATCCAGTCACTCCGTCTGGCTCGGCAGCGGCGCTGCCTCTCACAACGGGAGCATAAGCATTTCATTCCGTACACCAAGCCTCGACTTGCGACCCTGCCGGAAGGTTTGCGCAAACTGCGTGTTTCCTATTGGAAACGTCGGAAACGGGCGTTACCAACACCTGCAGACAGCTTAGAATGGTTCCATGATGAACAGCTACCGCCTCCATTACGCTCCCGATAACGCCTCGCTGGTCATCCGGCTGGTGCTGGAGGAGCTTGGCCAGCCTTATGAATGCGTACTGGTTGATCGCAGGGCCAAGGCGCAGACCAGCGCGGAATACCGGGCGCTGAACCCGAACGGGCTGATCCCGGTGCTGGAAACCCCGGACGGGCCAATGTTTGAGACCGCCGCCATTGTGTTGTGGCTGTCCGAACGGCACAGCGCAATGGCCCCGCCCCCTGCCAGCCCAGACCGCGCGGCCTTCCTGAAGTGGCTGTTCTTTGCGTCCAATACGCTGCACGCCGATCTGCGGATGCTGTTTTATCCGAAGAAATACATCGGCCCGGACGCCGATCAGCAATCCCAGCTGCAACAGGTGCTGCGTCAGCGTCTGCATCAGCATCTCACCAACCTTGATCAGGCCGCCGCCGCTCGCCCCTCATGGTTTGGTGCATTGCAACCTTCAGTGTTGGACTATTATCTGGCCTGCCAGATACGCTGGATGGCGCTCTATCCGGCGCAGGCCGACCGATCCTGGTTCACTCTGGCACATTACCCTAGCCTGCAGCGTCTCTGCGCCGGGTTGGAAAGCCGCACTGCCGTGACCGTGGCCTGCGAGGCCGAAGGCCTCGGCCCGGCCCCCTTTACCCAGCCATCCTACGCAAATCCCTCAGAAGGATCAGCCACCTAATGTTCCTCTCCGTTTTCGACATGTTCAAAGTGGGCATTGGCCCCTCGTCCTCGCACACCATGGGGCCGATGGTGGCCGCTGCAAAGTTCCTGGACCTGATGCGCGCCTCGCCGTTTGAATTCCACGGTCTGCGCGCCTCTCTGCATGGCTCGCTCGCCTTTACCGGCGTTGGCCATGCCACCGACCGCGCCACCATTCTCGGCCTCGGCGGGTTTGTCGCCCATGACTACGATGATGAGAAGGCGACCGCCTTCCTCGCTGAACTGGACAAGACCCACACCATGCACCCCGAAGGACTCGGCGCGCTGCATTTCGACCCTAAGGCGGATATGATCTTCGACTATGATCACGCCCTGCCCGGTCATGCCAACGGGATGATCCTGATGGCCACCGATGCGCAGGGTGACGTGATCCTGCGGCAGGTCTATTACTCCATCGGTGGCGGCTTTGTCCTCACCGAGGAAGAATTGGCCGCTGGCAAGGCGACAGACGAAGGCGAGCCAGTGCCCTACCCGTTCAAAACTGCGGCTGAAATGCTGGAGATGGCCAAGGCCAGCGGCAAATCCATTGCCAGCATGAAACGCGCCAATGAGATCGCGCGCGGCTGCGAGGTCAGCCTCGCCAAAGGCACCGCCCGCATCTGGCAAGTGATGAATGACTGCATCAACCGGGGTCTGGAACGCGACGGCATCCTGCCCGGCGGCCTGAATGTGCGCCGCCGCGCCAAGGGGATCCACGATGCCTTGCAGGCCGAACGTGGCATGAACATCAACGCGCCCCACACCATCAATGACTGGATGAGCGTCTATGCAATGGCGGTGAACGAGGAAAACGCCGCTGGCGGTCAGGTGGTCACGGCCCCGACCAATGGCGCCGCAGGCACCCTGCCGGCGGTGATCCGCTACTACCTCGATCATGTGCCGGGCGCGTCAGAGACCCATGTCGAGGATTTCCTGCTGACCGCCGCCGCCATCGCGGGTCTGGTGAAATACAACGCGTCGATCTCCGGAGCCGAAGCCGGCTGCCAGGCCGAGGTCGGTTCTGCCGCTGCGATGTCCGCCGCAGGCCTCTGCGCGGTGATGGGTGGCACGCCCGAACAGGTGGAAAACGCAGCCGAGATCGCGCTGGAGCATCACCTGGGCATGACCTGCGACCCCGTGAAGGGTCTGGTGCAAGTGCCCTGTATCGAACGCAATGGATTGGCAGCGATCAAGGCGGTTTCTGCAGCCTCGCTTGCCCTGCGCGGTGACGGCCAGCACTTCGTGCCGCTGGATGCCTGTATCGAGACCATGCGCCAGACCGGCGAAGACATGCATGACAAGTACAAGGAAACCTCGCTCGGCGGCCTCGCGGTGAACGTGCCGAACTGCTGAAGTCCCAAAAGCTCGTTCTGGCGGGCTGTGCAGCATACACCTCACGCATCCCGCCAGATCCAAATCGCAACCCCTGCTTGCATCCCCATGCGCCCGCGCCTAGCGTGGCCGCATGACCCATGATCGCCCCTCTCTCGGCATCCTTTTGATGCTTGGTTTCTGCATCACCGCCCCGATGGGGGATGCGGTCGCCAAACTGCTGGGGGCGCATATCCCTCTTGGCCAACTGTTGTTTGTCCGCTTTGCTGCTCAGGTTCTGCTGCTCGCCCCGCTGATCTGGGCGACGGGCAGAATCTGGCGGATGCAAGGCCGCGTGTTGCGCCTCACCTTTGTGCGCACGTTGCTACATATCGCAGGCATCGGCGCCATGTTCACCGGGCTGAAACACCTGCCCCTTGCGGATGCGGTGGCGATTGCCTTTGTGATGCCGTTCATCATGCTGCTCCTTGGTAAATATGTGCTGGGCGAAGAGGTGGGCATGATCCGCCTTCTGGCCTGCATTGTCGGCTTTGCGGGCACGCTTCTGGTGATACAGCCCAGCTTTGTGGCTGTCGGCTGGCACGCGCTCTGGCCACTGATGGTGGCGGTGATCTTTGCGCTTTTCATGCTGGTCACCCGCCAGATCGCCAAGGACACCGATCCCGTGGGCCTGCAGGCGGTCTCCGGCACCATGGCCTGTGTGCTGCTGGCCCCCGTGCTGCTGCTGGGCCAGATCGCGGATGTTCCCGTACTGGCGCTGATCACACCAAACGCTGAGCAATGGGGCCTTCTGGCCGCAATCGGTCTGCTGGGCACCGCCGCGCATCTGCTGATGACATGGAGCCTGCGCTACGCGCCCGCTGCCACACTGGCCTCAATGCAATATCTGGAAATTCCGGTTGCCGCCCTGATTGGTCTATGGATCTTTGATGAGCTGCCGAACGGCCTCGCCGCGATCGGCATCCTAATCACCATCGCCGCCGGCCTCTTCGTGATCCTGCGCGAACGCCAGATCCAGCTACAAAAGGCGGCCGCCGACAAGGCTGCGCTGCTGCTCAAGGATCCGCCCCTCGCGCCCGAGCAGCCAGCGGTCTGACCGGCGCTGCCTGTCAGACTTTCACCCCTGCGTCCGTAACGCGGCGACAACATCCGCCAGCCGCGCCCGCGGCAGGATCACCAGCATCCCGGGCCCATCCGCCCTGAGCCGCACCGGCCCCGTCGCCCGGTTGGAAGTCCCGATCCGCGCCATCGGATCCAGCTGCAAGCCCTCAATGGGCCAGGCCAGCCCCTCCGACCAGCCGGTGACCTGCTGCATCGGAAACAGTGACACCACCTCCCCCGCCGTCAGCGGCAGCGCAATCTCACCGCGCAGATGAAACACCACCTCCTGCGGGCCAAGCAGCACGCAAGGACTGGGATGTGGCTGCACCAGCGTATTGAACCCGGCCAGCTGATGGTCAATCCGCCCGCCCAAAAATCCAACACCCAGCACCACCGGCGCGCCGATCATCCGCAGCGCCTTGTCGAAATCCGTAGAGGTCTGTTCGGTCACATGATGCAGCGACCCCGGCGCCAGATCCGCCTGCACTTCCGCCGCCAGCGAATCCAGATCGCCAATCACCGCAACCGGGCGATGCCCCGCTGCCAGCGCATGCGCCGCCCCGCCATCCGCCGCAACCAGCACCGGAGCCAGCGCCAGCGCCACCTCCAGATCATCCGGTCCCAGCACCCCGGCGCCAACCAGCGTCACCGGCTCAACCCGCTCAACAATCAGCTCTTTCATACCAGGATTACTCGCAGAAAAGGAAACAGACCACAATCTGAACACAAAATGATACGATCAATTGCACGGATTCGGGCGCAATTTGACCCCCTGCGCCAGCAACGTAAGCGGCAATGACTTTGGCGAGGACACCTATCCGATGGTACAGAACAACAAGGTTTTGACAGTCTCCTACGGGACTTTTTCCTGCACATTGGAAGGGTTCGACGATTCATTTGGCACCATGAAGGCGATTGCGGAGTATTTTCGCGATCTCGCCTCCGATGACCGTTATTTCGGGGCAGAACCGCCACAGCCGGACGCCGAGATGCTGGCCCGGATTGCCCAGCGTGAGGTTGCCCGCCAGGTCGAGGCCCGCACCAGCGCCGAAGGCATCCACCTGCGCGCCGCCACCCTGACCAGCCCCGCCGCCGAAACACCGACACAGCCCGCAGGTGATGCTCCGCAGCACCGCGCTTCCAGCGCTCTCGCCTCCCCGACTGCGGCTCCGGTCACCGCCGCAGACCCGGTTGAGCCGACCGCCAGACGCGTTGAAGCCGCGCCGCAGATCCAGCCCGCCGCCGAGGCCCCAGTTCAGGTGGCAGAGGTACCGCTGCAGCCAGTGCAACAGACTGCGCCCGCCGCACCCGTCGCCGCTTCGGCTGATACGGCTGTGGCCGAGACTGTGGAACCCGAGGCGGTCCAGGCCGATCCCGCTCAGGCCGAGACTGACAGCTCCGCCGAAAGCATCGCCGCCAAGCTGCGCCGCATTCGCGCGGTTGTCGCCAAGACCCCAACGGAGGAGTTCACCGAAGATCAGCACGCCGAACAGGCGCGCGAAGACGCGGTGAAAGACATCACCAATGCGCTCTCCGCCGATCACGATGCGGTGGATGCAGAGAGCGCGGATGAGACACCCACAGAAACCGCCGATGCCGACAGCGACGCCGATATCGCCGAGGCGCTGAACCGCCTCGACCTTGGAACAGACACTGACGCCTCTGACACACCGGCCATCCCCAACGTGCCCGAAGGCGCTGAGGCGTTCTTCGCCGATAGCGGCACAGCCGAGGCTGAGGATGACACCTCAGATGAAGAGACCCGCGATGATCTGAACGGTCTGGATGATATCGCCGCCGAACAGGACAGCGATACGCCCGCTGCGACCTCCCAGCCCGAAGAGACCGAAGAGACTGAGGTCACAGCTGACGCGGCCGAACCCGCAAAACCCGAAACGCCGCGCAAGCGGGGCCGCGTGCTGCGCGTCAAGCGTCGCGAGATCGAAGGCGCCATGGCCAGCGGCACGCTGGAAGCGGTCGATGATGAGGCCAGCGCCCCAGCGGCTGACAGCACCGCCACACTGGCCCCCCAGACCAGCACACCCGCGTCAGAACCTGCCACCGACAGCAGCCTGTCCCCCGATGACGAGGCCGAACTGCTGGCCGAACTCGCCGCCGTAGAGGCAGAATTGCTCGGTGCTGACGATATCGATGATATCTCAGATACGCAGGCGGCCTATGACGACGAAGATGACAGCGCTGAGCTGCAGCCTGACGACACGGCAACGCGCCAGCACCCTGCGCAGCTGACAGAGGCCCCCCAACCCATCAGCACCCCGCAGGAGGCCGCCGCATCCGTGGCGCCGCAACCGGGCCCCAAACGCGGCGCCACCAGCACCGCCGACGGCGATATTGCCCGCCTGATGGCCGCCGCCGACGAACGTCTGGAAGACCCCGAAAACAGCACCTCGCGCGAAACCTACAGCCAGCTGCGCGCCGTTATGGCCGCGGCCTCCACCGAACGCAGCGCCGGTGGCGCCTTGGAAAACAAAGATGACGCGCAGGTCTACCGCGATGATCTGGCCAGCGTGGTGCGCCCGCGCCGCCCCGATGCCCGCCCGACCTCCAGCGGTGAGGGCCGCAGCGGCGCCGACCAGCGCCCCGCCAAACCCGCCAGCCGCCCGGCACCACTGAAACTGGTACAGGAACAGCGCATCGACGACAGCAGCGCCGCCCCAGCCGCACCGGTGCGCCCGCGCCGGGTCTCCGCTGCGATCCTGGCTGAAGACTCCCCGGCAACCAGCGCCACCGAAGGCGGCTTCGCCGCCTACGCCGAAGAAACCGGCGCAGTCGAACTCGGCGAGCTGCTCGAAGCCGCTGCCGCCTATATGAGCTTTGTAGAAGGGCGCGATCACTTCTCCCGCCCGCAGCTGATGAACAAGGTTCGCGGCGTCGACGGGACCGAATTCAACCGTGAAGACGGGCTGCGCAGCTTTGGCCAACTCCTGCGCGAAGGCAAGATTGAACGCGCCGACAACGGTCGCTTCACCGCCTCCGGCCAGATCGGCTTTCAACCCGGCAACCGCGCTGTCGGCTGATCCCTGACCCCCGTGCAACACATGAAAAAGGCGGCCCGCAAAGGCCGCCTTCTTTCTGTCTAGGGCAAGATGTTCAGGGCAAACCGCCCGTCATCTTTCCACAAATACTCCGGGGTGAATTGACCGCAAGGTCAAGAGGGGCAGCGCCCCTTCCCCGCCAATATCATAAACTCAGCCCTGATCCTGATCCGGGTCATTGGGATCCGCCTTGCCGACACCGCGAAAGACGAATTTGAACGGCAGGATCCACAACACCCCCAATAGGACATAGACCACCAACTCCACCAGCAGCGAGGGCCGGTCGAGCCAGCTGACCACATTGACCGCCAGCACGATATAGAGCGGCATGCCGATCAGCAGGATCACCAGCGCCCAGCGCCGCCGCGCCTTGTAGCTTAGACCACCTTCGTCAGACATCAGTCAGCAAAGGGATCGGTCACCAGAATGGTGTCGTCCCGCTCCGGGCTGGTGGACAAAAGCGCAACCGGGCAGTCGATCAGCTCTTCCACGCGCTTCACGTATTTGATGGCATTGGCCGGCAGATCGTTCCAGCTGCGCGCCCCTTCAGTGCTCTCGCTCCAGCCCGGCATCTCTTCATAGATGGGGGTGCAACGCGCCTGCTGGTCAGCTGCGGTCGGCAGATAGTCCAGACGGCTGCCGTCCAGCTCGTAGCCGACACAGATCTTCAGGGTTTCAAACCCGTCCAGAACATCCAGCTTGGTCAGCGAAATCCCGGTGATACCTGAGGTGGCACAGGTCTGGCGCACAAGGCAGGCATCAAACCAGCCACAGCGCCGCTGACGGCCGGTGGTGGTGCCAAACTCGTGACCACGGGTGCCCAGACGCTCACCATCTGCATCCGGGGTGCCATCCGCATTCAGCAACTCGGTCGGGAACGGGCCTTCACCCACACGGGTGGTATAGGCCTTCACAATGCCCAGCACATAATCAATGGAGCCCGGACCAATGCCCACACCTGTGGCCGCCTGACCGGCGATCACATTGGAGGAGGTCACAAACGGGTAGGTCCCAAAATCAATATCCAAGAGCGCGCCCTGCGCCCCTTCAAACAGGATCCGTTTGCCTGCCTTGCGCTTCTCGTTCAGCACTTTCCACACCGGCGCGGCAAAGGGCAGGATCTCTTTGGAGATCTCTTTCAGCTGAGCAATCAGCCCGTCACGGTCCACCGCCTCAATGCCCAGGCCTTTGCGCAGCGGATCATGGTGCTGCAGCGCACGATCAACGCGGGCAATCAGGGTCGCCTCATCCGCCAGATCCGCCACGCGGATCGCCCGGCGGCCCACTTTGTCCTCATAGGCCGGGCCAATGCCGCGCCCGGTGGTGCCAATCTTGGTGCCCTTGGAGGCCGCCTCTTCGCGCGCCCGGTCCAACTCGCCATGCAGCGGCAGGATCAGCGGCGTGTTTTCTGCAATCATCAGCGTCTGAGGGGAGATATCCACGCCCTGCGCGCGCACGGTCTCGACCTCTTTCATCAGGTGCCAGGGGTCCAGCACCACGCCATTGCCAATGACCGAGAGCTTGCCGCCGCGCACCACACCCGAGGGCAGCGCGTGCAGCTTGTAGACTTTGCTGTCGATCACCAGCGTATGACCGGCGTTATGACCGCCCTGGAAACGCGCAATGACATCAGCGCGCTCGCTGAGCCAATCGACAATCTTGCCTTTACCTTCGTCACCCCACTGGGCGCCGACTACCACGACATTGGCCATCTCAGGTCCTCTGTATGCTGGTTGAAACCGACGCTCCGTATAACGAGGCAGCGCAGACAGGGGAACCGGTTTTTCGCCGCACCCCGCCTGCGCACCGCTTTTCCGCAGGATATCGTGCGAAAGTGGCCCGAAGCAGGCCTGAGCCCCGTTGCGTCGGGCAACCGGACAACGCTCCGCGCACCCAGGCCCGCTCTCCAGCCCCCGCCCCGCTCAGGCCTCTGAGGCCCGGCGATTCCCCCTCCGGCTTCAGGGACCTCCGGAGAACGGTGCACTCACGGCAGGCCGCCGCCCTAGCAGTGACGCCTACAATCTGGCCTTTCCCTAGCTCGATGTCTTGGTAGACTGAACGATGAGCTCACTGGCCTTTTCTCCTATCATTATCGCAGGAGCATTGGTGTTTCCGCTCACAATTTCAGGCATGATAGAACAATCAGCAACCCGTAACCCGGTTATGCCGTGTACCCGCAGCTGAGCATCAACAACGGCTTGTGCGGACCGGCCCATCATGCAGGTTCCCGTAGGGTGGTAGATCGATGCGGTGTTGTTGCGCACCCAGTCCAGTGTTGCGTCATAGTCCTCCATGTCTAAACTGGCGTGCGGGCGAAATTCTTCCGATATCTTGGACGTCAAGGGAGCATGTCGAGCAATTTTGCGGGCAATATTCACCCCATCGACCAGGGTCTGACAATCTGTTTGCGTCGAGAGGTAATTGGGGAAGATCTTTGGATAGGCGCTGGGATCACTGGATCTCAACCGGATCTCACCACGAGATTCGGGGCGAAGCTGGCAAACCGACATAGTGAAAGCCGAGAATTTGTCAGCGCCTTTGCCAGGGTTTTCCGCAGACAGTGGTTGGACATGAAATTGGATGTCAGGGGTTTGCAAATGAGGGCGCGTTTTTAGGAACCCGGTGGCAAGGCTGGCGGCCATAGTCATCGGACCCGCCCGGAACATCAGATACTTCGCACCGATCTTCGCCTGCCCCAGCAGAGAACTGACTTCGTCATTCAGGGTTGGTTCGTTACACTTGTAGACCAGTCGGGCCTGCAAGTGATCCTGCATATTCTTGCCGACGCCAGGCAGATCAGCGATCACGTCTATACCATGTTCAGACAAGTGCTCGGCCTCGCCAATGCCGGAAAGCATCAGGATTTGCGGCGAATTGATGGTCCCACCAGATAGGATCACTTCACAATTTGCGTTGATGACATGCGTGTTACCAGACCGATCTTTATAGGTCACACCGGTTGCACGCTTCCCTTGTATTACCACACGCTGCACATGGGCATGGGTGATGATCTGTAGATTTGGCCGTGACTTGACCGGGTTCAAAAAAGCCACGGCTGACGAACAGCGTCGTCCATTGCGCGCCGTGAGTTGGAAGAACCCAACCCCTTCCTGATCGGCACCGTTGTAATCAGGGTTAAATTTGTAGCCTGCGGCCTGGGCCGCAGCGACCCAAGCATCGGTAATAGGGCGTTGGATGCGCATGTTTGATACAGAAAGCTCGCCCCGATCGCCATGAAAAGCGTCGCCGCCTCGTTCATTGTTTTCGCTTCGTTTGAACAGGGGAAGAACATCATCCCAGCCCCAGCCTTCGTTGCCCATCTGGCGCCAGCGATCATAATCCTGCGATTGCCCACGCACATAGAGCAACCCATTGAGCGAGGAAGAACCGCCGAGGACCTTTCCGCGGGGCCATTCGATTGATCGGCCATTCAGACCCGGATCAGGTTCCGTTTTGTAACACCAGTCGACCTTCGGGTTGTGGATGGTTTTGAAATAGCCAACAGGGATGTGGATCCAAGGGTTGATATCTTTTCCGCCCGCTTCGAGTAGAACCACCTTTTTGCGAGGGTTCGCACTTAGCCGGTTGGCAATGACACAGCCCGCAGAACCGGCACCCACGATGATATAGTCAGCGTCCAAAACTCGTCCCTCCCGTTGCTCACGAAAAAAAGTCTATGCAGATTGCATGAATTGAGCTAGCGTTTTTGAGATAAAACGTCTCAATAATTTCATCTAGGGAGGGAAACTATGGGACTCAAGGAGAATCTACATCGCATCTCGCGGCGGGACTTGTTCCGCGTCGCAGGCCGCTACGGCATGAGTTCGACTCTTTTGGCAGCGGGGGGCTTTGGAGGTGCCATCAGTCTGGCCAACCTCGCATCAGCAGCTGAATCTACCTACGACAAGCGTTATGCAAAGCCCGCAAAGCATACGCTCAAGTTTGGCGCCTCTGGATTTAACGCCCAAAATCTACTAATTGAGCGCGCTGGCGCCTTGGAATTCGCTCGTGATTTGGAGAGCCGTACGGACGGGGAGATCCGTATTGAGTTCATCGGCAACAACCAAATCTGCGGCCAGACTTCATGTGTTGAAAAGACACAGCAGGGCATTGTCGATATTTATGCAGCCTCGACCCAGAACTCGGCCGGAGGCGCGCCCTATCTCAATGTTCTTGACTACGCCTACATGTTCCCCGGTCGGGCTTCACAGTATCATTTCCTGTACAGCCCGGACTCACAACGCATTCTGCGGGATCCATTGGAAAAACGGCACGGGCTGAAATTCCTGTTCAGCCATTGCGAGCTGCGCGGCATTCAGCTGGGTCTGGGTTGGGAAGACAAACCCACCGTGACCAAGCTGGAGCAGCTTTTTGGCACCAAAAACCGAGTGACCGGAACCCAGCTGGGCCGAATTGCCATGCAGGCGCTGAACCTCAATCCCGTTCCAGTCGCCTGGGAAGAAACGCTGGACGGGCTGAAGCAGGGCCTGATTGATGGTGCGGAAACTTGGGCCTCTGCTGTGGCCTATGCCAATATGTCACCAGTGGTCAGCCAGTCGGTAGACCTGAAATTCTTCTGCGGCACCGAGCACACCTCTATGAGCGCCTCTGTCTTTGACAGTCTCGAGGGGTATCTTCAGGACGCGGTGATGGAGAGCGCCTATTGGGCTCAGACCCATGTGCAGGCCGCAAATGAGGCGGCACTGGTTAAAACGGTCGGTCATTCCGACCCGCAAATGCCGGGGACGATTTTTGCTGAAAACAACGTGCGCAACGCGTTCCTCGCTGATGACCAGATCAGGATGGCCGAGGAGATGTGCTCGCCAGAGTTTCAGCCTCAGCTCTGGGAACAGTGGCGAGACCGCCTGAACAAATGGGCAGGTGGCATTGATACCTATCAGGAAATCTATGACATCGCGCGCCAGGTACCCAAGGACATGAAACCTGAAAATGTCGAACCTCGCCGGTGGTGGAAAGCCTAAAACCCGATACCATAGATAAGGATCGGCGTGCAGTTGCGCGCCGATTTCACTTGTCCGAGCACCGGGCGCAACGCGGTGGACATCAGGGAGGAAGAAATGGGACTCTGGTCTGAGATCAGCGACATATTTAAGGCGTTCATGTCGCAAGATAGTTGGGAAATCCGCAATGCGCTCCAAACACAAGGCGCTTGGGTCTTCGGAACAGTTGCCACCGCAGTGAGTGGTCTGACTATGCTATGGATTTACAAGCTGGTGCCCTGGCTGGACCGCCATCTGGAGCGCACCGTGATGGTCTATAGCTATCTGGCGATTGCCTTTATCATTTTTTGGGGCGTTATCGACCGCTTCATATTCTCCAATCAGCAGCCCTGGTCAACAACCATCCCGCCGCTGCTGTTTATGATCATGGCCTGGTTTGGAGCTGCCTTTAATGTGCGACTGCGGACCCACCTCAGCTTTGCCGAGTTTCGAACCATGATGCCCCGCAGCGGGCAGTTGGCCTGTCTGATGTTGGATGCCGTGTTGTGGTTTGTGTTTGCGGTGATCGTACTGGTCACAACCACCCGAATGACAGCCCTATCGGCGTCAAATTTTCAGATCGTTCTGGGCACCGACAATGTCATGCAGTGGTGGTTCCTGATCACAGCGCCAATGTCCTTTGTGTTGATGGTGGCGCGGGTGTTTGAAAACTTGATTGAGGATTTTGCAAACTGGCGCTCTGGCGCGCCGCTTATCAAACAGGCTGTAATCGGAGGGGACATCTGATGACGGACGGCTCCTGGGTCACGCTGATCTCGCTGGGTGTTACCTTCCTTTTCATGCTGGGCGTACCGGTGCTGCTGGTCATTGCATATTGGGTGATCGGCTGCTCGTTTGTGCTGGGGCTGACGCTCGACAATATGGGCGCTGAGCTGCTGAACGTCTTCAACAAAGGTTTTGCCCTTTTGGCGATGCCGTTGTTTATCCTCACTGGGGATCTGATCAACCAGTCAGGGATTGCCCGGCGACTATCGGATTTCGCATATGCCTGTCTGGGCTGGCTGCGGGGCGGACTTGCCATGGCAGCCCTTGGGGCTTGCGGCTTGTTTGCGGCCATTTCCGGCTCCAATTCCGCGACGACGGCAACCATCGGGTCGATGCTGCATCCCGAGATGGTCAAGGGTGGCTATGACGAACGCTTTTCAGCAGCCACGGCAGCTGCGGGCGGTACGGTGGGGATTATCATCCCACCCTCGATTATCTTTATTGTTTATGGCTTTCTGTTAAACTTACCGATCTCGGAACTGTTTGTCGCCGGCATCCTGCCAGGAGCACTCATGGTGATCGGGATGCAATTGGCCTGCTGGACCATCTGTCGGATCAACGGCTGGGGACATTTGATCCCACTGCAACTCACCCGCGTTCTAAAAACCGCTTTTGGAGCCTGGCTCGGTTTTTTCGCAATTGGGCTGGTTCTCTGGGGTATTTATACAGGCAAATTCTCTCCGACTGAAGCGGCAGGTGTTACTGTTGGGTTTTGCGTGATTGCAGGGCTGGTCAGCTATCCGTTGAACCTGATCATGGGATCACGCAAGGATAGGCCAATATCAGAAAAATCCTACGCTGAGATGCTGGTGGTCGAAGGTTTTACCATCCGGCAAATCCCAGCAGTGGTGGTGCGATCAGCTCAGATCACCGGCATTCTGGCGCCGCTTATTGCTATCTCTGTGGTGATGCAACAAATCCTGTCGCTATTAGGTGCGCAGCAAACCATCGGCGATTTTGTTACTTCGATGGGGGGCTACCACGCGGTGCTCTTCACATCGATGGTGATCGTGTTCTTCTCTGGCATGGTGTTGGAAAGCCTGCCTGTGACCATTATCCTCGCGCCAATCCTCGCACCCATCGCGGCCTCAGCTGGGATAGATCCAATCCATTTCTCGGTGATCTTCCTGGTGGGAGCCTCGATTGGCTTTATCACGCCGCCTTACGGGCTTAACCTCTATGTCGCATCTGGAGTGACGGGCGTTCCCTACTTCCGACTGCTGCGCTATACCATGCCTTACCTTGCAGCATTGATTGGTGTCTGGGTACTGGTTGCGCTGGTTCCCGATCTGGCGCTGATCCTGCTGCCCAACAGATAGATGTGACGCCATGCCCGACCGGACGAGCCCCCCCAAAGAAACACAGATTCCAACAAACCTGCGGCTGCTGTTGATTCTGGAGGAGGTTGTCCGGCGGGGCGTCGCAGTAAAGCCTGCACAATTGGCTGAGGCTCTGGGCCTGCCAAAGCCCACCCTGCACCGGCTATTGCAAACCGCCGAGGAAGAAGCCTTCCTACAACGCGATCTCGATGGGCGCTCCTATGGACCCGGCCCGAGACTGCGGTCACTGGCGGTGAACACAATTTCATCCGAACATCTGCGCACGGCCCGACTGGCCATCCTAAAGGCGGTAGCTGAGGAAATCGGAGAAACCTGCAATTTGGCGACGCCAGATCGCGAAGGCATGACCTATCTGGACCGTGTTGAGACCAAATGGCCGCTGCGCATTCAGCTTCCGATCGGTACCCAGGTGCCGTTTCACTGCACGGCTAGCGGCAAGATGTATCTGTCGACATTGCGGGCTGCGACCTTAAACAGCGTGCTCTCAGCCCGGGCTCTGGAGCCACAGACCGACAAGACAATCACCTCTCCTGATGCGCTGCGCGCAGAGCTGCAAAAAACCCGTGAACGGGGCTACTCGACCGATGACGAGGAATTCATGACTGGCATGGCTGCGATTGCTGTGCCGATCCTTGATACTCAAGACAGACTGATGGCAACCCTTTCGGTTCATGCCCCGGTTCAACGTCACTCGCTGAGCCAGATTCTCGAGTTTCTCGAACCCCTGAAAACCGCTGCGATGCGCTTGACCCAGCTGCACGAGGATCTATCGACCGGCAACTGATGTCGCGAAACGCCCTTAGTTCGGCTGCTTCAGGAAGACAGGCAACACTTCGCAAATCGCGCCTCCTGCGCGCTGCTATCGCACCCTGCCATCGCGCCCGCCCCCGTTGCCTCCTCACCGCGCGCCCTCTTCACGATCATTACCCACAAATCTGCCAGACTGATCGCTGATCGATCACCTCTGCGCAGCCGGAGTAACCGCCCTGCTGCGCCACCAACCAAGACGACCCAAGATCGGCTCCGCATCCGCATGGTGCTGCGTAAGACCGCAGTTGGCACGCCAAACAATGCGGGGGCAGATCAGGATATCCTGTCCGCCAGGCCCCACCCGGGCCTGACCAGAGCTTTAGCGGCGGCGCCGCCCTCTTTTCTTTTCATCCGTAGGAGGAGACACCGAATAAACCCCATCAGACCAAGGGGTCACACCGGAGACATCCAGCCGCAGACACCAACACAGCGCCATGCCCCCAACAGTGTCTGAACCCCCTGTTTACGAAGCCGCCGCAGCGGCCCTGCCCGTTGTGCATAACGCGGGCTAGCCCTCCTGCGCTGCGGGCTCTGCCAGCCGAACCGGTTGGCCATGAGGCGTGGCGAGATAGGCCGCCTCCCATTTCAGGCGCATATCTGCGGCGTCCTCGACCGCCACTGTTCCGGCCTCGGCCAGATAGTGTTCCAGCGTTTCCAGCCAGGCGGCAAAATAATCCTCGCCACCATTCAGATCCTTCGCCAACCCGTGACGGCGCAGCGTCGCAGAAAACCGCGCCACCCAGTCGCCCCAAGAAAACGCCCCGCGTTCATTCAGATGCACCGTCAGCGCAAAGACCTGCGCGTGCCAGGGCTGCCCGAAGACCGGGTCCGGTTGCGCCTGTGTCAAACTCTCAAATCCGCTCATACCGCCTCCAGATAGCTCTGCCACAGGTCCAGCACCACCTCGTCACCCGGATGCTCCGGCGCGCTCCACAGGTCCGATGCCGCAAAGGCCACCGCATAGAGCGGCTCTGGTGCCTCCCCCAGACCATGGGCGGCACTGTCAGGCAGGACATGCGTCCCATGCACCCGCACAATCCACCCCCGCGCTCCAACCGCATAGGTCGGCAGCCGCGTGTGGCCGCCCGCCACCAACCGATTGCCACCGGGGCGGCGACAGCGCACAGGGTCACCAGGGGCAAAGGCAACGGCCACATCACTGGGGCGATCCGCCGGACCACCCTTGGCCAGTGCTGCGGCCACATCCGCCGCCTTCAGGGCACGGGCAGCCAGCGGATGCGGGGCCGCGCGATCTGGGCCCGTGCCATCCTTGCCGTCAGTGGCTGTGGCAAGATCCTTGGCGCTCAGCACCTGTTTTTCCACCAGCAGCGTTGCCAAACCCGCCAGCCATTTCTCGTAGTAGGAAAACCGCGTGTAATCCAGCGGTGCCAGCCGTTCGCGCGCATGGCGCGACGTGTCGATATTCCACTGCCCCAACGCGCCGCAGGCCAGCGTTATCGCCAGCGCACGGGCGTGCCAGTCTTCGGCAAAAACCGGGGCGCCCTGCGGTTCGGGCGTCACCGGCCCATCGCCGAATCGTCCCCCCATGTCATGGACCCGGCTCATGACGCCGCCACCTCGGGCGCGATCGCCAATCCTGTGCCGATCATACTGTCACGGCTCACCAATGCGGCCAGTTGTTCTTCGCTCATCCCTTCGCTGCCCTCGGGTCGCATCGGCAGCACCAGATAGCGCACCTCGGCCGTGGAGTCCCAGACCCGCACCGATGTGTCCGCAGGCAAGGTCACGCCAAACTCCGCCAGCACCCGGCGCGGCTCACGCACAGCGCGGGCGCGGTAGGCATCCGATTTGTACCACCCCGGCGGAATGCCCAGGAGCGGCCACGGGTAACAGCTGCACAGGGTACAGACGACCATATTGTGCTGCGCGGGGGTGTTCTCGACCACCACCATATGCTCGCCCTGACGGCCATAATAGCCCAGATCCGCCAGCACCGGATCGGCGTCAGCCAGCAACGCGGCCTTGAAGTCCGGATCGTGCCAGGCGCGGGCCACCACCCGCGCGCCATTCGCAGGACCGATGCGGTTCTGATAGGTGTCGATAATCTCATCCAGAGCGGCCGGATCAATCAGCCCCTTCTGGGTCAGCAGGGTTTCCAGCGCCTTGACGCGCAGGGCAGGATCCGGGGGCAAGAGGCTATGCGGGGCGTCAGCGTGATCATGAGGCATGGGGTGAGACTGCCCGCCACAGCGCAAACCTGTCCAGTCACAATCCGTCATGGATGGGATCAGCGGGCCTGATGCAAGGCGCCACCGCCTCCTCCCGCAGGCGCCGATCCTGCGCTATTTCCTGCACATTTCAGCCGCCTCAGAGGCCATAGCGCCGCGTTCTCCACGCTTCGACAAACTGAGCCCTTGCCCCTCAGAGCAATCTTCCCTATTTACCGCCCGATACTCAGCCAACCGCCGTAGGATCCTATGGAAAACGTCGTACTCATCATCCATCTTCTTCTGGCCTTGGGGCTGATTGCCGTTGTCCTCTTGCAGCGTTCCGAAGGCGGCGGCCTTGGCATGGGCGGCGGCGGTGGCGGGGCCATGTCTGGCCGGGCCGCAGCCACCGCGATGAGCAAGCTGACCTGGATCCTGGCCGTGGCCTTTATCGGCACCTCGATCACGCTGACCATTCTGGCGGCACAGAAATCCGCAGGCTCTTCGGTCGCGGACCGCCTGAGCGCCCCTGTCGCAGAGGGTGCCGCTGATGCCCCCGAAGCGCCGCTCGGCAGCGATCTGCTGCCGCCGGTTCAGGGCGACAACGCACCGCTGGTTCCCAGCGCAGACTAAATCCGGCCCTTCGGGTCCGGACCTTTGGATCGGCCCGGCGGATCTCACCGCTTTGGGCAGATCCGACAATGACCACTGCGTCTGACGCGGGATTCGCGAGAATCCACTACACTTAGAATGAACAAAAGCAGCCGTAACAGCATCTTGCGGCTTGCTTGCGCATTTTGCGCGAATCCTTTATACGTAAAGCCCCGTGATGCTGCGGTTTCTGCAACCGCCGGGCAGCTGAATTCTGACTTCTCACGGGGGCAGCCGAACACTCATGGCGCGTTTCATTTTCATTACTGGCGGTGTTGTATCATCTCTGGGCAAAGGGCTGGCATCCGCCGCTCTTGGGGCACTTCTTCAGGCGCGCGGCTATTCCGTCCGCCTGCGCAAACTGGACCCCTATCTGAACGTCGATCCGGGCACGATGAGCCCGTTCGAACATGGCGAAGTCTTCGTAACTGACGACGGCGCCGAAACCGATCTCGATCTGGGCCACTACGAACGGTTCACCGGCGTGGCCGCCCGCAAGACCGACTCGGTCTCCTCGGGCCGGATCTATTCCAACGTGCTGGAAAAGGAACGCCGTGGAGATTACCTCGGCAAGACCATTCAGGTCATTCCGCATGTGACCAATGAAATCAAAGACTTCATCTCCATCGGCGAAGATGAGGTTGATTTCATGCTCTGCGAAATCGGCGGCACCGTCGGCGACATCGAAGGTCTGCCCTTCTTTGAGGCGATCCGTCAGTTCGCCAATGACAAGGCGCGCGGCCAGTGTATTTTCATGCACCTCACCCTCCTGCCCTATATCAAGGCCTCCGGTGAGCTGAAGACCAAACCGACCCAGCACTCCGTGAAGGAGCTGCGCTCTATCGGTCTGGCCCCCGATATTCTGGTCTGCCGCTCCGAGGGTCCGATCCCGCATAAGGAACGCGAAAAACTGGCGCTGTTCTGCAACGTGCGCGCCGACTCGGTGATTGCCGCGCAGGATCTGAAATCCATCTATGAGGCGCCGCTGGCCTATCACCGCGAGGGTCTCGATCAGGCGGTTCTTGATGCCTTTGGCATTGCCCCTGCCCCGAAACCCAAACTGGCCCGCTGGGAAGATGTGGCTGACCGCATCTACAACCCCGAAGGCGAAGTCAAAATTGCCATCGTGGGCAAATACACCCAGCTGGAAGACGCCTATAAATCCATCGCCGAGGCACTGACCCATGGCGGCATGTCGAACCGCGTGAAGGTGAAGATCGAATGGGTCGACGCCGAGCTGTTCGACAAGGAAGACGCCGCGCCTTACTTGCAGGGCTATAACGCCATTCTGGTTCCCGGCGGCTTTGGCGAGCGCGGCACCGAGGGCAAGATCAAGGCGGCGCAATATGCCCGCGAGCACAAGCTGCCCTATCTGGGCATCTGCCTTGGCATGCAGATGGCGGTGATCGAAGCCGCGCGCAACGTTGCAGGTATCTCCGAGGCGGGTTCGGAAGAATTCGACCACGAGGCGGGCAAGAAACGCTTTGAGCCGGTGGTCTATCACCTGAAAGAATGGGTGCAGGGCAACCACACTGTCGCGCGCAAGGTCGATGACGACAAGGGCGGCACCATGCGTCTGGGCTCCTACAACGCCACGCTGGCCGAAGGCTCCAAAGTGGCCGAGGTCTATGGCACCACCAAGATCGAGGAACGCCACCGTCACCGCTATGAGGTGGACACCAAATACCGCGAGCAACTGGAGGCCTGTGGCCTCAAATTCTCCGGCATGTCCCCCGATGGTCGCCTGCCGGAAATCGTCGAATGGTCTGATCACCCCTGGTTCATCGGCGTGCAGTTCCATCCGGAACTGAAATCGAAACCGTTTGATCCGCACCCGCTGTTCGACGATTTCGTTCGCGCCGCCAAGGAAGCCTCGCGTCTGGTGTGACGCCCGGCGCCGCATGCGCCACAGATCATTACAACGAAAAAGGCAGGCCCGTGCGGTCTGCCTTTTTTCTTGCCCAGGCGTCTTTCTTGCCCAGGCGTCATGTTAGCGACGGCGTTAGCGCAACCACCTGATGCTAATAGTTGTTTCCTGCCGCAGGCGCGGTATAGACGGTGCAAGACAGACAATCCCTTTTCGTGGAGACCCGACCTATGGCGCAAGAAACTTCGACCCAGACCGCACAGCTTGATCGTATCGCAAACGGCAAGGGCTTCATTGCGGCGCTCGATCAGTCCGGCGGCTCCACCCCGAAGGCTCTGGCGCTCTATGGTGTGACCGAAGACGCCTATGCCAATGACGACGAGATGTTCGGTGAGATCCAGAAGATGCGCGCCCGCATCATCACCGCGCCCGATTTCAACAGCGACAAGATCCTCGGCGCGATCCTGTTTGAAAAGACCATGGATGCGGCCATCGACGGCACTCCGGTGCCTGCCTACCTCTGGAACACTTGCGGTGTTGTGCCCTTCCTCAAAGTGGACAAAGGTCTCGCGGATGAGGCGGACGACGCCCAGACCATGAAACCGATGCCTGATCTTGATGCGCTGCTGTCGCGCGCGGTGAAGGCCGGGATTTTCGGCACCAAGATGCGCTCCGTCATCAAGGGCGCCAATGCCACCGGCATCAAGAATGTCGTGGGTCAGCAGTTCATCATCGGCCGCCAGATTGCCGCTGCCGGCCTGCTGCCGATCATCGAACCGGAGGTGGACATCCACTCCGCCACCAAAGCCGAAGCTGAAGCGCTGCTGAAAGACGCGATTCTGGCCGAGTTGAACGCCCTACCCGCCGAGACCAAAGTGGCGCTGAAGCTGACCATCCCGACCGAGGCCGGTCTTTATGACGATCTGGCAGCCCACGCCAATGTGGTGCGCGTCGTGGCCCTGTCCGGCGGTTACACCACCGATGACGCCTGCGAGAAGCTGTCCCAGAACAAGACCATGATCGCCTCCTTCAGCCGCGCCCTGACCGAAGGTCTGAACGTGGCCATGAGCGATGAGGACTATAACGCGGCGCTTGGCTCCAACATCGACAAGATCTACCGCGCCTCGATCTGACGCGCGCGCCCCTGACGAGGCAAGACACTAAGAAAAGAGCCGCGCCGGTCAGATCCAGGCGCGGCTCTTTTTCGTTTCAGCACGGGTTCGTTTCAGTACGGGTTCATTTCGGACCTGGCTGACGCCGGGCTCAATCGAATTTAGGCGCGCGTTTCTGCATCTGGGCGGCGACCACCTCCATCTGCTCGGGCTTGCCGATCAGACCAACCTGAACGCGGGATTCCTCCAGCAGCACCTCGGCGCTGTCGGTGCTGGCCTCGGCCGTCTCGATCAGCGCTTTCGCCGCGCGGATGGCGGCCGGGCTTTGGCCTGCAATCACGGTCGCCAGCTCATGGGCGCGGGCGACGGGATCTTCGGCCAGTTCCGTAACCAGCCCCCAGTCCAGCGCCTGCGGCGCCGAGACCTTCTCCGCCGTATAGGTCAGCCGGCGCAGCACATCCGACCGCAACAGCTGCGGCAAGAGCACCATGCCCCCCATGTCGGGAACAATACCCCATTTCATCTCCATGACCGAAAACCGCGCATCCGGCGCGGCAATGCGGATATCGGCCCCCAGCGCCAGTTGTAGCCCGCCGCCAAAGGCAACGCCATTGATCGCCGCAATCACCGGCATTGGCAGCCGCCGCCAGACCATCGCCACCTGTTGCACCTGATTGGCATCACCGTGAGAGCGGCTCATCAGCCACTCTTCGGGGTTTTGCAGCCCCATCTGGGCAAAGCTCATCAGATCCAGGCCGGCGCAGAACGCCTTGCCCTCGCCCGAGAGCACAACCACCCGCGCCTTGCTGTTCATCAAGCATTCACCGGCGGCGATGATCTCTTCGATCATCTGGCTGTCCAGCGCGTTCATCTTGTCGCCACGGGTCAATGTCACCCGTGCGATGTGGTCTTCGATCTCTACCGATACCCGTGCCATGTCGGCCCCCTCTTTCTCGGACATTCTCTTGGCCGCAGACTGCCCCGGATCCCCGGCCCGCGCCAGCGTAACGCCGGGGCAAAGCGGCAGGCTGTGACCTGCGCTTGCCCGAGAGGGTCCGATCACGTTATCTGCCCCCATGACACAGCCACGCTACACCCCGCTCGCCCAATCCCTCCCCGCTTCGGTTCCCTTTGTCGGGCCGGAAACCCAGGAACGCCAGCGCGGCGCGGTGTTCAAGGCACGGCTGGGCGCAAATGAGAATATCTTTGGCCCCTCGCCAAAGGCGATTGCGGCGATGCAGGCTTCGCTCACGGAGATCTGGAAATACGGCGACGCCGAAAGCCACGACCTGCGCGCGGCATTGGCCGCCCACCACAGCGTTGCGCCTGAGAATATCATGATTGGCGAGGGCATTGACGGGTTGCTCGGCTATCTGGTGCGGCTGCTGATTGGCGAGGGCGATGCGGTGGTCACCTCGCTTGGCGCCTATCCAACATTCAATTACCATGTCGCGGGCTTTGGCGGCGTATTGCATACCGTCCCGTACAAGGGCGACCACGAAGACCCCGCCGCGCTCTTTGCCAGGGCGGCAGATGTGGGTGCGAAGCTGGTCTATCTGGCCAATCCCGACAACCCGATGGGCAGCTGGCATAGCGGCGCCGATCTGCTGGCGGCGATGGATACCTTGCCAAAGGGCTGCCTGCTGCTCTTGGACGAGGCCTATATCGACTGCGCGCCGGAGGGCACTGCCCTGCCCATCGACATCAATGATCCGCGCGTGATCCGAACCCGAACGTTTTCCAAGGCCTATGGCATGGCCGGTGCGCGGGTGGGCTATGTGCTGGCAGAGGCGGAACTGATCGCCGCCTTCAACAAAGTGCGCAACCATTTCGGCATGAACCGCACTGCCCAGATTGGCGCGCTGGCGGCCCTGCAGGATCAGCACTGGCTGGCAGAGGTTCTGGACCGCATCAGCACCGCCCGCGACCGGATTGGCGAAATTGCCCGCGCCAATGGGCTGACGCCGCTGCCCTCAGCCACCAATTTTGTGGCCATCGACTGCGGCAGAGATGGCGCGTTTGCCAAATCGGTGCTGGACGGTCTGGTGGATCAGGGCGTGTTTGTGCGGATGCCCTTTGCCCCGCCGCAAAACCGCTGCATCCGCGTGAGCTGCGGGCCGGAGGATCAGCTCGACGCCTTCGCCCGCGCACTGCCTATCGCGCTGGCGCGGGCGCGCAGCGGCTGAGGCCGCGCGCAAGGGCTGCTGCGGATCACCCGCAGCAGCTCAGACCTGAGGGCGCGCTGGTTTCTGTGCTGCCAGCCCCGGCGATCACCGATGCTGCGGCCTCCAGCGCGCCGGATCCATGCGGGATCTCCAGCGCTTTCAGCCCGGCATCAACGCCGCCCAGTAGCCCCATGATCATCTGACCATTCACATGGCCCATATGACCCAGGCGCAGGAAGCCGTGCCACTCTGGGCTGTTCGGCGGCGCCATGCCAAGGCCGATGCCCAGCGTCAGCCCCAGGGTCTGCTCCACCCACGCGCGCAGGCGGGTGGCGTGATCGCCGCCCAGATGCAGGGAGGTCACCGCATTGGAGCGCAAGGCAACGTCCTGCACATTCATCCGCAGCGGACCATCCGCGCCCCAAGCGCCACAGGCCGCCCAGATCGCGCGCGCCAGATGATGATGCCGCGCCCAGACGGTCTCCATCCCCTCCCCGTGGATCAGATCCAGCGCGGCCCGCAGACCATAGAGATGATGTGTCGGCGCGGTGCCGCCAAAATACTGGTAGAATTCTTCCGGATTGGCGCGTGGCTCCCAATCCCAATAGCGGCTGACTCGCGGCAGGCGGGCGCGGGCCTCGGCGGCCTTGGGGCTGAAGAACACAAACCCCATGCCCGCAGGCACCATCAGCCCCTTCTGGCAGGCGGAAACCATCACATCGACGCCCCAGGCGTCCATCTCAAACCGGTCACAGCCGAGCGAGGCAATGCAATCTGCCATCAACAGCGCGGGGTGATCGCAGGCCTCCAGGGCCGCGCGCAGCGCCGCCACATCATTGCGGATGGAGCTGGAGGTATCGACATGCACTGCCAGAACCGCCTTGATCCGATGCGCGGTATCTGCGGCCAGATGGCTGGCGATCCGATCCATATCCCAGGGCGCGCCGGTGCCGAAATCCAGCAGCTCAACCTCGATCCCCAGCGCCTCTGCCATTTCGGACCAGCCGATGGCAAAGCGCCCGGAGGAGGCCACCAGCACCGTGTCGCCGGGTTTCAGCGTGTTCTGCAACGCCGCCTCCCAGGCACCGTGACCATTGGAAATATAGATCGCCACATGATGATCGGTGCGCGCAACCCGGCGCAGATCGGGGATCAGCGTCGCGGTCATCTCCACCAGTTCTCCGGCATAGATATTCGGCGACGGGCGGTGCATCGCCTGCAACACCGCATCCGGAATGACCGACGGTCCGGGGATCGCCAGATATCCGCGCCCCGCGGCAAGGGAAACACCCGCTGTCATGCTGCACTCCTGTCCTGCAAACGGTCTGATTGCGGCGACTGTGGCCTGCGGGGTCACAGGCTGCAAGCCCTTGCGCTGCCGTGCAAATAAATTTGACGTAGCGATGTCATGATCCCGGTCGGCGCCGCGCCTGCAACGGGTGACAGCCGCGCCAATGCTTGCACCTTTCCCCTCAGCTGCTTAAATGGCGCAGGTCTGACGCAGATGTCAGCGCCAGAAAAACCACAGCGGTTGGACCCCTTGCCCCAGACTGACCCCAAGACCCCCTCGCCCGCAGCGCCGGATACGGCCCCCGCCACGGACGCGTCCACGGAGGCGGCATCGCCGACGCAGACCACAGCTCCCGCGACGGATCAGACCGTGGCAAAGCCCCCCGTCACAGGGGAGCCCCCGGCCATCAAGAGCAAGCCCGAGCACATGTCCTCGCGCGAGTTGCTCGGCTGGCTCTGGCGGGGCTATCTGCGCCACTACATGGGGCTATTGGGTCTGGCGATCCTGTTCATGCTGATTGAGGGCGGCACCGTTGGTGGCCTCAGCTACATGATGCAGCCGATGTTTGATCTGGTGTTTGTCGCGGGCAATACCAATGCGCTGTTCTGGGTCAGCCTGGCGTTTCTGATCATTTTTACCATGCGGGGGCTGTCCAGCGTCTGCCAAAAGGTGATCCTGAGCAAGATTTCCCAGACCTCTGCGGCGCATATGCGCAAGGATATGCTGGCGCGGCTAATCCGACAGGATCCCTCGTTTCATCAGGTGAACCCGCCCGGGTTTCTGATCCAGCGGGTGCAAAGCGATGTAATGGCGATCAATTCGGTCTGGCAGGCGCTGATCACCGGGGCGGGCCGCGATGTCACCCAGATGGTTGCCGTGCTGGCAGTGGCGATCAGCGTGGACTGGCGCTGGACCGCGATCATGCTGGTTGGCTTGCCGATGCTGCTGTTGCCGCTGGCCGCCGTGCAACGCTACGTGCGGCGCAAGGCCTCGCAGGCACGGGATCTGGGCGCCTCGCTCTCCACCCGGCTGGATGAGATTTTTCACGGCATCGTACCGATCAAACTGAACAATCTTGAGGACTACCAGACCGACCGGTTTGGCGGCCATATGGATCAGTTTGTCCGCTCCGAGGTGCGCGCGTCCTTTGGCGTGGCGTCCACCACTGGCATGATCGATATCATGGCCGGGTTGGGCGTAATGGGCGTGGTGCTTTACGGCGGCGCGGAAATCATCGAGGGCAAGAAAACCGTTGGTGAGTTCATGAGCTTCTTCACCGCCATCGGTCTGGCCTTTGATCCGATGCGCCGTCTGGCGTCGATCAGCGGCACCTGGCAGGCCGCCGCCGCCGCGATGGAGCGCATCAAGGAGTTGATGGACTCGCCCATCAAACTGGTATCGCCGGAAAACCCCGTCGCCCCCCCCAAGGGCCTGCCAGAAGTGGCGCTGACAGATGTGACCCTGCGCTATGGCGACTCCGATGTGCTGCGCCAACTGTCGCTGGTGGCAGAGGCAGGCAAAACCACCGCCCTGGTCGGCGCCTCGGGTGCGGGCAAATCGACCATCTTCAACTTGCTGACCCGGCTGGTGGACCCGCAGGAGGGATCCGTCACCGTGGGCGGCGTTGCTGTGCGGGATCTCGATCTGGATGACCTGCGCGGGTTGTTTTCCGTGGTCACACAGGAGGCGCTGCTGTTCGACGAAACCCTGCGCGAGAACATCCTTCTGGGGCGCACCGATGTGAGTGATGCGCAGCTTGAGGAGGTATTGAAAGCCTCCCATGTGGCGGATTTCCTGCCGAAGCTGGCCAATGGGCTGGATACGCTGGTGGGGCCGCGTGGCTCAGCCCTGTCTGGGGGACAGCGCCAGCGGGTGGTGATTGCCCGCGCGCTGCTGCGGGACACGCCGATCCTGCTGCTGGACGAGGCGACTTCGGCCCTGGATGCGCAATCTGAAAAGGTGGTGCAACAGGCGCTGGAGAAACTCTCCGGCGGGCGCACCACATTGGTCATCGCGCACCGGCTGTCGACCATCCGCAATGCCGATAAAATCGTGGTGATGGAACGCGGTCATGTGATGGACCATGGCACCCATGAGGAGTTGTTGGAACGCGGCGGCATCTATGCGGATCTCTACCGGTTGCAATTTCAGGACGGCAAGACACTGGTCGACCGCGAAGGCGTGGCCGCACAGGCACCGAAACAAGTCCGCGATGGCGGTGACCAACCCCGCTGGTTCCAGAAACTGGCCCGCCGCATGTTCGGCTAGGCCTTGCCCACCCCGCGACCTACATTGCCTCTCATGATCCTTCAGGAGCCTGACCTATGAGCAACCGCCGCATCCTGCGCCTTTCCGGTGCCGAGACCCGTGACTTCCTGCAGGGGCTGATCACCAATGATGTCGCCAAGGTCGATCAGGGGCTGGTCTATGCCGCCCTGCTGACGCCACAGGGCAAATATCTGGCGGATTTCTTTGTCGCTGCGGATGGCGAAGATCTGCTGCTGGATGTGGACGAGAGCCTGGCCGCCAGTCTGGCCAAACGGCTGACCATGTACCGGCTGCGCGCCAAGATCACCATTGAGGAAACCGATCTGGCCGTGTGCCGGGGCACCGGACCTGCGCCTGAGGGCGCGCTGGCGGATCCGCGACACCCGGATCTCGGCTGGCGGCTTTATGGCGCGGAGGCGGGCGACGATGGCAGCAACTGGGACGCGATCCGCGTCGCCCATTGCATCCCCGAAACCGGCATTGAGCTGGGATCGGACAGCTACATCTTGGAGGCTGGGTTTGAACGGCTGAACGGCGTCGATTTCCGCAAAGGCTGCTATGTCGGCCAGGAGGTCACCGCCCGGATGAAGCACAAGACCACCCTGCGCAAGGGGCTGGCCACGGTCACGGTTGCGGGCGCGGCCCCCATCGGCACCGAGATCCGGCGCGCCGATAAACCCGTCGGCACGCTGTTCACGCAGGCCGGAAATCAGGCCATCGCCTATCTGCGATTCGACCGCGCCGGTGACGACATGTGTGCGCAGGACGCGCGGATCGACTGGCAGGCTAAGACCTGAGGCAATTCTGTGGCCGCACCCGCAGCTTGTGACGCGACGTCACAGCAGGGTTGATCCGCCGCTCGGCTATGTCTGAGGCATCATTTTTCGAGGAATTGCCAATGCGCCTGCTCCCCTGTCTTGCCCTCAGCTTGCTGCCCCTGCCCGCCCTTGCGACGGATTATTGGGAGTATCAGGACTGGTCTGTCGCCGCTGAAATTCGGGTCACGGAACAGCATGACTGGCGCGATTGCAAGGCCTGGACCGGCGGCGACGGGTTGCCGCTGCTACGGCTTTCGGTGACCCAAGGCGATGTCGGCCCGCCGGAAACCTACCCACAGCTGGAACTGTTTGAGAGCGCCGCCCGCCACTACCCGACGCAGGTGCAGAACGGTCAGGCGATTGGTTTTATCATCGACCGAGAAGCAGTGTTCTACGGTATCGCAAACGGCGAAATCAACGAGGAAGGCCTTGCTGAGGCGCGCGCGCAGATCCGCTGGATGGACGCGCTGAACAGCATTCTGTGGATGCAGAACGGTCAGCGGATGGAGGTGCGCACGGTGGTGCCCTATGCCGCTGGCGAGATGGTTCTGGACGCATCTCTGGCCGGATTTACTGCCGCCTACGGCAAGATGATGGATGAATGCGGCCACAGTCTGGAGCTGCGCAAGCTGGAGATAGACTACAACTGAGCGCTTGACTATTTTCACATGTAGCGAAAAACCCCCGCAGCGAGGCTGCGGGGGTTTTCTGTTTCGCGGATCTGTTGGCGCTAACTGCTTATGCGCGTTCAGAATATTCCATGGTCTCGGTATTGACGATGATCATCTCGTCCTGACCGACGAAGGGCGGCACCATGACCTTCACGCCATTATCAAGGATCGCCGGCTTGAAAGAGTTGGCGGCGGTCTGCCCTTTGACGACCGGCTCGGTCTCGACGATCTTGCAGGTGACTTTCTGCGGCACGGTGGCGTTCAGCGCCTCGTCGTCGTGGAATTCAACAACGATGGTCATGCCATCCTGCAGAAACGGACGGCGGTCGCCCAAGAGCTCTGCGGGCAGTTCGATCTGCTCGTAGGTTTCAGCATCCATGAACACCAGCATGCCGTCACTCTCATAGAGGAACTGCTGATCTTTCTGCTCCAGACGAACCTTCTCGACCTTGTCAGCGCTGCGGAAACGCTCGTTCAGTTTGGAGCCGTTGCGCAGGTTGCGCATCTCGACCTGGGCGAAGGCGCCGCCTTTGCCGGGCTTGACGTGATCGACTTTGACAGCGGCCCACAGACCGCCATTGTGCTCGAGAACATTGCCGGGGCGGATCTCGTTACCGTTGATTTTGGGCATGACAAAAATCCCTCTCGGGTGGTTGATGAACTGTTAACCGCTCCTATATCTGGCAGGGAGTCGGCTGGCAAGACAACGATATGTCGTGTGACGGACCGGAGAGCTATGCAAATTGCGCATAAAAGATATGCGTTTGCAGGCTATCCGAATCGTCACAATTCCGCCATAAGGAGCGCCACGCCGAAATTGCAATAGCAAGAACAAAAAGGAAGCACGATGCGAGATTTCGTTGACGGCACCGCATATAATAACGAGCAAGGCAACCGGGCCCGCAAGCTGTTTGCCGCGGTTGTACTGGCGGCACTTGATGATGCGATTGCCGATGACAAGAAATATGGGAATGGCCCCGAGCAGATCGCTCGGTGGGCACGGTCGCGCGACGGGCGCGAAGTGCTGAGCTGTGCAGGCATCGACCCGAACGAACGCGTGGTCGGCGGCCTGATGGAATTTGTGGGCCGGGGTGTCCGCACCTCTGTTGCACTGTCGCGCGAAGAGAGCGAACGCCGCAACGCGGCACAGGCCGAGGCGGCCTGATCAGACCTGCCAGTCTGAAAGACTATATATGACTGTCGAAGAAAAGCGCGTCCTGGGGGGCGCGTTTTTTCTTTTTGTGGTGGCGGTTTCAACGCGGAATAGGCCGCTCTGCGGTCTTTTCAGGACGGGAAAAATCCGCCATGGCTGACAGGTGAGAGATCACACCATCAAAAGCACGAGAGAGGCCGCCATGACAGCACGGGCGATCATGATCCAAGGCACCGGCAGCAATGTCGGCAAATCAATGATCGTTGCAGGGCTGGCGCGCGCCTTTGTGCGCCGGGGCCTGTCAGTGGCCCCGTTCAAGCCGCAGAACATGTCCAACAATGCCGCTGTGACGCCTGAAGGCGGCGAGATTGGTCGCGCACAGGCGCTGCAGGCCCGCGCGGCCATGCGCCCGCCCCACACCGATATGAACCCGGTGCTGCTGAAGCCGGAGACGGAGACCGGCGCGCAGGTGATTGTCCAGGGCAAACGCCGGGGCACACAGGCGGCCGGATCCTTCATGCGCGACAAGACCGGCCTGCTGGAGGCGGCACTGGACAGCTTTCACCGGCTGGCGGCGGATGTGGATCTGGTCCTGATCGAAGGTGCGGGCTCCCCCGCTGAGACCAACCTGCGCAAGAACGACATCGCCAATATGGGGTTTGCCTGCGCGGCGGAGGTGCCAGTGGTGCTGGTGGGTGATATCCACCGTGGCGGTGTGATTGCGCAGATTGTCGGCACCCACACGGTGCTGGACCCGCAGGATCTGGCGCGCATCAAGGGTTTTGCCGTCAACCGGTTTCGCGGGGATCGCAGCCTGTTCGATGCCGGTCGCGATGATATCGCAGCGCGCACCGGCTGGCCCTCAATGGGGGTAATCCCGTGGTTCTGGGATGCGTGGAAACTGCCGGCTGAGGATATGATGGACATCGCCTCCCGCCCCGGTGGCGCCTGCAAGATCGTGGTGCCGCAGCTGGAGCGGATGGCCAATTTCGACGACCTCGACCCGCTGGCAGCGGAACCCAATGTTACGGTGGAAATCGTGCCTGCGGGCCGCGCCCTGCCCGGTGATGCGGATTTGGTTCTGATCCCCGGCAGCAAATCCACCATTGGCGATCTGACCTATTTGCGGGCGCAGGGCTGGGACATTGATATCCTCGCCCACCACCGTCGGGGGGGCCATGTCATGGGGCTTTGTGGTGGCTATCAGATGCTGGGGCAGACTGTTGATGACCCGGACGGCGTGGATGGCCATCGGGGCAAGGTTGACGGTCTGGGACTGCTGAATGTGCATACCGTCATGGCCGGTGAAAAGCGGGTGACATTGACCGAGGCGGTGACCTGCGATGGCAACTTGCCTGTGAGCGGCTATGAAATCCACATGGGGCGCACTGATGGGACGGATTGCGCCCGTGCTTGGCTGGAGATTGATGGCCGTCTGGAAGGTGCCGTCTCCCCCGATGGGCGGGTGCGCGGTTCGTATCTGCACGGGCTGTTCAGTTCGGATGCGTTTCGGGCGTCCGTGCTCTCCGGTCTCGGCCATGAGAGTGTCGCGGGCTATGACGACGGGGTTGAGGCCACGCTGGACGCGCTGGCAGATCACCTTGAGGATTGTATGGATCTGGATGCGCTCTTGGCGCTGGCAGAACCGGTGCGCAGCGCCTAAGCGCGCCATCTGCATCGTCTCAGATCCGTCACCCCCGAGGTGGCAACCTCAGAGCAGGTTCTGGGCCGAGAGAGCGCGGTGGATTTCGCGGCGCACCAGCTTGCGGACATTGCGGGTGATCCGCTCACCCAGAGCGCCCTGCAGCTCCTCGCGCACGATTTCCGAAACCAGCTCACGCAGCGCGTGCTCATCCAGAAAGCTCTCATCGGAGCCAAGAGTGTCCAGCGCCTCAAGTGCGGTTTCGGTGACTGACGTCTCCAGCAGATCGCGGTCAACCTCGTCGGCGGTGGATGCGGCTGGCGCTGCTGGGATGTCGGTGCGTGTGTTCTCCTCAACCGCGGTATCGGCGGCGGGCACCTCGGCCTGCGAAGCCTCAGACTGCGTGTCCTCCCCCTCGGATCGGATGACCACATCCGCAACGCTCTGGGTCTGATCGACGGGTTCTGTCTGGCCCTGTGCATCCGTGTCGCTGTCCTGATCATCCCAGGCGAGTGTTTCCAGATCACTGCCGGCGTAGGGCGTGTCGCGGGTTCCGTCGGGTTCCCACAGGACCGGGCGGGCCGTATTGGCTGCTTCCATCTCCGCCAGTTTCTGCACCACCGCGCCGACCTTCGGGTTCAGTTGCGCGGCGGGTTTTGCCGGGGCCGCTGGCGGAATGGGTTCCTCAGCCTGCGTCTCCTCCTCGTGGTCCGTGCTGGCGGCGGCCTGATAGAGCGTGGCGGCAGGATCAGTCCAAGGCGCCTCAGTGTTGAGCGCCCCCTCAGCCTGCGCTGTTGGCGTGCCGGGCATATCTGCGGCGAGCGCCGCATCTTGGGTCTCGTCGGCGGCCTCGTCGGCCGCTGTAGCGGCGGTGATCCCGTTGAAAAAGGCCAGATCCTCATTGCCGGGATCATTGTCATGCAAGGCGATCCCCTGCGCAATGCGATCTTCCGGTTCATCCCAGAATTCAATGGCATCGGCTGCTAGCAACGCCTCAAACCTGTCTTTTCCGGAGAGAGCGGCCAGCGATCCGGGCGCGACGTCGGCAATCTCTTCCGACACGTGATCATTCTCGGCGGAGGCCGAGGTGGCAATGTCCGCTGCGGGGGGGGGCGAAGGTGTAGGGGCGACGGGGGTCAGCTTGCTTTCGGGGACGCGCAGCGCCGGTGTCAGAACCAGACGGGTGACCGGCTGGCTGCTGCCATTTGTGGCGCCATTTGCGGGTCCCGGCGCGCCGACGCCCTGCTCCCCAGATGCTGCCGGGACGGGCTTGGCGATCTGCGCAGCCAATGCCGCCTCTGCCCCCTTGCCAACCGAGGAGCCAGCGGCGCGGCTGTCCTCGCTCACCAGACGGCGGATCGATGACAGGACGTCTTCAATTTCAGCTTGGGTAACCGGTTCGGACATTTTTGCTTATCACTCTCGCCTCTTGCGATTGAGTGTAGCGACCTGTCCCGGTCCAGACAACCGTGTGAATCAGGTGGTTTTTAGGGAGGCCCACACTGGCGGGCCTCCAATTGGTGGTCAACCGGACCTCAGTTCTTGCCCAGGGCGCGCATGACCCGGTCCAGATCCTTGCTGCGCTGGCTGACATGGGCCGGAGCATCCTTCACCAGATTGTAGTACAGCGTCGGATCGTAGATTTCTACAGCCAGACCAAGGTGTTCCGCGGTCAGCAGCCCCTGCGCCTGCAACAGCGCATAGGCTGCAAGCGCCTGATTGGCGCGCGACTGGACACGGGCGGTCTGGGCGTTCAGCAGCTCTTGCTCTGCCTCAAGAACATCAAGCGTGGTGCGGGCGCCCAGCGTGGCCTCCTCACGGATACCATCAAAGGCGACGCGCGCGGCGCGGACCTGTTCGTTGGAGGAGACAAGGCTGGCGCGCGCGGCCTCCAGCTCCACAAAGGCCTCGGAGACGTCCTGCACTACACTGCGTTGCGTGGTAATCAAGGCGCCGCGTTCAGCCTGAAGACGGGCAATGCTGGCCCGACGCGCGGAGGCCAGAGAGCCACCGGAATACAACCGCTGCGACAACGTTATGCTTGCCCCCGACGTGTCCCGAGTGCCCGGCCCGCTGGCGTCAGATGCATGAGTTGCATTGGCCCGCAACGTCACCGATGGCCCGAGATTGCGGCTGTTGCTCTGTGAGGCATAGTCCGCGGCCTTCACCGCATGTTGCTGCGACAGAAGGCTGGGGTGATTGCGCATAGCGATGGATTCTGCGGATTGCAGCGAGGCCACACGTTGCGGCAGCGGTGGCTGGCCAGCGATTGAACCAGGTGCACTGCCGACGGCCTGCACGTAGGTGGCCCGCGCATTGCGCAGATCACCCTGGCTCTCGATCAGGCTGGCCTGCGCTCCTGCGACCCGGCTCTGGGCCAGTGCCACGTCGGTACGCGTGACCTCGCCAACCTCAAACCGGTCATTCGCGGCGCGCAGTTCCTCGCGCAGCAGACGCAGGTTATTGCTGCGTAGTGCGACGGTTTCTTGCTGCAACAACACATTGACATAAGCCTGAACAGCAGCAAACAGAACCTGCTGTTCGATATCCAGCAAGGCCTGACGGGTGGCCAGTACGGTTTCCTGTGCCGCCAGTTGGCTCAGCCGCGACACACCGTTGTCAAACAGCAACCAGGAGACATCAACCCCAGTCGATATTGTCGAGTCGTGGTTCGAGTTTGCGAATGTCCCGTTACCGTTGCGGGTATACTGACGCTCGATCCGCGCGACCCAGTCCACGACCGGGCGCAATCGGGCAACTGCAGCGGCAACATTTTCGTCCTGCGCGCGCAGCAGGGCACGGTTCTGTTCCAAAAGGCCGCTGGTCTTGTAGGCCCCGATCATCGCATCGGAGAGATTGTCGGCGGCGGCCTGTTTCGGGGCGCCGAGCAGCAATGCTGCGCTTCCGGCGAAAACGAAGGCCTTGAACAGGTTTGCCGTCAGTTTATTGCGCATCTTCAGCCTCATGTGGTCCGGCCCACCGACGTGGTAGTGCCGTTCTGCTCTCTGGCGCTGCGGGGTGTCAGACGCCTGTCTGTTGCAATCCGCGCCAATCGAGAACAGCGCGGACCGAATGTGAACGCTCTGCAGATTCAGAGAGCGAATTCCTGTGCGGATTCAAAACCGGGCAACACCGGAGCGCCGGCATTAAACGCCAGTCGCCAGGAAATCAGGTCGCCGCTCTTGTAGCCGACTTTGACCTCTCCCAAAGCGCCGGACATGAAGATCGCGGCCACACGACCGCCATCTTTCAGCTGGTCCAGCAACGCCTCCGGCACGGTTTCCACGCCGCCTTCAACGATCATCACGTCATAGGGGCCATGTTCCGCAGCGCCAGCATCCAGCGGCCCGGTATGGACGATTGCATTGTCTGCACCAACCGCTGAGAGCTGATCCTGTGCCTCAGAAGCCATGCTTTCATCCTCTTCGACGCCGATCACCATCTGGGCCACCCGGGCAATAACCGCCGTGGAATAGCCCAGCCCGCAGGCCACATCGAGCACCAGCTCATCGGGCTGCACGTCAATCGCGTCAAGGATCTTCGCCAAGGTGCGCGGCTCAAGCAGCACGCGACCGGGGCCGATATCGAGATTGCCATCGGCATAAGCCGCCTCGCGCTGCGCAGCCGCCACAAAGGCCTCGCGCGGCACCGCCAGCATGGCTTCGATGATCGGAAATTTGGTGACATCCGACGGGCGGATCTGCGTGTCGACCATCATGCGGCGACGTTCGGCAAAGTCAGTCATATGCTAAACTCATCTGTTCAGTCAGTTGATCCGGTTGTGCCACATCCGGGACAGGGCGGCAACGGGCGGGCGCGCATTTCTGCGGCCCTGTGGCGACTGGGTCGCCTATTTCTTCTTCACAAATTTGGTGAGGATGACGATGCGCTGCCCGTCAACCCGGCCTTCGATATGCTCGGAGTTGTCAGCGACCAGAGAGATATTGCGCACAGCCGTGCCGCGCTTGGCGGTAAAGCCTGCGCCTTTCACTGGCAGATCCTTGATCAGCACCACGGAATCGCCCTGCGCCAACGGCGCGCCGTTGCTGTCACGATGGGCACTGCTTGCCGGCGCGGCCTCAACCCAGGTGCGGATCTCATCCTCCAGCCAGAGCTGCTCGGCCAGGTCACGCGCCCAGTCGTGATCCGCCAGCCGCGCCAGCAGCCGGGCCGCCAGCACCTGAACCGCGGGCGTCTCAGACCACATCGCCGATGACAGGCCGCGCATATGATTGGGATCAAGATCTCCAGCCACCTGTTCGGCGCAGAGATGGCAGAGCGCAACCTCCGGGGACTGGCCCTCAGGCGCACCTGTCACCTCATAAGGGACAAGCGGGGATTCGGCGGCACACAGGGCGCAGGACATCGGCATAGCTCCATCGTAAAAGTCAGAACACGTGCCCTTGCTGTAGGTGAGCGAACCTGCAATGAAAACCGGCAAAAATAGAAAAGCGCCCGCGTGGAGGCGCGGGCGAGTTGGGGGTCAGCACGGAGACCAGCTGCGGCCCTTAGGGAGATGGATCAGTGTAAGAGGCGATTCCGCCGGAATATCATCGCGAGATGACTACGGCTCGATTGAGGGTGCAGGCACCGATGAGAGGCACCGGGCCGGCCTCCCCTGCCAGGCCTTAGCGTGCCTCCCCGGCACAGGAAGCGCAGAAAGGGGTGGCGGGATGCTCACTCAGATGGCTGTCGCTGATGCGATCGCCGCAGATCTGGCAATAGCCATAGGACCCCTCATCGAGACGGGCCAGTGCGCAGTCGATATCGCGGCGCAGCTCCAGCCACTTGCGGCTAAGCACGGCCTCGGACGGCTGCGCCATGGCCGGGCTTGTGCGACGGGGCGCCAGCGGCACCACAGAGGCCTCAGCAGTGATCGGCGCGCCAACGGCTGGCAGGCCCTTGCGCAAATGTGTCAGTATGTCCTTTTGAGCGGCGTGGTTCATTCAGAGGTCCTCCCCGGATCGGTGACAGGTTTTGCTGACGAAATTCTATCGGCCCGACTCAACCTATGCGGTTTCACCCCAAAGTAGTACTCGCTGGATATGGGGGATCGGGTCAGTGTCGGCGATGGGGTCCAGCGCGATGGCGGTCGTGAAAATGCCGCCGATATATCGCCCCGCAAACCACTGGAACGGCTCAGTCCGCCTTGCTATCTGTTGGGCAAGATCGACCACGGGAGATATGAGATGATCCGAACCGCCCTCACCACCCTTGCCCTGACCGGCGCGCTGTTTGGCCTGACCGCCTGCGAAACCACCAAAGGCGCAGGCCGCGACATTTCCAAAGCCGGCCAAGCGATCAGCGGCGCCGCACAGGACGTGCAGAACAGCCTCTGACCTTGTTACGGTTGTGGGGAAGAGAGGAACCGTCTGGCCCGAGGGGCTGGGCGGTTTTTTTGTTATTTGGCGATTTCTGGCGGGCCAGAGTGAAAAATGCGGTGGGCAGCGCCCTCCCCCATTTGCCAAAGACAAACATGTGGTTTGACGGGGCATGGCGCGCTGCCCGGTCTGGCAACAGGGCGGGGCATGAGAACGGGCAACAACGAAAAAAACGGGGCCGTGGCCCCGTTTTGCATGCGTTTGAAGATGTTGTGTTGTCACCGCGTCATTGCCGGGGTGCGGGCACGCAATCGGCTTTGCCAAGTGCTTTCGCCCGCGCCGCCCCCAAAATGGTCAGCTTTAGCTGTCCATTTTGAGGGCGGAAATGAACGCCTCTTGCGGGATGTCGACCTTGCCGAACTGGCGCATCTTCTTCTTACCGGCTTTCTGCTTGTCCAGCAGTTTGCGCTTCCGGGTGGCGTCGCCGCCGTAGCATTTGGCGGTCACATCTTTGCGCAGGGCGGAGAGGGTTTCGCGGGCGATCACCTTGCCACCGATGGCGGCCTGGATCGGGATCTTGAACATGTGGCGCGGAATCAGGTCCTTGAGCTTTTCGCACATGGCGCGGCCGCGCATCTCCGCCCGGTCGCGGTGCACCATCATCGATAGCGCATCCACCGGCTCGTCGTTGACCAGCACCGACATCTTCACCAGCGCGTCCTCACGGTAGCCGGTCATCTGATAGTCGAAGGAGGCATAGCCCTTGGTCACCGATTTCAGACGGTCGTAAAAGTCAAACACCACCTCGTTCAGCGGCAGGTCATAGACCACCATGGCGCGGGAGCCGGCGTAGGTCAGGTCTTCCTGAATGCCACGACGGTCCTGGCAGAGCTTCAGCACATCGCCTAGATACTCATCCGGCACCAGAATGGTCGCCTTGATGCGGGGTTCCTGAATGTGATCGACCTTCGACATGTCGGGCATATCGGCGGGGTTGTGCAGGTCGATCATCTCGCCCGCCTCGCCATCCTTGCCCTTCATATAGACGTGATAGACCACGGAGGGCGCGGTGGTGATCAGTTCGATGTTATATTCGCGCTCAATCCGGTCGCGGATCACCTCAAGATGCAAAAGGCCGAGGAAGCCGCAGCGGAAGCCAAAGCCAAGTGCGGCGGAGGTTTCCATCTCGAAGCTGAACGACGCGTCATTCAACGCCAGCTTGTCGATGGCGTCGCGCAGATCTTCGAATTCAGCTGAATCGACCGGGAACAAGCCGCAGAACACCACGGGCTGCGCAGGTTTGAAGCCCGGCAGCGCCACCTCGGTGCCGTTGCGGTCATTGGTGATGGTGTCGCCGACGCGGGTGTCGCGCACCTGCTTGATCGAGGCAGTGAGAAAGCCGATTTCGCCCGGTGCCAGCTCATCCACCACCTGCATCGCAGGGCGGAACACACCGATACGGTCCACATGGTGCAGGGTGTTGTTCGACATGAACTTCACCCGCATGCCCTTTTTCAGCACGCCGTCCATGATCCGCACCAGAACGATCACGCCGAGGTAGGCATCATACCAGCTGTCCACCAGCATCGCCTTCAGCGGTGCGTCGCGGGTGCCGGTGGGCGCCGGGAGCTGCTGGACGATGGCTTCGAGCGTATCGCGGATACCCTGCCCGGTTTTGGCGGAGACCTGAATCGCCTCAGAGGCGTCGATGCCGATGACATCCTCGATCTGTTCGGCGACGCGGTCACAGTCGGAGGCCGGCAGGTCGATCTTGTTCAGGACGGGCACGATCTCATGGTCGGCGTCCAGCGCGTGGTAGACATTGGCCAGCGTCTGCGCTTCCACCCCTTGCGAGCTGTCGACCACCAAGAGCGAGCCTTCGACCGCGCGCATGGAGCGGGAGACCTCATAGGCGAAATCGACGTGACCGGGGGTGTCGATCAGGTTGAGCACATAGGTCTCGCCATCATCGGCTTTATAGTCGATGCGGACGGTGTTGGCCTTGATGGTGATGCCCCGCTCGCGCTCGATATCCATGGAGTCGAGCAGCTGCTCCTTCATATCGCGGTCCTCAACCGTTCCGGTCTCCTGAATGAGCCGGTCAGCGAGGGTGGATTTGCCATGGTCGATATGGGCGACGATGGAGAAATTGCGGATGTGAGCGAGGTCTGTCATGCAAGGGGATATGATTTGGTTTTAGGGTTTGGTCAAGATTGGATGATTGCCCAAGGGAACATTATGCTGCCAGATAACATTCAAGAATTTTTAGACTGTGAAATGCCTACCCAAGATGCATCGCTTATCCGACTGCTAGGATGGCGGATGGCCATGCGTGTATGGCCAAGAATCTTTTCTGCTTCCGCAAACGACGTTGACAGACTACGTATCGAAGATTTTCGACTACAGGCCACACGAGCAGCACTTCTGGCGACATACAATGCCTACCGCTCCATTGGGGAGCACAAGACCAAGCGTGGGTTTCGCGCCCGATTACCTGAACGCGAGCTTGAAACTATAGACAGCTCATACAGGTCAATACTCTTAAGTTGCACCCAGTTCGCGAAGTCGAGAGGACGACGCCAACCAGCTCTGGCGAGATTGGAAGACATCTTAGATTCCGTATCCGCATTCGTCGAAGATGATGAACTTCTAATATTTCTACGTGCCGAGGAAATACTAGTTCGCGACGGGATCGCTGAGGACATGCCTCCGACATCCAACCTTACTCCTATGTTCACTGGCTCAAAAGACGGATGGGAAATCCTGCGTAACATGGCACAGGCCCCCAATTCTCCGTGGGTTTTCTGGCGCGAATGGTACCAAGGTTTCCTGGATGGCAAACCGCTCGACTGGGAACTCCAGCGCCGCATTGCGTTGATCAACGGTGCGATCTGGGACGCAGGCCCCGAAGCTGTCGCTGCCGAGATTGATCGAATCCAAGCAGAATGGCTCGCCGAACAGCTCCCTCAGTCCGATCAAGTCAGCTTTGACAGCGCAACAGGCCTATTCTTTACCCAGCAAGTGCCGCTCGACGCAGTCACCCTGGTTGAAACCACACTAAAGCAAGTCGAGTTTGCCCGATCCGTCGTCGCCAAGAGTAACTGCGGCTTTAACAGCAACTCAACTGCTTGGATGTACATTGAGTTTACGCTGGAAAGCTGCCGTGGCGACGCCAATGCAATAGAACAAAATCTCGAAATCGCGCTTCAGGATATCATTGGGGGACTAAAGGACAGCACTTACCAGCCAGACGGCAAGCTGACGGCACTAGAGCAGGTGCTGGACAGGGCCGTGACCGATCTCCGCGCCCATCATCCGGAGGTCGCGGAAGCGTGGGAGGCACGTGTCAAACACAAGCTCAAATTAGCAAAGTCCAGCCAAAAACAACTGATTGTTGAGAGGGCAACGGAATTGATTTCCGTGAGCCATGATCAGCTCGGCACTGAACTAGAACTCGATGCGAAGACAATTTCAACGACCGTTGGCGAAGTTCAAAGCGGTGCTATCAGGCGCTTCTTTGGACGCGTTGCCCAGATGCGTATTGTAATCCGCAGCGGCGAAGTAGTTAAGCGCATTGACGCAAGCAGCGGATACAAGGGCACAAGAATTGTACAGACGCTCCAGAGCCTGATCGACCTCATTGTCGGGGCCTGGTCAGGGTAAAGAAGTCTTTGCCCAACCTCCCCAAAACTATTCCACCCGGCCCCAAGCTCAGGCGCGCGCCTCAGCGCATCCTCGCCAAAACACCGCAAATTCACCCGGCCTCCTGCGGGAGGGCTAAAAATGCGCTATACTGCGGCCATTCCGCGAGACGCGCGCCCCCGCTGCGGGGGATCCCACTGCTCAGGAGGATATTGATATGGATGCGATCAGGAGTGCTGAATATGCCCGTGCGCTTTACTCGGCGCATGGCGACAAGGCTGTGGCCGAAGTGGCGCAGAAAATGCGGCGCTGTCAGGAGGTTGGCAAAACCGCCGAGGCGGAGGATTGGAAGTCCGTGCGTCAGATGCTCCTGTCCCTGCGTGGGCCAAACCAGTCCTGACCGGAGGGGTGCTGGCCCTGTCAGCGCCCCTGCTCCAAAAACTGGGATACCCCCATTGGCGGGTTTCCGCCGAGGCTCAACCCCCTGTTTACCTAGATTGAAAGCCCCCGCCGCTTGCGGCATAGTCCCGGCAAGCGCGGGCGACAGACCCGCTCAAATCAGAGCACTTGCAGATTTCTAGGGACAATGAAGATGAAGCTACTGCTGACCGCCACGCTATGCGCCGTGATGATCACCGGGGTGATGCCTGCCCCCGCCGGAGCCGGCGCGATCGAGAAAGCCTGCCGCCAGTCGGACCGCACCGCCGCCTCACCCTCGCTGTGTCGCTGCATCCAGTCGGTGGCCAACGCCAGCCTCAACCGCAGCGAGCGAAAGACCGTCTCCAAATGGTTCAGCGATCCGCATCAGGCCCAGGTGGTGCGCCAATCGAGCCGCAGCTCGGATGAACGGCTGTGGAAGCGGTACAAATCCTTTGGCGAGAATGCCGCACGCGTTTGCAGCTGATCCGGCGTGGCAGGGTTGCTGCAGCTGCGCCCCTCCCCCCCCTCTGCCCGGATGAAATCGCATAAGACACCAACGCGGACCGCAGCTGAGTAGACGGTCCGCATCGCCCCTCCCCTTTCCCATAGACGGGACGCAGACCCGCGCCCGCAACATCAAGCAGGACCGCAGATATGTTGATGAAAGGGGTGACGCTGCGCGGGCTTGAAGTGTTCGAAGCGCTGGCAAAAACCGGATCCGTGGCGCAGACCGCCGCGCTCACCGGGTTGAGCCAGCCTGCGGTCAGCCAGCAGCTGCGCAATCTGGAAAGCGCGCTGGGGGCGGAGCTGGTCAACCATGGCCGCCGCCCGATGGTGCTGACGCCTGCCGGGCGCAATTTTCTGGCCAGAACCGAGGCGGTGCTGACGGAACTGCGGCTGGCACAGAGCGAATTGAGCGTGGTTGACCTCAACCACCTGTCGACGCTGTCCATCGGACTGATCGACGATTTCGACAATGATCTGACCCCGCGCCTGGCGACCACTCTGGCCGAAAGCCTGGTCAATTGCCGCTTCAAGATGATCACCGCCTCCAGCCACGACATTCTGGACGCGCTGGACGCGCGCGAGCTGCATATCGCGGTGGCGGCCACCTCTGGTGCCCTGCGCGAGGGGATCACCGAATACCCGCTGGTGCAGGATCCCTTCATGCTGGTGGCGCCACGCGGGATGCTGCGCAAGCCAGAGGCGGAACAGGATATCCTCAACGCGTTGCCGTTCCTGCGCTACGAGGGCAGCCAGTTGATCTCGCAGCAGATCGAGGCGCATCTGGCGCGGCAGAAACTGCTGTTTGAAGAACGGTTTGAGATCGGCTCCCACCTGTCGCTGATGGCGCTGGTAGCGCGTCGGATTGGCTGGGCGATCACCACGCCGCTGGGCTATATGCGGGCAGCGCGGTTCCATGATGAGATTGAGGCTTTCCCACTGCCCTTTGGCGCGTTTTCGCGGCGGATTTCGCTGTTTTCCAGTGCTGACTGGGCCGACCGGGTGCCGCGCGACGTGGCGCAGACTATGCGGCGGTTGGTGCAGGGGCATATGATTGATCCTGCCGTGCAGCGCCTGCCCTGGCTGGCTGGCGATCTGAAAGTGCTGGAAGACTAAGACCTAGCCCGCATCGCTGTTGCGCAGCGCCTTGGTCAACCCAGCGGCGGCCCCCTCAATCAGATCAAGACAGCCCTCAAAATCGCGGGTGTAATAGGGATCGGGGACGTGATCAGCGCCCTGCCCCGGCGCGTAATCGGTGAACAGCTGCACCGGCGTGGTATTGCCCACGGGGCGCTGCGCCTCGATGTCTGCCAGATTGTCGCCGTCCATCGCGATGATCAGATCAAACCGGGTGAAATCCTGCGGCGCGAACTGACGTGCGCGCAGGTCGGAAAGGTCAATCCCGCGCGCGCTGGCGGCGGCCTGCATCGGCCCATAGGGCGGTGACCCCACGTGGTAGCTGGCAGTGCCAGCGCTGTCGGTGTCCACCTCCGGGCACAAGGCGCGAAACACGCCCTCAGCAGCGGGCGAGCGGCAGATATTGCCAAGACAGACAAAGAGGATCTTTTGCACCATTCTCATCGCCCTCGAAGATTGCACCGCCACCGGGCACCAATTGCGAGTTCTATCGTAGCGCGGCTGCGGCAAAAGAAAATGGCCAACCCATGCGGCAGAGCGCGGATTGGCCATAGTGTGTTTGATCAGGTGTCAGATCAGACCCTGATGCACGGGTCGATCAGTGCGAGTGTTTCATCGCGCCGTGATCGGGCTTGCGCTCCAGATCAACGGGGACGGTCACAGTGACTTCTCCGGCCTTCTCAAATACCAGCGTCAGGTCGATGGCGTCGCCATGCTCCAGCGACTTGGTCAACCCCATCAGCATCACATGGTCACCGCCCCGCTGCAGCATATGGGTGTCGCCTGCGGGAATGGCAAAGCCCTCCTCGACGTGCAGCATCTGCATGACGCCGTTTTCGCCTTCCTTGTGGGTGTGCAGCTGCACCAGCTTTGCGGCATCGCTGCGCGCGTCGATCAGCCGGTCATCGCTGTCGGTGGCGTTTTCGATCATCATGAAGGCAGCGCCGCTCTTGGCCGCTTTGGAGGAGACGCGGGCGTAGGAATCCGTCACGGTGACGTCAGCGGCGAGCCCCGCAGTGGCAAAGCTGAGTGCGGCGAAGGTGGCGGCGATCGTGGTCTTGAAGGTCATGGTCTTTGATCCTTGATACGTAGACTTTGGAATTTGGGTCAGAAACAGCGCGGTCATACCGCGCGGGAACGTCCCAATTCCGGCGGCCCACGAGCAAAGGCCGCCAACCGCATCACAGGCCGGATCTCAGCGCGCTGCGACATGTCTCGCGGCAGTTTTTGCGGCAGGGTGCTGTGCCCAAAGACCGCCAGGGGCAGGCCCAGATCCGCAACAAAAGTCAGACACTCAGGGCAGTCCATCGGCGGCGACACCGGCTGCCCATCGCTGTCGATATAGACCATCACCGGGCCAGTGCCGGTGCAGATCACCATCTGACCGGTCGCATCACGCATCCCCGCCTGAGCGCTGACGCCGGTGAGAGCCATCAGCACGATCAGGGCAAGCGCCAGATATGATCGCAGAAAGGTCATGTCGGGATGAGATATGCGCCTGTGACCGCGCCGCCGCAAGGCGAAAAAGCGACGCAGGCAAAGGCACATGCAACAGGCCGACCCCGGCCTCAACGGCCGCATCGGCAAAAGAAAACGCCGCGCATGATCTCATGCACGGCGTTTAAAATCTCTGTCCCGGCCCTTAGGTGGGGAGGTCGGCGATCAGGCCTCTGCGGCTTGTGCCTTGGCGATCTCTTTCTTGACCTTCAGCGCGGTGTTGGACAGCTCTTCGTCCTTGGCTTTGGCCAGGAAGGCGTCCAGACCACCACGGTGGTCGACGGTGCGCAGAGCAGCAGCGGAGATGCGCAGCTTGATGCCACGGTTCAGCGTCTCGGACTGCAGCGTAACGTCGTTCAGGTTCGGCAGAAAGCGACGCTTGGTTTTGTTGTTGGCGTGGCTGACATTGTTGCCAGTCATCGGGCCTTTTCCGGTCAGTTCGCAACGGCGCGACATAGGTTCATCCTTCGTATCTGGGGCGCCCGTTGATCAAGTTTCGAATCGAGCACCAAATTACAAGGGGCGCGGCCATTGGCTGCGCCCGAAAACTGGTTGGATGCGTTTAGGAGGAATCGCGTGCAGGGTCAAGCCATATGAAACGGTTTTATGGGACAACCTGTGCACACCCCCCTAACGGGCTATTCCCGCATCCAAGGTTCGCGCCCTTCTAGCCTGCCTCACCTGTGAAATCCAGCGCTGATCGAAGGTTTTCGTTGCGGCCATGGGTGGCGTTCCCGCCAGCCGCCCGGCGCCAGACCGCTCAGCCAACCCCCAGCCCTGCAAGCAGGTCCTTGGCTGCCGCCGCCGGGGTGACGCGCCCCTCAGCGACCTCTTCTGACAGATCGGCCATACGGCCTTGCGCCCAGGGCGTCTCCAGCCGGGCCAGCAGCGCCTGACGCACGTCTTCGCCGAACCAGTAGCGGGCCTGTTCGCCGCGCCGCCGCTGCCAGTGGCCGTTTTCGCGCCGCCAGTCGGCCAGCATCTGCATGTCGTCCCAAGCGGTCTCCAACCCGTCACGGGTGGCGGCGGAGACCATCAGCGCTTTGGGATAGCCATCCGGATCCTGCGGGCGTTTGCGCAAAAGGCGCAGAGCCCCGGCATAATCCGCACAGGTGCGGGTTGCAGCGGGCTTCAGGTCGCCATCCGCCTTGTTGACCAAAATGATGTCGGCCATCTCCATAATGCCGCGTTTGACACCCTGCAACTCATCCCCGCCAGCCGGGGCCAGCAGCAAGAGAAACAGATCGGACATTTCTGACACCACGGTTTCGGACTGCCCGACCCCGACGGTTTCAATCAGCACCACGTCAAATCCCGCCGCCTCGCAGAGCGCCACCGCCTCGCGGGAGCGGCGGCCGACGCCGCCCAGATGTGTCTGACTTGGCGAAGGGCGGATGAAGGCGTTTTTCTCGCGGCTGAGGTGCTCCATCCGGGTCTTGTCGCCCAGAATGGACCCGCCGGAGCGGGTTGAACTGGGGTCCACTGCCAATACCGCCACCCGCAGGCCCGCCGCGATCAGCATCATGCCGAAGCTCTCGATAAAGGTGGATTTCCCCACCCCAGGCGTGCCGGACAGGCCGATGCGCAGGGATTGGCGGTTTTCGCGGGCCAGCAGGTCCAGCAGGCGGGTGGTGGCCTCTCGGTGATCGGCGCGTCCGCTTTCAACCAGCGTGATGGCCCGCGCCAGCGCCCGGCGTTCGCCGTTCAGAATGCGGGTGGCCAGATCGTCAATATCCGGCACGGCGCCCCGCGTGGCACCTTTCGGTTTGTCTGCTGCTGACATATCGGCCTCTCCCGCTCCCATCCGCCTGTCGCGCATTGATGGCGCAGCCGGGCCGCGATTGTCCAGAGAGCATCCTTCGCAGGGGGACAAAGCCGGTGCGGTCGGCGCTGGACCAGACCCGCGCCATTGGCGATAAGGCAGCATGACCAGATTGCCCATTGATGACGCCCTGCCCGAACTGATTGCCGCACTACAGCGCCACAAACGCGCCGTGTTGCAGGCCCCGCCGGGGGCGGGCAAGACCACGCGGGTGCCCTTGGCGATGCTGGAGGCTGGGCTGTGCGACGGGCGCATCCTCATGCTGGAGCCGCGCCGACTGGCCGCGCGCGCCGCCGCCGAGCGCATGGCCGACACATTGGGCGAGCCGGTCGGGCAGACCGTGGGCTACCGGATCCGCGGTGAAGCGAAGGTGAGCGCAGACACCCGGATCGAAGTGGTGACCGAGGGCATCCTGACGCGGATGCTGCAATCGGACCCAGATCTGCCCGGCGTCGGCGCGGTGATTTTTGACGAATTCCACGAACGCTCCCTTAATGCCGATTTTGGTCTGGCGCTCTGTCTTGAGGTGGCGGGCGCGCTGCGCGACGATCTGATCCTGCTGGCGATGTCGGCGACACTGGATGCCGCGCCGGTGGCTGCACTGATGGAGGCGCCGCTGGTCACCTCCGAGGGGCGCAGCTATCCGGTGGAGACGCGCTGGCTGGAGGCGCCGCTGGCAGCGGACAGCCGCAGCGGACGTGGCCCCCGGCGGCTGGATGCGTTGGTCGATCTGGTGCAACGCGCCGAGGCGGAGACCCGACCCGCGGGATCTGGCGGCAATGACAGCTCCGAGGCCAAGGGCGGCGGCATTCTGGTGTTCCTGCCCGGCGAGGGCGAAATCCGCAAAGCCGCTGCCGCGCTGGCTGGCCGGCTGCCCGGCGATTGCGTGGTGCGCCCGCTGTTTGGTGCCCTGCCCTTTACCGAGCAGCGCGCCGCGATCCAGCCCGACCCGAAGCTGCGCAAGGTGGTGCTGGCGACCTCCATTGCGGAAACCTCTCTCACCATTCAGGACATTCGCGTGGTGGTGGATATGGGGCTGGCAAGGCGCAGCCGGTTTGATCCCGGATCGGGCATGTCGCGGCTGGTCACCGAACGTGTGACCCGCGCCGAGGCCACCCAAAGGCAGGGCCGTGCCGGCCGAGTGGCGGCGGGGGTTGGCTACCGGCTGTGGACCAAGGGCGAAGACGGGGCGCTGGCCGCCTTCCCACCGCCGGAAATCCAGGCCGCTGACCTCACATCACTGGCGCTGGAACTGGCGCTTTGGGGGGCGGCTCCGGATGATCTGCCGTTTCTGACGCCACCACCGGACGGCGCGCTGAAGGAAGCGCAGGCCCTGCTGCGAATGCTGGGCGCGCTGGATGGGGAGGGTCGGATCACCCCCCATGGCAAGGCCCTGGCCAAGCTGCCGCTGCATCCGCGTCTGGGGCATATGCTGGCGCGGTTTGGCGCTGATGCAGCACCGCTGGCGGCCCTGCTGGCGGAACGCGATCCTTTGCGCGGTGCGCCGGTGGATCTGGCGCTGCGGCTGGAGGCGCTGCGGGATGCCAGAGGGTTTCAGCGCCGCCGGAGTTATCACCTGAATGTCCCCACGCTGGAGCGTATCAAAGGAGAGGCTAGGCGACTGGCGCGGCAGGCCTCTCGTGGCACCCCCTCAGCTTCGGCGAGTGCTGCTGTGATGGCCGCCGCCGCCTACCCCGACCGGATCGGACAGCGCCGCAAGGGCGATGCGCCACGCTATGTGCTCTCCGGGGGCAAGGGCGCGGTGCTGCCACCGGAGGACAGCCTGGCCGCCTCCCCGTTTCTGGTGGGGCTGGACAGTGACGGCAACCCGCGTGAGGCGCGGCTGCGGCTGGCCACGCCGATCACCCTGTCGGAACTGCGCGCCGAATTTGCCGACCAGATCACACCGCAGCAGACCTGCACATGGTCCAAACGCGACCGCCGGGTGGTGGCGCGCCGCCAGCAGTGTCTGGGGGCCATCGTGCTGGAGGATCACATCTGGAAGGATGTTCCCGCCGAAGCAATCGCCACCGCCATGCTGGAAGGGGTACGCGAGCTGGGTCTGCGGTTGGGCGGCGCCGCTGCGCGGTTTGTCGCGCGGGTGCGGCTGTTGCAGGCGGATGGTGAGGATCTGCCGGATTTCAGCGAAGAAGCTTTGCTGGCGACACTGGAAGACTGGCTGCTGCCGATGCTGGAGGGGATCCGCAGCGCCGAGGACTGGAAACGCTTTGACCCGCTGCCTGCGCTGCGCACGGCGCTGACCTGGCAGCAGACACAGCGGCTGGATCAGCTAGCGCCGCCGCATTTCACCACGCCGCTGGGGCGCAAGATCCCGATTGATTATGCCGAAGAGGTGCCGGAGATTTCCGTCAGACTACAGGAGATGTTTGGGGTCACCCGCCATCCCACGGTGGGCGGTGTCGCCCTCAAGGTTTCGCTGCTGTCCCCGGCGCAGCGCCCCATTCAGATCACCCGCGATCTGCCCGGTTTCTGGTCCGGGTCCTATGCGGATGTGCGCAAGGACATGCGGGCGCAATATCCCAAACACCCCTGGCCCGAAGACCCCACACAAGCCGATCCGACATTGCGGGCCAAACCGCGCAAATAGGCAAAAACGACGCCCAAACACGCAATTTCCCCGCAATTTCACGGTATTTTGCGCCGATATGCGGTAAATCCCCGAATTTTACCGCCCGCCCCCTCTTGTATTTCGCCCCTAACGTGCAAAGATTGTTACAAAGCAAAAAATGGGCCCGCAGTTCACCACGGGCACGAGAAAGCTGAGCAGCAATGAAACATATCATGTCCAGCGCCTGGGAGGAGTATCTCCGGCCAATGTTCTTTCGTCCCAAGCGGCTGCAAGTGGCCGCCATGTGCTATCGCACTGGTGCTGAGGGCAAAGAGGTTCTGATGATCACCAGTCGTGGTACCGGCCGCTGGATCGTGCCAAAGGGCTGGCCCATCAAGGGCATGAACGGCCCGCAGTCAGCGCTGCAGGAAGCTTGGGAAGAGGCTGGCGTGCGCGAAGCCCGGATTGAGGGCGACCCGGTCGGCACCTATGAATATGTCAAATTGCAAGACAACGGCACCAAGGAAGTTGTTCATACTCTGGTCTATGTCGCCGAGGTGTTGGAGCTTTCTGATGATTACCCGGAACAGTCCGAACGGACCCGTGAGTGGATGTCCCCGAAGGCCGCGGCAGAGCTGGTGGCGGAGCCTGAATTGAGCGATCTTCTGCGTCAATTGTAACAGATCCGTGATTGAAATATGACAAACCCCTTGCATGACTGCAACGGGGACGCTAGGCGCGTGCGCAACTTTTGAATCGGGATCGATACAATGAGCGACGCACCGCAGCGACCGCAGTGGAAGACACTGGACCGGGATCTTAACCGGATCTCTCAACTTGAACTGGCGACATCCTATGTGTCGCGCCCGCTGGTTGCCCCCGGCATCGCGCTGGTCTTCATCGCCCTCGCCGGTGTTGGCGCTGCGGTGTTCCTCGGCTCGGCGCCGTCGAACTTTGTGGTGATCGCGGCTGCGGCCTTTGGCGCCTATATGGCGCTGAACATTGGTGCCAATGACGTGGCCAACAACATGGGTCCTGCGGTGGGTGCCAATGCGCTGACCATGGGTGGGGCCATTGTGATCGCTGCGCTCGCCGAAAGTGCCGGTGCGCTGCTGGCCGGCGGCGATGTGGTCTCGACCATTTCCAAGGGCATTATTGACCCTGCGGGCGTTGCCAGCTCCGAAGTGTTCATCTGGGCCATGATGGCGGCGCTGATTTCCTCAGCTCTGTGGGTCAACCTCGCGACCTGGATCGGCGCGCCGGTCTCAACCACCCATTCGGTTGTGGGTGGCGTCATGGGCGCAGGCATTGCTGCGGCCGGGTTTGGAGCTGTGAACTGGCCCACCATGAGCAAGATCGCTGCCAGCTGGGTAATCTCACCCGTATTGGGCGGCGTGATTGCGGCGCTGTTCCTGGCCTTTATCAAGGCCAAGATCATTTATCAGGACGACAAAATCGCTGCCGCGCGCCGCTGGGTGCCGGTGCTGGTGGGCATCATGGCGGGGGCGTTTGCCTCCTATCTGGCGCTGAAGGGCCTGAAGCGGATCATCAAGATTGATCTGGAAATTGCGCTGCTGATTGGTGCCGCAGTTGGCGGGCTGTCCTATGTGGTGACCGCGCCGCTGATCAAGCGTCAGTCCGAGGGCATGGAGAACCGCAACAAATCTCTGAAGGTGCTGTTTTCAATCCCGCTGGTGATTTCTGCCGCGCTCTTGTCCTTTGCCCATGGTGCCAATGATGTGGCCAATGCGGTGGGCCCGCTGGCAGCGATTGTGCACACCACCGAGTTTGGCGATATCGCGTCCAAAGTGGCGATCCCGACCTGGGTCATGGTGATCGGCGCCTTTGGCATCTCCTTTGGCCTGTTCCTGTTTGGCCCCAAGCTGATCCGCATGGTCGGCAGCCAGATCACCAAACTGAACCCGATGCGCGCCTATTGTGTGTCGCTGTCGGCAGCGATCACCGTGATTGTGGCCAGCTGGCTGGGGCTGCCGGTGTCCTCCACCCATATCGCGGTGGGGGCTGTGTTTGGCGTGGGTTTCTTCCGTGAATGGCATATGGAACGCCGCCTGAAGCGCAGTTCCGCCACGCGGCCTGAAACCAAGCGGATTGCACCGGAAGAACGCCGTCGTCGCAAGCTGGTGCGCCGTAGCCATTTCATGACCATTGCTGCCGCCTGGGTGATCACCGTGCCGGCCGCCGCCCTGCTGTCGGGCTGTGTCTTCCTGGCGCTGACCGCGATCACCATGTGATCCCGGCCCCCGACCTGAAATAGAAAAACCGCCGCATCCTGATCGGGTGCGGCGGTTTTTTGTTGGCCTACTCGCGAACTGAGGAGCCTGGTTCAGGCCCCGAGGCAGTAGCGCATGATTGCCTTTTGCGCGTGCAGGCGGTTTTCGGCCTCATCAAAGATCACCGACTGCGGGCCGTCCATCACGGCGGAGGTCACCTCTTCCTCGCGGTGGGCAGGCAGGCAATGCATGAACAGCGCGTCGGGTTTGGCATGGGCCATCAGCGCGTCATTCACCTGATAGCCGCGCAGCATGTTGTGGCGGCGCTCCTTGGAGGACTGGCTGTCGTGCATTGAAACCCAAGTGTCGGCGACCACCAGATCAGCGCCCTCGACCGCTTTGGCAGCGTCGCGTTCGATGATCACCTGCGAGCCTGCCTTGCGCGCAAGGCCAATGAACTCAGGCTCCGGATCGAGCTGCGCCGGGCCAGTAAAGGTAAGATCAAAGCCAAATTGCGCGGCAGCATGCAGGAAGGAGGCGCAGACATTGTTGCCATCACCGCACCAGACAACCTTCTTGCCCTTGATCGGACCGCGATGCTCCTCATAGGTCAACACATCTGCCATGATCTGACAGGGATGAGTGCGATCGGTGAGGCCGTTGATCACCGGTACCGAGGCATACTCCGCCATCTCTGTCAGCACGGTTTCATCAAAGGTCCGGATCATGATCATGTCGACATAACGGCTGAGCACGCGGGCGGTGTCGGCGATGGTCTCACCGTGGCCCAGCTGCATATCATTGCCCGACAGCACCATAGTCTGGCCGCCCATCTGGCGCACGCCGACGTCAAAGGACACGCGGGTCCGGGTGGAGGGTTTTTCAAAAATCAGCGCCACCATGCAATCCTTCAGCGGCAGCTCATCATCCAGCGCCGCCTTGGGGCGACCGAGGCGGGCCTGTTTGGTGGCGCTGGCCTGATCAATGATCGCCCGCAGGTCGGTGGCATCGGTTTTATGGATATCTAGGAAATGGTTCATATCGAACGTCGCTTTCGTTGTGCTTGTGTCTTGCCGGGGCGGGTGCCGTTGCGGCCAGGCGCGGGGGCCAGCCCCCGCACCCCCGGAGTATTTCTGGAAAGATGACGCCTCAGGCGTCCGCTTTGGCCTCCACAGCGGTGGCGGCCTGATCAAGCCGGGTGAAGGCCTCAGCGATATCCTCATCGGTGAGGGTCAGCGGCGGCAGCAGGCGGACCACATTGTCGGCGGCGGGCACGGTGACCACTTCAGCTGCGTAGCCTGCGGCCACCACATCGGAATTGGCCGCGACACATTTCAGACCCAGCATCAGTCCGCTGCCGCGAACCTCTTCAAAGACCTGCGGATGGGCGGCCACCAACCCTTCAAGCTTCTGGCGCAGGAGACCGGCCTTGCGGTTCACCTCGGCAAGGAATTCCGGGTCGGTGACATGATCCATCACCGCGCAGCCCACCGCACAGCCCAGGGGATTGCCGCCATAGGTGGAGCCATGGGTGCCGGCGGTCATGCCGGAGGCAGCCTCTTCGGTGGCCAGCACTGCGCCCAGAGGGAAGCCGCCGCCAATGCCCTTCGCAACCATCATGATGTCCGGGGTGATGCCGGCCCACTCATGGGCAAAGAGCTTGCCGGTCCGGCCCACGCCGCATTGCACCTCATCGAGGATCAGCAACAGGCCATGCTCGTCACAGATCTGGCGCAGCGCCTTCAGTTCGGCGTCAGGCACCGGGCGGATGCCGCCCTCCCCCTGCACCGGTTCGATCAGAATGGCGGCGGTGTGATCGCTGATGGCGTCGGTTACCCCATCCAGATCGCCAAACATCAGATGTGTGAACCCCGGCAACATGGGCCCAAAGCCACCGGTCATCTTCTCGGAGCCGGCGGCGGAGATCCCGGCCGAGGAGCGGCCATGGAAGGAGCCGGAGAAGGTCAGGATCTCCACCCGCTCAGGCTGGCCTTTGTCGTGGAAATACTTCCGCGCCATCTTCACCGCCAGTTCGCAGGACTCGGTGCCGGAGTTGGTGAAAAACACCGTATCGGCAAAGCTGTGCTCCACCAGCCGATCCGCCAGCGCCTGCTGCTGCGGGATGTGATAGAGGTTGGAGACATGCCAGAGGGTTTCGGCCTGATCGGTCAGCGCCTTCACCAGGGCCGGATGGGCATGACCCAACGCATTCACCGCAATGCCCGCTGCCAGATCCAGAAAACGTCGCCCATCCGCCTCGATCAGCCAGGCGCCTTCGCCCTTCACGAAGCTGAGGGGCGCACGATTATAAGTGGGCAGAACGGACGGGATCATCGGGATCTTCCTTTTGGACATGTTGGGCCAAGCAGTGACGCAGCCGGGCCGCAGGGTCAACGATATTGGAGAAGTTGGATGTGCCGCAACAGGGCACGGGGGATCGGGGCCGGATTACGCGCTGTGGCGTCGGCGTCGCAGCAGAGTGATATGTGCAGCAGTGATCATGATTGCGTCCATAACGGAGGTTTTGGGAAAAGAAAAGACCGTTTGTCAGCTCGGCTGATCAATTCGAAGGTATCAACTGTTGCAATCGGCAGATGCGCCAGCCAGCTCACCCACGGTGCCCCCTCTGGTGGCTTGCTTTTGGTGGCAGCAACAGGCAGTGCTGGCAGCATGATCAACACCCGTCAGAACCCCGCCCTCGCCGCTGCGCTGATCCTGCTCGCCACGGTGTTCATCGCAGGCACCACGCTGGTCGCCAAAGCGCTTGGCACAGAGGCTCTGGGGGCACCGCTGCATCCGCTGCAGATCAGTTTTGGCCGGTTCGTGTTTGCGTTTTTGGCGATCAGCACCCTGGTTGCGCTGCGGCGCCCCCGGTTCACCGCGCCGCATTGGGGGCTGCATCTGGGGCGCACCAGTTTTGGCTGGATGGGGGTGACGCTGATGTTTGCCGCCGTGGCCTATATCCCACTGGCCGATGCCACCGCGATTACCTTTCTGAACCCGGTATTCGGGATGCTGCTGGCGATCCCCCTGCTCGGGGAAACGGTTGGGCGCTGGCGTTGGGCGGCGGCAGCGATTGCGCTTCTGGGGGCGATGGTCCTGCTGCGTCCCACCCCTGCCAGCTTTCAGCCCGCAAGCCTGCTGGCGCTGGCGGCGGCTGCGGTGATGGGGCTGGAGCTGATTTTTATCAAACGGTTGGCCGGGCGGGAGAAGCCGCTGCAGATCCTGTGGTTCAACAATCTGCTGGGGTCAGTGATTGCCAGCGTTGCGGTGATCGCAGTCTGGCAGCCACCAACAGCCGAGCAATGGGCGCTGATGGTCGCGCTTGGCTCCATGATGGCCTGTGCGCAGGGCTGTTTCATCAATGGAATGGCGCGGGCGGATGCATCTTTTGTGGCGCCTTTCAGCTATGCCACGCTGATCTTTGCCGCGATTTATGATTTTGCCGTCTTTGCCGAGGCGCCGGATGCAATCACCGTTCTGGGCGCAGTGATCATCCTGGCGGGCGCGGCGCTCCTGGCCTGGCGCGAGGGGCGGCAGCGGGTGCCGACCCTACATGTGGATCCGGGCGCGCAGGCGGATCAGGACTTCAGCCGGTAGCCGCTGCGCAGCATCAGCCAGGCCAATGTGCCAATGGCCGCACTGGACAGGCTGCAAACCAGCAGTCCGAGCAGAGGGGAGCTGTCGGAGGTGCCGATCACCCCGAATCGCACCCCGTCGATCAGGTAGAACACCGGGTTGAGATGTGACAGCAGCCGCAGCACCGGCGGCAGCGCCTCCACCGAATAGAATGTGCCCGAGAGAAAGGCGAGCGGGGTCACGATGAAGTTGGTGATCGCCGCCATCTGATCGAATTTCTCGGCAAAGACACCGGCGACAATGCCCAGCCCGCCCAGAAACAGCGCACCAAGCACCACGAACAGCAGGGCCACCAGCGGATGTTCCGGCACCACACCCAGCACCAGCATCAACCCGGTGCCAATGCCCAGCGCGACAAGAACGCCGCGCGCCACCGCCCCGGCCAGATAGCCAAGCAGGATTTCAAACCCCGACAAGGGCGGCATCAGCGTATCGACGATATTGCCCTGCACCTTGGTGATCACAATCGACGATGACGTATTGGCAAAGGCATTCTGAATCACCGTCATCATCATGATACCGGGGGCCAGAAATTCGATGAAGGGCACGCCCATAACATCGCCCCGCCCCGGACCAATGGCAATATTGAAAATCATCAGGAACAGCGCCGCCGTCACCATTGGCGCCATCAGCGTTTGGGTCCAGACCACCAGAAACCGGGTGATTTCGCGCCGCGCCAGCGTGCGCAGACCCAGCCAGTTCATCCGCCCGAAGCGCCGCTCTCCAAGGGCGATGGCCGGTGTCGCCGGTGCTGTCTGCTCTGGGGTGTGCTGTGCCATGTCGCGCCTCTTTGCTTATCTGCGGGGACTATCTGTGGGCCAATCTTGTGGACTTACTGGTCGGTGACGGCCCCAGGTCTTCCTCATCGGTCGATCCTCTGCGTCAAACCATGCCCACCCTGCCGGGGCAAGCGGCTTTCACACCCAAAGCGCCTCTGCCAAAGGCTGGCAGGGGCCAATAAGAACCAAGAGAGCAGACCCCGAGGCGCAAGACGCCCTTGTAACTCGGCACGCAGTGATTAGAATAGGGGCCTGATACGGAATTCGATGGCGGCCGCAGGATCTGGGGCCGCTTTTAGCTTGGAAAGGCAACAGATGTCCTGGACAGACGAGCGCGTCGAACTGCTCAAGAAAATGTGGGGCGAAGGGCAATCTGCAAGCCAGATCGCCAAGGAACTGGGCGGCGTGACCCGCAACGCCGTGATTGGCAAGGTGCATCGCCTGGGACTGTCCAACCGCAACAGCGGTACGGCCAAACCCGCCGCCGAGCCCAAGGAAAAACCCGCCGCGGCACCAAAACCGGCGCCCGCCGCAGCTGCAGCCGCACCGGCGAAGCCCAAGCCGCAGCCCAAGACCGAACCGGCCCGCCCGGTGACGCCTGAGCCTGCGGCCTCTGCCGAAGGTCGCCCGGCCACGCCTGCACGCCGCCAGATCATTCCGGCGGGCCAGCCGCTGCCGCCGCAGCCCTCGGCCAATGAAATCAGCCCCGAAGCACTGGCCAAGGTCAATGAGATCGAGAAGAAAGCCAAGAAGCTGGGCCTGATGGAACTGACCGAGCGGACGTGCAAATGGCCCGTGGGTGATCCCGCGACCGAGGATTTCTGGTTCTGCGGCCTGCCTGTTCAGCAGGGCAAACCCTATTGCGAAGCCCATGTCGGCGTGGCGTTCCAGCCGATGAGTGCACGCCGCGACCGCAAACGGTAAACTGCGGGTCGGCCTCGACCTTGCGAAATATCGGCCATCGCTTGAAGATCAAAACAGCGCCTCGGATTGCTCCGGGGCGCTGTTTTCTTTGGGCTCTGCCGTTTGGGGAGGGTGCAGGGTATAGCCCCTGCTCTCTCCCTAACGGATCGCCCGGATCAGCCCTGTTCCGGGGCGGAGGATGTGAAGTTCGGGATCACATTCTTGGAGGCGTCCGCTGGTTCAATCTCGGGCCAGTTGCCCTGAGCAAGGTTGATATTGCCGGGAATATCCTCTTCCCAGAAGCCAACAACGTTTTTGGTGATGTTGAGGTACAGCTTGTCATCCACGATGCGCCACAGGTTTGGATTGCCCGGAACCTTGCCCCCCTTAGAGACGCCATAGGCGCAGTGACCGTCATATTGCGGCGCGTAATACTCCGGGTTTGCCGCAAACTTGTCGCGGTTCTCAGCACTGGAGAAAGCGAAGGTGGCGCCGTTATGCTCAGCCGTGTAGGCCGCATTGCCCGGCACCGCTGCGGGCTGGGCGCTGCCAACGGGGTTCTGCGCCAGATCGCGGTAGGCCACAACGTCATAGCCGGAGACCGCAAAGCCGGTGCTGTCGATATATTGATCCCCGGCAAAGGCAGGCAGACCAAAGGAGGCAGCGGCAAGGGCGGCAAAGAGAACGCGTTTCATAGACTATCCTTTCAAGGGCACGGGTCAAAGGGCTCCCGGGCAAAACTGGACGCCGACCATCACAGCCGGGCTGGCTAGACAATATTCAGATCCGCCGCGATGCGAAGGGGGGCTCACGCCCCTGTGTCCGATACGGAGCCTGCGTGATCTGAGGCGAATGTTTGTTACAGGCGGGTTCTGGGTGGAGATATTTGCTGCGGAGTCATGACATCGACGCCAGCCACCTTGGCCCAGCGATGGTCAACAAAAAGTGTAGGCGACAGACCTTCCAGTCATTGGAATTTTGCGCGGCCTGCTTATGTTTTGCACAATGCCGCGTTGCCCCTTCCTTCGGGGCGGCGCAACATGCCCGACTGACACATTCGAAAACCGTTTTAAAACAAGGCCAACAGATGAGTGACACAACCTACACCCCGCCAAAAGTCTGGACTTGGGAACAGGAAAGCGGCGGCCGCTTTGCCTCGATCAACCGTCCCATTGCCGGGGCCACCCATGATAAGGACCTGCCGGTGGGCGAGCATCCCTATCAGCTCTATTCACTGGCCACACCCAACGGGGTGAAGGTCACGGTGATGCTGGAGGAGCTGCTGGCCGCAGGTCACAGTGGCGCCGAATATGACGCCTGGCTGATCAATATCGGCGAAGGGGATCAGTTTGGCTCCGGTTTTGTCGAGGTCAATCCGAACTCCAAGATCCCGGCATTGATGGACCGCAGCGGCGATGCACCGGTACGGGTGTTTGAATCCGGCTCAATCCTGGTGCATCTGGCGGAGAAATTCGACGCCTTCCTGCCCAAGGAGGGGGCCGCGCGCGCCGAGGTGATGAACTGGCTGTTCTGGCAGATGGGCAGCGCGCCTTATCTCGGCGGTGGCTTTGGCCATTTCTATGCCTATGCGCCGGAGAAATACGAATACCCGATCAATCGCTTCTCGATGGAAGCCAAACGCCAATTGGATGTTCTGGACCGGCAGCTGGCCGACAACCGCTATATCGCGGGAGAGGACTACTCCATCGCCGATATGGCGATCTGGGCCTGGTACGGCCAGCTGGTGCTGGGCCGTCTTTATGAGGCGGCAGAGTTCCTGGACGTGGAGAGCTACACCCATGTGCTGCGTTGGGCGAAGGAAATCGACGCGCGTCCAGCGGTGTCACGGGGCCGCATGGTCAACCGGGCCTTTGGTGAGTTGCACACCCAGTTGCGCGAACGTCACGATGCGTCCGATTTTGAGACCAAGACACAGGACAAGCTGGAACCGGCTGACGCGGACAGCTGACCGCGGGCGGGGTCGCCCCGCCTTTCACCACGGCAGAAGACACTGGACATCGCGGCCCCGAGCAGGGTCGCGATGTTTCTGTTTGAGACCTACTGCCTCAGCTGAGCCGAGGCGGGTTTTCCGGGTCGCGTCCGGGGGCCGACGGCAGCACCGGTTCCGCCGGTTGCGGCAGATCGAACCGCAGCCCGGCCTGCGCCAGACGCGCGGCCATCGCATCGCTGCTGGCAAAGAAGCCGACATCCAGCGCACCCGCCTCAACCCCGGAGAAGGTCAGCGCCTCGCCCACCGCCTTGGCCAAAGCGGATTGCGCAGCCTCCTTGGCATCAACAAACCCCAAAAGATGGCCCTGCCCGCCGCCACGATAGTGCAGCCCCACCAGATAGGCGGATTGTGCCAGCCCCACAGCCGTGGCGAGTTTGGTATCAAGCGCCGTGATCAGCATCTCCGGCAGGCCCTTGGGCGCGGTGATCGCCTCAATCTCGGCATCGACCTCTGCCGGGGTCTGGCCCAGCGTGTCATGCAACCAGACCACCGCCTCAGCCGGGATCAAGATCGCGGACGGCGCCACATCAAGGTTAACACCAAGACCAATTTTGGCCCCTGCCCCCTGCCCCGCCAGCATCTGCACCACGACCCGACCCGACAAAGCGGCGTAAGGAACGATGCGCCCGGCGAATTCTGCCAGCCGGTCCTCGCGATCAAAGACCAGTGCAAAGGTGCCATCGGAGGTCTCGAACAGCTCCGGCGCAATGGTGTCGCCCTCGGGTTCCTTGGTCAGCATCAGGAATAACTCGCTATCCGCCAGCCGCTCGTAGAACCGCAGGCGGGCCGCATCGTCCTGGGGGGCGGCCAGCATTGCGGCGTGGCTGTGATCCAGAGGGGTGGCGTCAGTCATGATATCAGCTCCTGAACCCGGGCGCGCAGGACCGGCAGCAGATCGGTCTCAAACCAGGGATTGCGTTTCAGCCATGCGGTATTGCGCCAGGACGGATGTGGCAAGGGAAACTCTTGCGGCGCATGGTCTCGCCAGCCCTCAACCCGCGCCTGCACCGACTGTTTGCCGCCCAGATGATAGCTGTGAGCATAGCCGCCAACCAGCACGCGCAGACCGATATTGGGCAGGCTGGCCATCACCCGATCATGCCAGGTGGTGCGACAGATTGCTGGGGGCGGCAGATCCGCCTTTTTTGCGGAATAGCCCGGAAAACAGAAGGCCATCGGCACGATTGCCACAAGCGACTGGTCGTAGAATTGCGCCTCACTCAACCCCAGCCACTCCCGCAGGCGATCCCCGGACGGATCGGTGAAGGGGCGACCGCTGGCGTGAACACGCGCGCCCGGCGCCTGACCGGCGATTAGGATACGCGCGGCACTGTCGAACCAGGCAACCGGGCGCGGGCTGTGCCGGGTCACGGTTGCGGCAAACCGTTCCGCACATAGCCGACAGGCGCGAATCTCCTGCCTCAGATCCTCGATTGTGGTCATCTCTGCCCCCTGTTATCTGCCCGTTCGCAGCCTCATGGCACCCTGTCTGTTCGCCTGCCATGCAGCCTGCAAGAACGTCGCCATGTGATCAAAGCCGCGTCATCTGACTAACGGAGCGTTGATAAATCCCACAACAATTGGACATAATATGGTCCAAATAGCAGCCTATATCGTTAACACAAATCTGTTAGTGCAGGCATAAGGCCGTCGGGATCCGCCTGGCGCATCATGAGGACGAGAGTCCCCGGAACGGGGCCGAGAGCAGCACCGGAACACGCGATGCTTGAGTTTGAAAACGTGAGCAAGTCCTTCTGGACCGGCACCCAGCGCAAGGTGATCCTTGACCGGGTGTCCTTTCGCGTTGACCTCGGCAAATCCATGGGGGTGCTGGCGCCCAATGGCACCGGCAAGACCACCTTGATCAATATGATGGCCGGGCTGGAGAAACCCGATGAGGGTGAAATTCGCCGTGGCTGCCGGATCTCGTTTCCACTGGGGTTTATGGGCGGGGTGATCAACCGTCTGTCGGCGATGGCCAATGCCCGCTATATCGCCAATCTCTACGGGTTGGATCCCGATTACGTCGAAGCCTATTGTCGCTGGCTCTGTGGGCTGGGCGAGTATTTTGACCAACCTGTCGGCACCTATTCCTCCGGTATGCGGGCGCGGTTCAGTTTTGCGCTGATGCTGGCGCTGGATTTTGATATCTTCCTCATCGATGAGGGAATGCCCAGCACCACGGATGTGGAATTCAACAAGAAAGCCGGGTCAATCCTGCAGGAACGGCTTGAAACCACCACCATTATCATGGTGTCGCACCAGCCCAAGACGCTGGAGAAATTTGTTCGTTCTGCGGCTGTTCTGGTGGATGGCCAGTTGCATATGTTTGAAACCTTGGAAGAAGCGAAACAGCTCTATGACTACCAAACCCAAGGCTAAGAAATTCCGGGTCCGCCGCAGTGGAGGCACCGCAGCGCAACCCGCGGCTGCACGCCCCGTACCGCCGCCCAGCGCCGCTGACGCGGCCCAGGCTGCCCCGCCCATGGCATCGGCGACAGCTGCAGGCCAGACTGGCGCCGGAGAGGCAGGTCCCGGGGCGCCTGGCCGCATCGAGACCTCACCTGCGGATGACGCCATCTCCATTAAGGAGCCGTCAAAAGCAACGACCGGCAAACCCTCCACCGATCTGGATGAGATCCGCAAGGAGGGGCTGACAGGACGCCAGTTGCGACTGGCCCGCCGGATCGCGCAGAAAAACAACCTGCCCGCCACCTCCGATTTTGATGCTGTGCGTCAGCTGCGACTGAAGGGGATCGACCCGTTCCAGCGCGCCAATATGCTGGAACTGGTGGTGCAGCCCAATACGGCCCAGCCCGCTGGTGCGCCGCAGGCGCCGGGCAGCGTACAGCTGCCGCAAACGGTGCCGTCCGACAAGGTGTCCCTGCCCGCAACCGAGCTGAGCCCGGCGGAGCGGCGCAACCGCGAAATTCAGCAAATTCAGCGTGATATCGCCCGTCGTCGTCGTCGCAAGCTCTTGCTGCTCGGCGCGCGGCTGGCGTTTTTCGTGATGCTGCCAACGGCGCTTACGGGCTATTATTTCTATGGCGTTGCGACGCCGATGTATGCTGCGAAATCGGAATTTCTGGTGCTTAAGGCCGACAGCGCCGGCGGTGGCGGCGGGCTGGGCGGGCTGTTGAGTGGCACGCAGTTTGCCACCAGTCAGGATTCGATCGCGGTGCAAAGCTACCTGCAATCGAAAGAGGCGATGTTGCGGCTGGACCGGGAGGTCGGGTTCAAATCCCATTTCACGCAGGAGTGGATCGACCCGATCCAGCGGCTGGAAGACAACCCCACCAATGAGGAAGCCTATAAGACCTATTCCCGCAACGTGAAGATTGGCTATGACCCGACAGAGGGGGTTGTCCGGATGGAGGTCACGGCCGCCAATCCGCAGGTCTCGGCCGAGTTTTCCCAAAAGCTGATCAGCTATGCGCAGGAAAAGGTGAACCAATTGTCGGTGCAGAAACGCTCCGATCAGGTGGGCGATGCAGAAACCGCGCTGGAGATGGCAGAGGAAAAACGCCGCAACGCCCAGGAACGGCTGGTGCGGTTGCAACAGCGCGGCACGGTGCTTGACCCCGAGGGGGTGATCATGTCGTTGCGCTCACAGATCAGCACCTTTGAGTTGCAGCGTCAGGAAAAGGAGCTGGAGCTGGCCGCCCTGCTGGACAATGCCCGCCCCAACCAAGCCAAGGTGGATGGCGCGCGTGCCGACATCGCGCGGCTGAACAGCCTCATTCAGCGGTTGAATGATCGCATGATAGACGCCTCAGCTGGCGAAAACTCGCTCGCCAGCCTGACAGTGCAGATCCAGATGGCGCAGGCCGATCTGGCCACCCGCGATATGATGCTGCAATCGGCGCTACAACAGGTGGAGCAGACCCGGATGGAGGCGAACCGTCAAGTCCGCTATCTGACAACAGCCGTGGAACCCGTCCCAAGCCAGGAAGCAACCTATCCCCGCCGATTTGAAAATACGATTTTGGCATTCCTGATCTTTTCCGGTATTTACCTGATGTGCTCGCTTACTGCGTCCATCCTCCGAGAACAGGTTTCGTCATAACGCCATGAAAAATATCTCCGTCGCCGACCTCAGCATCGGCAATGACCGCCCGCTGACCCTCATTGCTGGCCCTTGCCAGCTGGAAAGCCTGGACCATGCGCGCATGATCGCAGGTCAGATGAAAGAGGCCTGCGCAAAATATGGCGCGCAATATGTGTTCAAGGCCTCCTATGACAAGGCCAACCGCACCTCGCTGTCCGGCAAACGTGGGCTGGGCGTGGATGAGGGGCTGAAGGTCCTGCAAACCATCGCCAAGGAATTTGACGTGCCTGTGCTGACCGACGTCCACACAGAGGCGCAATGTGCAGTGGCGGCCGAGGCCGTGGATATCCTGCAGATCCCGGCCTTCCTATGCCGTCAGACCGATATGCTGCTGGCCGCAGGCAACACCGGCAAGGCCGTGAACATCAAGAAGGGTCAGTTCCTGGCCCCTTGGGACATGGCCAATGTCGTCGCCAAGGTGGAAAGCACCGGCAACAAAAACATCCTGCTGACCGAGCGCGGCACCTCATTTGGCTACAATACACTGGTCGCTGACATGCGGTCGCTGCCGCAGATGGCCCAGGGCGGTTACCCGGTGGTGATGGACGCCACCCATTCTGTACAGCAGCCCGGTGGCAAAGGCGGCTCCACCAGTGGACAGCGTGAATTTGCGCCGTTGATGGCGCGTGCAGCAGTGTCGCTGGGTATTGCGTCGCTGTTTATTGAAACCCATGAGGACCCGGACAACGCGCCCTCTGACGGGCCAAACATGATTTATCTGGACCAGATGCCCAAGCTGATCGAGAGCCTGATGCGCTTTGATGCGCTGGCCAAGGCCGACCCTATCCGCATCTGATCGACAAGAGAGCGTAATCCCATGACCAAACCCATCCCCGAGGTGCGCCCGAACACCTGGAGCTTTCTGCGCGATCCGATGATCACGCCCACTGGTTTTCGCGAATATGACGCACGCTGGAAATACCCTGAGGAAATCAATCTGCCCGGCATGACGGCGCTGGGGCTGGGGCTTGGCACCCAGATGCACAAGCGCGGCATCCCGCCGGTGATTGCGGTGGCCAATGACTATCGCGACTATTCGGTTTCTATCAAACACGCGCTGATCATCGGCCTGATGCAGGCCGGTATCGAGGTGCGCGACATTGGCCCGGCCCTGTCGCCGATGGCCTATTTCGCGCAGTTCCACCTGGATGTGCCCGCGGTCGCCATGGTCACCGCCTCGCACAACCCCAACGGCTGGACCGGCGTCAAGATGGGCTTTGAACGCCCGCTGACCCATGGTCCAGATGAAATGGGTGAGCTGCGGGACATTGTCCTGAATGGTGAGGGCGTCGCCCGCCCCGGCGGCTCCTATCAGTTCGTGGATGGCGTAAAAGAGGCCTATCTCGACGATCTGGTTGGCGATTTCAAAATGTCCCGCCCGCTGAAGGTGGTCTGCGCCACCGGCAATGGCACCGCCTCCGCCTTTGCACCGGAGCTGTTTGAACGGATGGGGGTTGAGGTGGTCGAAAGCCACAACGCGCTGGACTATACCTTCCCGCACTACAACCCGAACCCCGAAGCCATGGAAATGCTGCACGATATGTCCGACAGCGTGAAGGCCTCTGGCGCCGATATGGCGCTGGGGTTTGATGGCGACGGCGATCGTTGCGGCGTGGTGGATGATGAGGGCGAGGAGATCTTTGCCGACAAGGTCGGCGTCATCATGGCCCGCGATCTGTCCAAACTGCACCCGAATGCGACCTTTGTGGCGGATGTGAAATCCACCGGGCTGTTTGCCTCGGATCCCGAGCTGAAGGCCAATGGTGTGACGGCGGATTACTGGAAAACCGGTCACAGCCACATGAAACGGCGGGTGAAAGAAATTGGCGCGCTGGCAGGGTTTGAGAAATCCGGCCACTATTTCCTCGCCGAACCTGTGGGCCGGGGCTACGACTGCGGCATGCGCGTGGCGGTGGAAATCTGCAAGCTGATGGACCGCAACCCGGACAAGAGCATGTCCGACCTGAGGAAGGCGCTGCCCAAGACCTGGGCGACGCCCACCATGTCGCCCTATTGCGCCGATACCGAGAAATACACCGTGCTGGAGCGTCTGGTCGAGAAGCTGGTTGCCAAGGCCGAGGCTGGCGAGACGCTGGCAGGCCGCCCCATCAAGGAGGTCGTCACCGTGAACGGTGCGCGTGTGATCCTTGATAACGGATCTTGGGGGCTGGTGCGGGCCTCCTCCAATACGCCCAACCTCGTGGTGGTCTGCGAGAGCAGCGAAAGCGAAGCGGAACTGCGCGAGATCTTTGCCGAGATTGACGCGGTGATCCGCACCGAACCGCTGGTCGGTGACTATGATCAGACCTTCTGATCATTCTCAGAGTTGAAGTAGAAACGCCCGCCATTGGCGGGCGTTTTCTGTTGTAGGACATGTCATCTAGCCGCAGCCTCAATCGCCGCCGAGAAGCCGCAGCAACTGGTCTTTTGCCTCTTTCTCGATCCGGTCGCGGATCGCCTCATTGATGTCCCGCTCTGGCGCGATCTCTGTATCCAGTTCTTCGCTCAACTTCTCGCGCAGGCGATCCTTGGCCTGTTGTTCCACCGCGTCGATTTCCGGCTCCAGCGCCCGTTTCAGATCGGGACGGATCTTTGGGTCACTCCAGGGGCCAGTGATGGCCACGGGGATCGACAGGCGGGTGCTGCCATCCCCGCGCTGGATGCCGGGGGTAAAGAGATAGTCCAGATCCTGCGCCCCAAGCCCGATGCGGCCCTCCCCCTCGGCGCGCAGCCCGCGCAGGGTCAGCAGCAGATCCCGGTTAAGGAGATTGCCGCCCTCCATCGTGTAGCTGGCGGTCAGCTGATCAAACACGGTGCTGCCGCCATTGCCACTGCCGCTGCGCATCAGCTGTTCCAAATCAAAGCCGGTAAAGAACCCTTTGCCGACCTCCAGCCAGCCTTTGCCGCTGAGCGAAGACATGATCTCCGCTACTGAATTGCCGACACCCAGATATTCCAGTTCGCCCAGCGCCTCGCCATTGAGGCGATCATATCCCATGGTCTGCCCCAGCGCCTGTTCCAGCCGGATGTCTTGAAAACTCAGCTTGCCACCAACCGACAGACCATTGCGATTGTTGACCACCAATTGCCCCTGCACCTGACCGTCAAAGACGCTGGCAGGCAGGAATTTCAGAACCGCACGAGAGTTGTCCAGCGCGAGGTCCAGCTTGCTTGGCCCCAGTTTGACGGTGCCGGTGTCGACCCCTTGAACATCCAGTGCAATTGCCGCATTCAGCGCCGCCAGCCAGCCGAAATCCATGCGCTCGCGCGACCAGCCGTCGCTGACCGGATCCGTACCCGTGCCAGCCGCAGCCGCCGCAGGCAGGTCCGCATCGCCCGCGGGCAGCAGCGCCGAGAAATCCAGCTGGTCACCGCTCAGACGCGCGGTCACCTTGGGCACATCGCCGAGCACCACATCCGCTGCGCCGCGCAACCGATTGGCATCTGCCTCCAGTGTCAGATCACGCAGCGCCAGACGCCCATCGGTGGTATAGGTGAGATCCGACGCGATGAGCCAAGTCTTCACCGCGGGTGTCTCAACCCCCTCGGCGCCGCCCAAGACCGCAAGGCTGCGCGCCAGATCAGAGCTTTTTCCAGTCAGGCGACCCGTCGCGGCGCCAGTGATATTAGCCCGCCCGTCAAACCGCAGTTCGGTCTCATCAGCGGTCACACTGGCCCCGACCGAGGCAACCTGCCCTGCCAGAAATGCCTCAAACGTGCCGATCTCCGCCGCGATCTGCACCGGCGCGCCAGCAGGGCGCAGCGTGATATCGGCCAGCACAGTCCCGTTAGGCTCAGGCCACTGCAGCGCCAGATCAACCTGGGTCAGCTCAATCGGAGTCTCGCCATGGGGGGCGTAGCGCAGGCTGGCGCCAGTGAGGTTCAGCGCCTCAATACTGACCGGCAGGCTTTCCATGCGGCCCTCGGCGGCTGGCGCGGCCCCGGTCTGGCCCTCGTCGACGGGACCCAGCACCCAGTTACCGGTGCCATCCGCGCGGGTGCTGAGATTGAGCTGTGGCAACACCGCCGAGAGTTCGGTCACCCGAATCTTACCCCCGATCAGATCCGCTGCCGCAATACCGATGGTCAGCCGCTCTGCCGTCAGCATCGGCTCAGGACCAGCCCAATCGGCATTGGACAGCGCCACCCGGTCTGCCTTCACCCCCAGCGTCGGCCAGAGCGTGTAGCCAACACGCCCGCCAAAGGTCACCGTGCGCCCGGTCTGCTTCTCGATCTGGCTCGCGGCCAGCTGGGCCAGTTTCTCGCCCGGCAGCACCAACAGCGCGCCCAACAGCAGCACCACGGCCACCACCAGCGCTATTACAACCCGGATTATCAGCTTCATCACCGCACCTCTTGCCTTGCCCCCTGTTCCCGCGGGGTTTTGCGCAGCTTACCGCGTGGGCGGGCGGGTGCAATGCGCGAAGCCCTCGCCCGGTATCAAAGCATTGCGTGTTTGCGGCTATTGGTCAGCGCAGCCGGTGCCGCTGACCGTTCCTCTCAGAGAGATCATGCGCCATTCCTAGGGCTATCCATGGTCGGTGGTCTTATTCGACCTCCGAGGGCAGCATCGTACCCAGAGGAGGTGCAAAGCGCCTTCCCAGGGAGAAAGTCAGGTGCTGCTCGGCCTATCGTCCGGGTAAGCGGGAAATGCAGCCTCTGACGAACGAGGGAGGCACAGGGGGCGTACAGCGGGTGCACGGCCAACCCCTCCGTTTTCCTTGCCTCCTGTCCCAGTCCTGATATACGCGCGCGCATGACACAGACACCCGGTTCCGCCAATCCGCCCAGCCTTCGCCCCGATCTTGCGCCCAAGCCCCGGCTTGGCGAGGCGCCCCGTGAGGGACAGCCGACCCTTGGCATGGTGTCCCTGGGCTGCCCCAAGGCGCTGGTTGACAGTGAGCGGATCTTGACACGGCTGCGGGCTGAGGGCTACGGCGTGTCGCCGGATTACTCAGGGGCGGATGCGGTGATCGTGAACACCTGCGGCTTTCTCGACAGTGCCAAAGCCGAGAGCCTTGAAGCCATCGGTGAGGCGCTGAAGGAGAACGGCAAGGTGATTGTCACCGGCTGTCTGGGCGCAGAGCCGGATTATATCCGCGCGCATCATCCGCGCATTCTGGCGGTGACCGGCCCGCATCAATATGAGCAGGTGCTGGATGCGGTCCATGCCGCCGTGCCGCCCTCACCCAACCCTTACGTAGATCTGCTGCCAGCAGCGGGTGTGAAGCTGACGCCGCGCCACTTCAGCTATCTGAAGATCTCCGAGGGCTGCAATCACAAGTGCAAATTCTGCATCATCCCCGACATGCGCGGCAAACTGGCGTCCCGCCCCGCCCATGCGGTTTTGCGCGAGGCGGAAAAACTGGTGGATGCTGGCGTGCGCGAGTTGTTGGTGATTTCGCAGGATACCTCCGCCTATGGGCTGGATCGCAAATATGATGTGAACCCGTGGAAAGACGGTGAGCTGCGCAGCCATATTCAAGATCTGAGCCGCGAGCTGGGCAAACTGGCCCCCGCGGATGAGCTGTGGGTGCGGCTGCACTATGTCTACCCCTACCCGCATGTGCGTGAGCTGATCCCGCTGATGGCGGATCCGGATAACGCGCTGCTGCCCTATCTGGATATCCCGTTCCAGCACGCCCACCCGGATGTGCTGCGCCGCATGGCGCGCCCGGCGGCTGCGGCCAAAACGCTGGATGAGATCAAGGCCTGGCGCGCAACCTGCCCGGATATCACCCTCCGCTCCACCTTCATCGTTGGCTACCCCGGCGAGACAGAAGCTGAGTTCCAGCATCTCCTCGATTGGATGGATGAGGCACAGCTGGATCGTGTGGGCTGTTTCAAATACGAAAACGTCGATGGCGCGCGGTCGAACGACCTGCCGGATCACGTTGCCGAAGAGGTAAAGCAGGAGCGCTGGGACCGGTTCATGGAGAAGGCGCAGGCGATTTCCGAGGCGAAGCTGGCGGCCAAGGTGGGCCAGACCCTACAGGTGATCGTGGACGACATCGACGAGGACGGCATCGCCACCTGCCGCACCAAAGCCGACGCGCCTGAGATCGACGGCAACCTGTTTATTGACGAGGGCACCGAAGGGTTGCAGGTTGGCGAGCTAGTCACCGTTGAAGTCGATGAAGCGGGGGAGTATGATCTGTGGGGCGTCAGGGCTGGCTAGGCGGCTGAAGCCCCGGTACTCACTGCGCCTGCAACGCCACCACTTCCGCTTCGTCTTCAATCGATTGAACACTGGCGTCTGTCTGAGACTCTCGAATTCTTGGTGCAGGTTTTCGCCATGACGTTAGATCTTGGCCAACCTCGCGGTAGAAGTCCGGGACAATCGTCTCAAGCTCAGCGATGAAGTTTGTTTGCTGGGTGAATTTTCCGCCCAAGCGCTTTGCGACATAGATATGAAAACTGACGACTTGAAGTCCATTTTTGTCCTTTTCGCAAAGATCCGGATCGGTCACCAACTCCACCAAGGGGAAATGGGTATCTTCACTGCGCCCGGGCCAAGTCATACGAACAAACAGATCACTGCTAGCTTCGCTCTTCAACTGACGGAGAAGCCAATTCAATCGCGCTTTTGATGATTTCTTGTCCTCAGGTGCCCGGAGTGTCATTCCAGCTTCGATCGTTCGGCGATTGAGATCCGCGACAACCTCCAAGGGGGCAGCAGCATTAGGTATATCAAAGCTAACGCGCAGTTGATGTGCTTCTCTGAGTTGGGTCAATTCATCTTTGTGACGATCTGCAGGGTTTTTGGCGTGTTTCCTGTTCAAGCGCTCTCTGACACTTGCTTCCGTCTGCCTGCTTAAAATCAAAGACAGGTCCTTGGTTTCCTGATGCCAAGCGTCCAATACACAAATAGCCTCTGGTGACTTCGCAAGTATCTTACCACCAGCAGAGACAAGTTTGTTTAGCTCACCCCATTCTGGCGGCATGCGATCGAACCCACGAATGCCTGCACTTTCATGAGTCAAAAAGCGTCTCAGTTCATTCAACAACACACGTTGATCATCGTCGGCCACACCATCGTTGCTGATCAACAAATCCACGGCCGTTAGGACAAACATCCATGACCAGTGGAAAACAGGAATCTTTGACCGGCTTTTACGGACATCTTCCAGTGGATGGCTCGCGGGCAAAGTCGCAAACTGGTTGGAAATCGTAATGACGCAGTCAATCCCGTTGTCCTTTGACAAGCTGCGGTATTTTTCAATTTGCTCTGCGGTCAGAGGGTTATTGCCAATCTTTGCCTCCACCATGGCCCGCCATTCACGAGAACCGTTTTTAACGATGATCAACCCGTCAGGACGATCTTTGCACGCCTCTTTTTGACCATCAAAAACCACTTCAGTGAAGGTCTCTACCGTGGTGCGTTTGCCAGTCCGTTGCCCCAACGACGCCAGCAACTCTGATGCCAGTTCCTCAACTTTGGAAAGGCACGCCAAGAGAATTGAAGTTGTTCGCCCCTCTTTGGAGTTATTGGACAAAACCGGGAAAAGACGCGCAGGCTCTCCTTGTTTCAGATATTCTGGTCTCTCCATGATGCGTCAAAGCCCCTCTTGCCAATACGATAAAAACTCATAGGTCATACAATCATACGCTGATTTTGCACAACTTATGAGGCATTGCAAAGGTTGTGATAGAAAGTGTCAGCATCCTAGACGTCTCAGCACAAGCAGCCACCCGCCTGACTGCAGCGCCCGCCCCGCCGGTCCAGCACGGAATGAGAGAGTATGGCCTAGTCCAAGCCAAGCGCAGGTGTGACCATCTGCCTCTCGCCATGCGCCCGGTCGCCGTTACATGTCTCAGGTAATCATCCAACTAGGAGGCATCCAACCATGCCGACCCCTCAGGACGACACGACCGAGATCCTCTATAACGGAGAGTGCCCGGTGTGCAGTATCGAGATCCGCCATTACGCCAATCTGGCGGAGCGGCGGGAGCTGCCGTTGCGTTTTGATGACCTCAACTCAAAAGATCTGGCGCGCTGGGGTGTTGATGCGGATCAGGCCGCACGGCGGCTGCATGTGCGCCATCAGGGCAAGGTGCTGAGTGGCATCCCGGCGTTTCTGGTGCTTTGGGCGCAGATGCCGGGCTATCGCTGGGTCGCGCGTGTGGTTGGGCTGCCAGGGCTGCGCCAGCTGGCCTCCGCCCTATATGATTACGTACTGGCGCCGGCGCTCTATCACTGGCACCGGCTGCGTCAGCGACGCAGCAGCCACGCTTAGTCCCGCAGCCGGAGCAGCGCATCGCCATTGCGGCAGCCCTGCAGTGGGGCCTTGGGCATGGTGTCTGCGGCGCGGTCGATCTGATCCAGAAACGCCTCGCAACGGGCGACCTCGCGACAGCCACGGCAGCGGGTCACCATATCGGCCCAATCTGTCTGTGTGATCTGCCCCGCCGCAAAACTGGCAGTTAGATCAACGCCGCAGGCCTGCCCCATCCGTTTGATCAGACGTAGGTGATGCAGCGGGTGGCCCAAAGGGTGCATGTCAGGATCTCCTGTGAGGATCGGATAAGAGGGGCGGAACATCGGACTGGCGGCCCGATGGAGAGGCGTCGAAAGATGCACGCCTGGGATCAGACTTTAGACCTCCTCCTCATTCAGATAGGCCAAGAGGTCGCGGTTGCGGCAGAAGTCGGGCGCCTCGGCCCCCGGGCGCAGCCCTTTGTCGAGCCATTTGTGGCAGGCGCCGACGCCGGCGCAGCGGGTGCAGCGCAGCACCGCCTCGCTGATCTCATCAAATCGCAGCCGACCGGAGATCGCTTCCTCCTGTAGATCGAGGCCCACGGTCTCCGCCATGCGGTCAAACAGGGCGGCGTGGGTTTTCAGATCTCGCCTGCTGGTCTCATTGGTTTGGCTGGTCATCGCGCTGTCCCCGGAAATCATTCATCCTGCGGGCAACTTAACCTCAGTCAGGGCCGGGCGACTTGATGCAGGTCAAACAGCCGATAAACAGAGACGCCGGATGCCCAAAACACCTGACACTCAAGACACTGGGCCAAACAGCCTGGCATATGGGATCTCGGTTCAGCTGGCGGTCACCTGATCGAAATAGGCGCGCACCGCATCCTGAACCCGACGAAACCGGTCACCGCCCAGCTTCTTGCCGCCATACCAGCGGGTCACGATGATGACATGGTCACGCAGCCCCTCCCGCTCCATCATGCGCAGGATCACCATACCGGCGCCGCTCTCCCCATCATCAGCCTTGAGGCCACCGCTGGGCAGTTGCGCCGCCCAGGTGTTGTGGGTCGCCTTGGCATAGCTGCGGTCGGATTTCAGCTCTGCCAGCACCGCGTCGATCTGCGCCCGGCTGGTGACCTGCGCGCCACTGACCGCGTATTTTGATCCGCGGTCGCTCAGCACCACGCCGAGCTGCCTCAGGGAGGCGACGGACTGCGCCAGATCGGTCAATTCAGGTTGTATTTCTGGATCGTCTGATTGACCACGCGCACCCGGTCCGGGTTGGCGGGGTGGCTGCCGAGGAAACGATCACCGGGATCGGGCAGACGATAGAAGAATTTCACCCCGACGCTGGGACGATACCCGGCCTTATGGGTGATGATGGTGCCCAGCTCATCCGCCTCCAGTTCAAAATTCTTGGAATAGGTTCGCGCGCCCACAGCGGCGCCAAGATCCTGCGCGCGGGCCACATCAGCGGCACTGGCACCGGAAACGCTCGCAAGCCCGGCCAGCAGGATCGAGCCTGCTACCGCGCTTTGGCGTTTGCGTGCCAGATGACCACGGATATGGTGTGCGGCCTCGTGCGACATCACAAAGGCCAGTTCGTCGCGATTGGCAATCTGCCCCAGCATCCGCTGGGTGAAGGTGATCACAGGGCGCCCCGACCGGTCCTGGCTCTGATAGGCGTTTGGTGGGGCCTTGGGGTTGGGATCAATCCGGATCAGGAAGTCGCAGTTCAGGCCTTGCGTCCGGGCACGGCATTCACGTTCTGAAACCGGCTCCACCACGCGGGTGACCGCCGCAAAGGCGCTGCGCCCTTCAGCCGGGGACATGCCCTGCACCGGTGGGCCGGAGGGCCGCGCGGCGGGCGCGGTCCCGGTGTCGACCACGGTATCGCAGGCTGCCAGCCCCATGGTGAGCGCACATCCCATCATCAGCAAGACTCGACGCATGACATCTCCTTTGCTTTGCCAGTGCCCATTGCGTTGCCAGTACCACCTTATCGCGACAGCCGACATAGGATCAATCGCATGAAGCCCTGGCGGCTGCAATGTGCCGCAAGAATACGTGATGCGACAAAGCCTTGTCAGTGGGGGCGGCCCGATGGCAAGCTGGGCATATGTTTACCATCGAGCACGAATTCGACGCCACAGTCGTGACCCTCGTCGATGACGAGACCGCCCAGCTGATGGAGGATGTTTCCATCAATATTTTCACTGAATGTGTCACGGTCGAGCAGTTGGACCCGCGTACCGACCGGGTGCAGAAAATCACCCTCTCTCACAGTCAGGTCCGGGATCTGGCTGCGGCGCTGGACCTGCCCGAAGGGGTCTACCGATTTACCCGCGAGGATGAGGAGGAGAGCTAGCGCTCTGAAGAAGTGCTCCGTCAGCCTGCGTTGAGGTCGTGATACCTCATGAGGGACGCCGCCGTCAGGGACGGTAGGCAAACACCTTGTCACGAGAGGTCGCGCCACGCAGCAGTTCCAGGTCTGAGGGCGCAATCCGCATGGCGCGCGCCAGAAGCGCCTGAACCGCAGCGGTCGCCTTGCCGTTTTCCGGCGCCGCCGTCACCGTGATCTTGAGCGTTGCCCCCTGCCCGCTTTCAGCCTGCGCAGCTGGAAGCACCGCATTGCGTGCGGCCTTCGGAGTGACGCGTACGGCAATCTCGCCGCCAGCGACGGCCAGATGACTCAGATTGGGGAGGTCTTTTTGCTTTGGCTTACCCATATTCGCAGTGATGGCGCGAATTGGTGGCGGATTCCATAGACTTTGCACGGGCGTCCGGGATATTTCCTGCCACAGACCCCGCGTTCGGACCGCAGATGCCGCCAGCCCTCATGCCCGCGCCTGTCAGGCAATTTCCACTGCCCCCCCGGATCGCCCCTTGAAAACCCGCGCCGCCCTGCCGACATGGGCGGTAGATGTAAAAAGGTTTCACATATGCCCCCTCGCAATGATGCTGCCCTGACGTTTCTTCTGTCGCGCCGCTCTCGCCCGGCCAAAACACTGATCGCCCCGGCGCCAGACCGCGCCGCCCTGATGCCCCTGCTGCGCGCCGCCGCGCGCACCCCGGATCATGGCAAGCTGGAGCCTTGGCGTTTTGTCGTGATCGAGAAACCCGCAATGGCGCGGCTGGCAGATCTGACCAGCAAGGCCGGTGAGCGGCTTGGCAAATCGGCGGAGGACATCGCAAAAGCCCGCAGCCAGTTTGAGCTGGGCCATTTGGCCGTCGCCGTGGTCGAGGTGCAGAAAGCCAGCCCTAAGATTCCCGCCATCGAACAGACCTACTCCGCCGGGGCGGTCTGTCTGGCGCTGCTGAATGCCGCCCTGGCCGCCGGATGGGGCGCCAATTGGCTGTCAGGCTGGGCTAGCCATGACCCAGACTTCTGCGCCGAGGCGTTTGGCTTGCACCCGCATGAGCGGATTGCCGGCCTGATCCATATTGCAACAGAGGCCTCGGCCCCGCCGGAACGGCCCCGCCCGGATCTGGACGCGCTGACAACCTGGATGGATCAATGATACTGACCGATTTCACCAAAGCGCTGAGCCAGCTCGGCGATCCCCGTTTCCGCAAGGTCCTGTTTCTGGGCGTCGGTCTGACCGTGGCGCTGCTGGTGGTGACCTATGCGGCGTTTCTGGCGCTGATCCAATGGCTGGTCGGTCCCGATGCCACCCTGCCATTGATTGGGCCAGTCACCTGGATCGACGACCTGCTGTCGATCACCTCTCTGGTGCTGATGCTGCTCCTGTCGGTGTTCCTGATGGTGCCTGTGGCCTCGGCCATCACCTCGATGTTTCTGGATGAGGTCGCGCAGGCGGTGGAGGATCGCCACTATCCGGGCCTACCCCCCGCAATCAAGACACCATTCTGGGATGGGGTGCGCGACACCATCAATTTCCTCGGCGTTCTGGTGGTGGCCAATGTGCTGGCGCTGGTGCTGTATTTTATGTTTGCCCCCTTTGCGCTGTTTATCTTCTGGGGGCTGAACGGGTTTTTGCTGGGGCGTGAATATTTCACGCTGGCGGCGGCCCGCCGCCTGGGTCTGCCAGAGGCAAAGCGGTTGCGGCGCAAACATCTGGGCACCGTCTGGATGGCAGGCGTGTTGATGGCAATGCCGCTGTCGATCCCGTTGGTGAACCTGCTGGTCCCCATTATCGGGGCAGCCACATTCACGCATCTGTTTCACCGGCTCGCCGGGCAGCAATTGGTTTCGCGCTGATTTCTGTCACCGACATGTCACGACAGGCAGACATGCAAACAGGCGGGCCCATGCCCGCCTGTTTCGCTATTATCGTTGTCTAAGGCGCGCGCCTATTGCGGATCAGGCAGCCGGTCAAACCAGTCGAAATCATTCACGGTGATCCAACCACTGAGGATGATCGTCGCGATAATCGCCCAGAGAACGGCCGCGGCGATCGTGGTGATCACGGCCTTCTGCTTCAGATAATGATGCTCCGGCGCCCCGGCATGCGTGCCGGGCACAATCTCGCCACGGTCGCCCTGCGTCTCAATGCGGATCGGGATCACGATCAGAAAGGTCATGAACCAGATCACCGCATAAAGAACCAAACCGGATGTCACACCCATGATAGCTGTCCTTCTGATACCCCCGCCCCACTGTGAGGGGTTAAGGGGCAGATAGCGTCAAACCTGTTCCAATTCCACCAGGCAGCCGTTGAAATCCTTCGGATGCAGGAAAAGAACCGGTTTGCCATGGGCGCCAATCTTGGGCTCACCGGAGCCAAGCACCCGCGCGCCTTCCGCCTTCAGCCGGTCACGCGCGGCAAGGATGTCATCCACCTCATAACAGATGTGATGAATGCCGCCCGCTGGGTTCTTCTCCAGAAACCCTGCAATGGGGGAGGCCTCGCCCAGCGGGTAGAGCAGCTCGATTTTTGTGTTGGGCAGTTCGATGAACACCACGGTGACACCGTGATCCGGCTCATCCTGCGGCGCGCCCACCTTGGCGCCCAGGGTGTTGCGGTACTGCGCCGAAGCGGCGTCTAGGTCGGGCACGGCGATTGCGACGTGGTTGAGGCGGCCAATCATTTTGCGGTCTCCTGAGTGATCTGTCTGCCCAGACTTATCAAAGAGCTGCTGCCTGTGGGCAAGTGCGCCAATCCGCGCGGCAGAAAATTCACTGCAATAACGCTCTGTTGCATCAATTTATCCCAGTGAATTCAATTCAACCTAAAGGCGCGCCGTCAATGTTAACCAGCTGTTAGCCCCGTTTCCCTAGCGTTGAGTCGTATCCAGTCAGGAGCCTTAACCATGGACGATTCGGAACTGTTTGCTGCCGCCCACCGCTTGCCCACGACGAAACGACCGTTGCTGGGGCTGACAATTCTTGTGGTGGAAGACAGCCGATACGCCTGCGAGGCGATGCGCCTGCTGTGCCTGCGCAGTGGCGCCCGGATCCGGCGCGCTGACTGTCTGAAATCCGCCCATCGGCACCTGAAAGTTTACAGACCTTCCGTGGTAATTGCCGATCTAGGCCTGCCGGATGGCTCCGGCGCCGATCTCATTCAGTCCATGGCGGAGGCCAGCCCGCGGGTTGGTGTGATCCTTGGCATTTCCGGTGATGAGGCAGGAGAGGCGATGGCGATGGCGGCCGGGGCCGATGGGTTTCTGGCCAAGCCGATCACCTCGCTTGCGGCCTTTCAATCCGCGATCCTGTCGCGCCTGCCCGCCGAGCGCCAGCTGTCTGGCCCTAATGAGCTGACCGATGAGGTGATTGAGCCTGATCTGCTCGCCTTTCAGGATGATATGGCCCACGCCGCTGAGGTGCTGAACGAAGCTGAGGAGGGACAGACATTGGACTATGTCGCGCAGTTTCTTGGGGGTGTCGCCCGCAGCGTTGGCGATTCCCATCTGGCCGGGGCCGCCGCCGATCTGGCGGACGCCCGTAGCACCGGGCGCCCCGTCGCTGGGGTTGCCGCGCGTGTTGCCGGGCTGGTGCAGGAACGTCTGAAACAGAAGGTCGCCATCTGAGATGATCGAAGTCGTCCTTATCGCATCTGCCACTTTGGGCATCGTGTTATACCTGCAGGCGCGGTTCTCCGCCCGTGAAATCCGCCGCAACCGCGATCGCAGTCTGGGATCTCTGGTCATCCTAGAACGCAGCGACCGCTGATCCGTCTGCGCTGACACAGCGTCACCGCGCCCGAAGTCATTACAGCGTGGCCTGTTGGTGATTTCGCTGGCAAGCGCCTCATATCCGAGACGGTACAATACCGTGCAACAGCTCGAACTTACCTGATCTCAGTCGACGGTTCCGCCAGATCTCCCTAGCGCCGCACCAAACCCGGATCCGATCCCATCTCGACGCCGGGAAAAATCACATCCGAAATCGCCTGATGATCGGTGCCGATCATGCCCCGCATGATCCAGCCCATCTGCGCGCGGACATCGCCGGTGGGCATCAGATCGCGGCGATCAAACAGCGCGGCCTCGGTCAAACCGGGCCAGTGCCCGTGGACCCGACCGCCCCTGATCGCGCCCCCGGCCAGTACCATGGCACCGCCGGTCCCATGATCCGTCCCGCCAGTGCCGTTTTCCCGCACGGTGCGCCCGAACTCTGTCATCGCCACCACCGCCGTCTTGTCCCAGATGGTCGGCCCCAGATCGCCATGCAGTGTTAGAATAGTCTCGGACAGACGGCGCAGCGCCCGCGTCAGCGCGCCTTTCTGGCGATTATGCGTGTCCCATCCGTTGATCGAAAAGGCGGCAATCCGGCTCTCCCCACGCAGCTGCTGCGCCGCGTAGCTGGCGATCCGCTGGTGGGGCGGTGCACGACGCGGACCCTGCCCTGTGGTTCCGGCGCGCCCAGTGGCTGCGTCCGCCTTTGCGCTGTCAGCCAGATTCAGCGCTTCGGCCAACGCAGCGTGAAACAGCGGATCCCCTTCCATCATCAGCCCCGCCAGACGTTCCGCCTGCGGACTGAGCGCGATCTCGGCATCCGGCGACCAATCGGAGACCGGCGCCGCCCCTTGCAACAGTTTCATCTCCCCCTGTCCGATAGCAAAGGCGGTGCGCGCCTCCACCCCTGGGGTCACCTGCAGCAGCCGATTGAGCCAGCCGTCGCGGCGTTGATGCAGCCCCGGCGTACCCGCCTCCAACAGATCCTGACCGTCAAAATGGCTGCGCTTGTTGCGATACGGGGTGGAGACCGCCTGCACAAACCCCAGCTGTTCGGCCCGCCACAGCGGCATCAACGGCGCCAGCGCCGGATGCAGCGCAAAGAAACCATCAAGGTCCGCCGCCCCATTCTGCGGCCCGCCCAGCAGGGTTTGCCGCAGCCCGGCATAGGTCGGATCGCCATAGGGCTGTACCACATCAATGGCATCCATGCCGCCGCGCAGAATGATCACCACCAGCCTTGTGTCCCAGGGGGCAGCGGCAAAGCTGACCGGTGTCAGCAACGGACTGGCCGCCAGCGAACAGCCGATCAGGCCCGAGCGCGCCAGAAAGCTGCGTCGGGACAGGCTGGCAGGCGGGCTAGCAGAGGGGGTCGGCGGTATATTTGTCATCGGGCTTTCCCTTTCACCGGCGCTGGAAGGCGGGCGCGGCCAGGATCAGCCCCACCGCCTCCCGCTCGGTCTCGGCTGCGGAGGCAACAAAGCGCAGCTGCGCGGTGGCGCGATTGCCAAGCGCATCTTGCAGGGCCTCCAGCGGTGCAGGCAGCGTTTCCATCAGCTGCACCGGCACCGACATGCACCAGCGCAACCGCTCCGCCAATCCCTGCGGTGTGATCCAGTCGCCATCCGCCTCGGGCCAGCCATCAGGACCGTTGGAAAATTCCCAACGCTGCCCCATGCGCTGCATTGGTCGCAGAAAGAACCGGTTCATCTGAGGGCGGCTCAGTTTGGTCAGGGCCGCAGGTGGCATCGCCAGCGCCCGACAGGCGGAGGCGAGATAGGCAAAAGGTGGTTTCACGTTGCCCAGATCCGTCTCCCATGCAGCAGGGTGCTCCAGCAGCGCCGCATAGACCTGCATCAGATCGCCGGAGGTCGCCCGGTAGCGGTCTGCCAGATGCGCGACCAAGGCCGGGTCCGGCGTATCGCGGGTGAAATGCACCGCCAGCTTCCGCGCCAGATGATCTGCCGTCGCCGGATGCCGGGCCAGATCCCGCAACGCCTGTTTGATCGCCGCGAGCCCGGTGATCTCCGCATCATAGCACTGCCCCAGCACAACCTCTGCACCGGGTTCTGCCCAACCCGGCGCGAATTTGAACCCGTCCTCAATGTTGTAGATCATCCCGGTGAACAGCTCTGCCAGCTGGCGCACATCCTGTTGCCCGTATGGCCCGCCGACCCCCAGCGTATGCAGCTCCAGCACTTCACGCGCCAGGTTTTCATTGAGGCCAACCACGCGCCCCTGCCGCCGGGCCACGCGCCCCGCGCGGCGACTATTTGGACCGGTGGAGCGGTGCTGGTCCAGATAATGCAGCATCAGCGGACTGGTCACCGCCGCAATCAGCAGATCCTCAAACCGAGCCGCGATATTGGGGCGGATCGCACTCTCGACATAGGGCGTCGCGCCGTAGCGCAGGGCGGCAATCTTGCCCTGCGCAGTAAAGTGATCGGCCCAGAACAGCGTGAGGCGTTCGCGAAACCCGTTTGATGTTGTGATACAGCGCAGGAGCCGCTGAGTGAACCATACCGCCTGATGATCCCGCATCCTGGCACGTTGGCGCTTCAGATCCTTGTCCCGCACATCGAACAGCGGGCTGCCGATGGCGGCCTTGCGGGCACGGCGGGCGGCGGAATAGGCGCGCGCATCAGCTAAGGCACCATCGAACCCCGGTATCGGCCAGTCCTGAGCCGCACTATCAGGCGCGCGCAGGGCTGTGAGCATTTCGTCTGGCCCCTTCGGTGGCGCGTGGCGTGGCGACAGACCGCAGCCAAAGCGGATCTCTGCCAGTTCAGGATCAAAGCGCATCGTGTTCGGGCCTTTCTCAACTGATATCGCCTTCAGACGGTCGTACATTGCGGCGCCGACCCACAGATCAATTTTTGGGCGACCTGCGGCACCCTGCAGACCTATGCACTGCAGGCGCGTTTTTCCACCTTCTCCGCTGCGGAGGCCGCTGCCCCTTCCAAAAGCAAACAGGCCCGGACAATTGCCCGGGCCTGTTCGTATCATATTTTGATCGGATTACTGATCCTGCGGGATCACCCGCAGGCCCAGCTCCATCAATTGTTCGCTCATCGGCTCAGAGGGCGCCGCCATCATCAGATCTTCGGCACGCTGGTTCATCGGGAACATGATGACCTCGCGGATGTTGGCCTCATCGGCCAAGAGCATCACCATACGGTCGATGCCGGCCGCGCAGCCCCCGTGCGGCGGGGCGCCGTACTGGAACGCGTTGACCATGCCGCCGAACCGCTTTTCGACTTCTTCCTTGCCGTAGCCGGCAATTTCAAACGCCTTGAACATGATCTCCGGCTTGTGATTCCGGATCGCGCCCGAGACCAGTTCGTAGCCGTTGCAGGCCAGATCGTACTGATAGCCTTTGACCGACAGCGGATCGTCCAGCAGCGCGTCCATGCCACCCTGCGGCATGGAGAAGGGGTTGTGCTCAAAATCGATCTTGCCGGTTTCTTCATCCTTCTCGTAGATCGGGAAATCCACGATCCAGCAGAAGGCAAAGCGGTCTTTGTCGGTCAGACCCAGCTCTTCGCCGATCACGGTGCGGGCGCGGCCTGCAACGCTTTCGAAGGTCTTTGGCTTGCCGCCAAGGAAGAAGGCCGCATCGCCAACACCCAGACCCAGCTGCTGGCGAATGGCTTCGGTCCGCTCCGGGCCGATGTTCTTGGCCAGCGGGCCGGCGGCTTCCATTCCTTCGCCCTGATCACGCCAGAAGATATAGCCCATGCCCGGCAAGCCTTCGCCCTGGGCAAATTTGTTCATCCGGTCGCAGAATTTGCGGGAGCCACCCGTGGGGGCCGGGATGGCACGGATTTCGGTGCCTTCGTTTTCCAGAAGGTTCGCGAAAATCGCAAAACCAGACCCGCGGAAATGCTCGGAGCAGTCCTGCATCTTGATCGGGTTGCGCAGGTCCGGCTTGTCGGTGCCATACCATTTCGCCGCATCCTTATAGGAAATCTGCGGCCACTCGCTGTCGACCTTACGGCCCTTCCCGAACTCCTCGAACACGCCCTGCATCACCGGCTGGATGGTGTCGAACACGTCCTGCTGGGTGACAAAGGACATCTCCAGATCGAGCTGGTAGAAATCGGTGGGTGAGCGGTCAGCGCGCGGGTCCTCATCGCGGAAACAGGGTGCTATCTGGAAGTACTTGTCAAAGCCCGACACCATCATCAGCTGCTTGAACTGCTGCGGCGCCTGCGGCAGCGCATAGAATTTGCCCGGGTGCAGGCGCGACGGCACCAGGAAGTCACGCGCGCCTTCGGGGCTGGAGGCGGTGATGATCGGCGTCTGATACTCGTTGAAGCCCTTGTCCCACATGCGGCGACGGATCGACTGGATCATGTTGGAGCGCAAGAGCATGTTCTTCTGCATCTTCTCGCGACGCAGGTCGAGATAGCGATAGCGCAGGCGGGTTTCTTCCGGGTATTCCTGTTCGCCAAACACCATCAGCGGCAGTTCTTCGGATTTGCCAAGCACTTCGATGTCGCGGATGAAGACTTCGATCTCACCGGTGGGGATCTTGTCGTTCACCAGACTCTCGTCGCGTGCCTTTACGTTGCCGTCAATGCGGATACACCATTCAGAGCGGACCTTCTCGATGTCGGCAAAGACCGGGCTGTCCGGGTCGGCCATAACCTGCGTGACGCCGTAGTGGTCGCGCAAATCGATGAACAGGAGGCCGCCGTGATCACGCACGCGATGGACCCAGCCCGACAGGCGGACGGTCTCACCGACGTTGGATTTGTTGAGTTCGGCGCAGGTATGGCTGCGATAGTCGTGCATGGGGTGACCTTTCGTTATACCGGTCACATGACCGGGCGGGCCGTCAATCGGGAGATGCGCCAGAACGGCGCGGAATTCGTCCGGGGTGGTACACTAGGTTGCGGCGGCGTTGTCAAGCAAACTGGGTGATTTCCACGTGGTCTGACGCCTGAAACCCCCAGTTCCCTGCTATACCAGCCGTGCCGGGACCAGCCCCCGCAGAGAGTTGCCCATATGGATGGCTTTTGCCTGCTTCAGATCCTGAAGCCGCAGCACAGCCTCCTCGCACCTCCCCTGCGCCAGCAGCACCTGCCGCAGGACACCCGGCAGCAGGCCGCAAGACAGCGGCGGAGTGACCATCTGCCCGTCTGGGCGAGTGACAAAGAGATTGGTGATCGTGCCCTCGCAAAGTTCACCGCGCGCATTTAGAAACAGCAGCTCATCCACCCCCTCCGGCAGCGTGGCACGCGCGGCGTCATAAAGCGCGCGGCGGGTGGTTTTGTGCTGCAGCCAAATATCCCCCGCGTCCAGCTGTGTCTCGGCGATGCCCAGACGCCATTGCGCCGGTATCTGGCCAAGCGGCGCCGTAACCAGCGCCAGCTGACCATCCACGCCCAGCGTGAGCCGACAGCGCAGCGGTGCTGCGCCGGTCACCTCAGCCAACACGCGCGCCGCCGCCTCAGGATCAAAGGCAAGGTCAAAGGCTGCCGCGCTGCGCTCCATCCGTGCCAGATGCTGCGACAGATGCCGGAACCCCTGCCCCGGATGCCAGCCCAGCGTCTCGATCAGGCGGAAAGCGGGATCGTTCTGGATGGCGTCACGCGGGCGAACCGGGCTTTCCATAGCGCTTCCTCATATTCGGATTCTGCGGTGCTGTCCCAGACCACGCCACCGCCCACGTTGAGCGTCGCGCGGCCCTCGTCGAGCATCAGCGTGCGGATGGCCACGTTGAATTCGGACGATCCATCCGGTGCCGCCCAACCGATTGTGCCGCAGTAGATATCGCGCGCCCAGGGTTCCAGATCGGCCAGTATCTCCATCGACCGAATTTTCGGCGCGCCGGTAATGGATCCGCAGGGAAACAGCGCTGAAAAGATCTCTGCCAACCCGGCGTCGGGGCGCAATTTAGCGCGCACCATGGAAACCATCTGATGCACCGTCGCATAGCTCTCGACGGCAAACAATTCGGGCACATGAACCGAACCGGTCTCAGCCACGCGAGAAATGTCGTTGCGCAATAGATCAACAATCATCAGGTTTTCAGCGCGGTTTTTCTCATCCTGACGCAGGAAGTCGCGGCGGCGGGCATCCTCCACCGGATCAACGCTGCGCGGCTGGGTGCCCTTCATCGGGCGGGTCTCAATCACGCCCTCCGCATCGGTGCGGAAAAACAGCTCCGGCGAGCGGGACAACAGATCCGGCAGGTCGTCCTGTTCGATCAGGGCGCCGTAGCCGACAGCCTGTCTGGCTTTCAACGCTGCATAGAGGTCTTCAGCGGTGCCATAGGCATCGGCATCGATCGGGAAGGTCAGGTTGGCCTGATAGATATCGCCCTTGCCGATATTGCGGTTCACCTCGGCGAAGGCCTGGGCATAGCGGTCATAGGTCCATCGGGGGGTGATACCCTCCAAACCCGCATCGCCAGGGGGAAGGTCTGGCAATGCCCGATCCGTTTCACCAGAGGGCTCATCATAGACCCCGAAGCAGATCAACGGCAGCCGCCGCTCCCTTGGCATCCGGCTCGCCAGTTTCGGCTCAAGCGCATAGCCCAGCTCATACGACGCGTAGCCCGCCAGCCAGTGCCCGGCATCGCGCGCCGTATCCAGCGCCGCCAAGGCCGCGGGCACGTCGTCCGGCCCGTCCGCGCGAATGATGCGCAGCGGGGTGTCAAAACATGTGGCGGCCCCCTTTGGCCCCTGATCAAAGCGAATCCGCACGTCTGCCTGCTCCGTCTATCTTGCCCCTCCACATATATCCGTTCGCTATGCGAACAAAAGGCATGGATGCGGCATTTCCAATTCGGTTTCCGATCCCCCTTGAACCTTTCGGCGCGGTCCCTATAACGCAGGACAATTTGGGCGCACGGGGGTGCCCATGACTCGCGCAAATCAGAGGGATTCAGGCCATGCCGAAAAGAACCGATATCCAATCGATCATGATCATTGGTGCGGGGCCGATCATCATTGGCCAAGCCTGTGAGTTTGACTACTCAGGCGCGCAGGCCTGCAAAGCACTTCGCGAAGAGGGCTACCGGGTCATTCTGGTGAATTCGAACCCGGCGACGATCATGACTGATCCGGGTCTGGCGGATGCCACCTACATCGAGCCGATTACGCCCGAAGTGGTTGCCAAAATCATCGAAAAAGAACGCCCCGACGCACTGCTGCCGACGATGGGTGGGCAGACCGGTCTGAACACCGCGCTGGCGCTGGAAGAGATGGGCGTGCTGGCGAAATTCGACGTTGAGATGATCGGCGCCAAGCGCGAAGCCATTGAAATGGCAGAAGACCGCAAGCTGTTCCGCGAGGCGATGGATCGGCTTGGGCTGGAGAACCCCCGCGCCACAATCATCACAGCGCCGAAGAAAGACAACGGCAGTGCCGATCTGGACGCCGGTGTTCAGATGGCTCTGGATGAGCTGGAAGATATCGGCCTGCCCGCAATCATCCGCCCGGCCTTCACCCTTGGCGGGACCGGCGGTGGGGTCGCTTATAATCGCGAAGATTACATCCATTTCTGCCGCTCCGGCATGGATGCCTCACCGGTCAATCAGATCCTTGTCGATGAGAGCCTGCTGGGTTGGAAAGAATACGAAATGGAGGTGGTGCGCGACACCGCCGACAACGCGATTATCGTCTGCTCGATCGAGAATATCGACCCGATGGGCGTCCACACAGGTGATTCGATCACCGTGGCCCCGGCGCTGACGCTGACCGACAAAGAATACCAGATGATGCGCTCCGCCTCGATTGCGGTGCTGCGCGAGATTGGCGTGGAAACCGGCGGATCCAACGTGCAGTGGGCGGTGAACCCAGCCGATGGCCGCATGGTGGTGATCGAGATGAACCCGCGCGTGTCGCGCTCCTCGGCGCTGGCCTCCAAGGCCACCGGCTTCCCGATTGCCAAGATCGCCGCCAAACTGGCGGTCGGCTTCACGCTGGATGAGCTGGACAATGACATCACCGGCGTGACCCCGGCATCGTTTGAGCCGACCATCGACTATGTCGTCACCAAGATCCCGCGCTTTGCGTTTGAGAAATTTGCAGGCTCAGAGCCCTATCTGACCACCGCGATGAAATCCGTGGGCGAGACCATGGCCATTGGCCGTACCATCCATGAGAGCCTGCAAAAGGCGCTGGCCTCGATGGAAACCGGGCTCACAGGTTTTGATGAGGTGGCCATCCCCGGCGCCGAGGATGAGACCGATGGTAAAGCCGCGGTGATCAAGGCGATCAGCCAGCAGACCCCGGACCGGATGCGCACCATCGCCCAGGCGATGCGCCACGGCTTGTCCGATGATGACATCCACGCGGTCACCAAATTCGACCCCTGGTTCCTGGCCCGGATCCGCGAAATCGTTGACGCCGAAGCCAAGATCCGCGCCGAAGGCCTGCCCCAGGACGAGCATGGTCTGCGCGCGATCAAGATGCTGGGCTTCACCGACGCGCGTCTGGCCAAACTGACCGACCAGAGTGAGAGTGACGTGCGCCGCGCCCGCCGCAACGCTGGCGTCAATGCTGTCTTCAAGCGGATCGACACCTGCGCCGCCGAATTCGAGGCCCAGACTCCCTATATGTATTCCACCTATGAGGCTCCGGCCTTTGGCGATGTGGAATGCGAGGCGCGCCCCTCGGACAAGAAAAAAGTCGTCATCCTCGGCGGTGGCCCCAACCGGATTGGTCAGGGGATCGAGTTTGACTACTGCTGCTGCCACGCCTGTTTTGCGCTGACCGATGCGGGCTATGAGACCATCATGATCAACTGCAACCCGGAGACCGTGTCGACCGACTATGACACCTCAGACCGGCTGTATTTTGAACCGCTGACGTTCGAACATGTGATGGAGATCCTGACCAAGGAACAGGAAAACGGCACCCTGCATGGCGTCATCGTCCAGTTCGGCGGCCAGACACCGCTGAAGCTGGCCAATGCGCTGGAAGAGGAAGGCATTCCGATCCTCGGCACCTCACCTGACGCCATTGACCTGGCCGAGGACCGCGAGCGGTTCCAGGCCCTGGTCAATCAGCTGGGTCTTAAGCAGCCGCGTAACGGCATTGCATCCACCGACGCACAGGCGATTGAGATCGCAGAAGAAATCGGCTTTCCGCTGGTGATCCGCCCGTCCTATGTTCTGGGGGGCCGCGCGATGGAAATCGTGCGCGATATGGACCAGCTGAAGCGCTACATCGCCGAGGCGGTTGTGGTCTCCGGGGACAGCCCGGTTCTGCTCGACAGCTATCTCTCCGGTGCGGTGGAACTGGACGTTGATGCAATCTGCGACGGCACGGATGTGCATGTGGCCGGCATCATGCAGCATATTGAGGAAGCAGGCGTTCACTCCGGCGACAGTGCTTGCTCTCTGCCGCCCTACTCGCTGTCAAAAGAGGTGATTGCAGAGGTCAAGACCCAGACCAATGCGCTGGCCAAGGCGCTGAATGTGGTCGGCCTGATGAACATCCAGTTCGCGGTGAAACCCGATGCCGATGGCAATGAGGTGATCTACCTGATTGAGGTGAACCCGCGTGCCTCGCGCACCGTGCCGTTTGTGGCGAAATCCACCGATAGCGCCATCGCCTCCATCGCCGCCCGCGTGATGGCCGGTGAACCGCTGTCGAATTTCCCTAAGCGTGCGCCGTATGAGCCGGATGCCGGCTATGACGTCAACGTGCCGATGGCCGACCCAATGACGTTGGCGGATCCCGACATGCCCTGGTTCTCGGTGAAAGAAGCCGTGCTGCCCTTTGCCCGCTTCCCCGGCGTTGATACGCTGCTGGGGCCGGAGATGCGTTCCACCGGTGAGGTCATGGGCTGGGACCGCAGCTTTGCCCGCGCCTTCCTGAAGGCGCAGATGGGGGCCGGGATGGTGCTGCCCTCTGAAGGGCGCGCCTTCATTTCGATCAAGGATGCTGACAAGGGCACATTGATGCTGGATGCGGCGAAAATTCTGGTGGAACAGGGCTTTACCCTGGTGGCAACACGCGGCACCCAAAGCTGGCTGGACGGCCATGACGTGCCCTGCGAGCTGGTCAACAAGGTTTATGAGGGCCGCCCCCATGTGGTCGATATGCTGAAGGACGGCAACGTCCAGCTGCTGATGAACACCACAGAAGGCGCGCAGGCCGTACAGGACAGCAAAGACATGCGGTCCGTCGCGCTCTATGACAAGATCCCCTATTTCACCACTGCTGCCGGCGCCAATGCCGCCGCCCGCGCGATCAAGGCGCAGGCTGAAGGCGATGTTGAGGTGAAGAGCCTGCAGGGCTGATCAGCCGACATTGGCAGAATACGAACCATTCAAAAGGCCCCGACAACGCGTCGGGGCTTTTTTGCTATCGCAACTGCCTCTCTATTTCAGTAGCCCCAATATGGTCTCATGCGCCGGGCCTCTTCTGGCGCGCGGTGGCTGGACAAGGATAAGCTGGCGCCCGCTGTCCGCGATAAGATCCTTGAACGGACACATCAGGCTGCCCTGACCCAGCGCATCAGCAACCAAAGCCTCATGCCCCATCAGCACACCGGCTCCGGCAATCGCCTGCTGCAGCGCCAGGCTATAGAGCGAATAGGCTGGGCCGCTATCGGCATTTGGCAGAACCAGTCCGGTGCTCTTGCACCACTGCGTCCAATCCCCGGCCCAGGTCTGATCCTGCAACAGGGCGACCTGTGACAGGTCTTCCGGATGGTTCAGCCCCGCAGCAACCGCCGGAGCGCAAACCGGAAAGATCCGGTCTCCCTGCAAGACCAGCGCTGCCTCCGGGCGCTCCTCAGGTGAGGCGTAGAAAATCGCAAAATCAAAGAGTTCACGGTTGAGATTTGGAGGTTCCTCCATCGCCGTGACGGAGATTTTCAGATCTGGCAGCGCCCTGCGCAATCGGTCGAGCCGCTGCGGCAACCACAGTTGCGCAATGGAAGGCAGGGCGGCGATATGTAGCTCCTGGACCGGTCGTAGCGATCGCAAGGCCTGCGTCGCCGCACCCAGCGCATCAAACGCCTCCACGAAGCTTGGCAACAGCGCCTGCCCCGCCGCGGTCAGCAGCACCCCCTGCGGGTTGCGCTGAAATAGCGGCGTGCCCGTCCAGTCCTCCAGCGCCTTTACCTGCTGGGACACCGCGCCGGGTGTCACGCCCAATTCCTGTGCCGCAGCAACGAAACCGGAGAGGCGCGCGGCAGCCTCAAACGCCCGCATCGCGTTCAAAGGAGGCCCCTTGGGGCGTCTGGGGGAGACAGTCATGGCAGCTCGCTTCAGGCTTAGTTTTTCTACGCCAACAAATAGCAAATCTGGTTTGCCCGGTCACGCCCATCAAGCGCAAAGTGAGCACAGGCAGAGCTATCCATAGATGGAGGATCAGATGACTCAAGCGCCCCACAGCTGGCTTCCCGAAGCAAGTATCACCCGGATCGAGGACATCACCCGGGCCACGGCCGGTGCAGCATCCGATCAATTGCTGGATCGTATCGCGACCCTGGTCGAAGAAAACCGTGTGATCCATGAGGCAGACTGTTTCAACCTCAACCCGGCCACCAATGTGATGAACCCAAGGGCGGAGTCTTTGCTTGCTTCGGGTCTGGGGTCGCGCCCGTCGCTGGGGCATCCCGGCGATAAATATGAGATGGGATTAGAGGCCATTGAAGAAATCGAGGTGATTGCAGCGCGTCTTGCCTGCGAGGTCTTCAATGCGGAATTTTCCGAAATCCGCGTGCCGTCCGGCGCGCTCGCCAATCTCTACGGCTTTATGGCAACCTGCCGCCCCGGCGATACCATCATTGCACCGCCCGCCAGCATCGGCGGACATGTGACCCATCACGCCGCCGGCTGTGCCGGGCTTTATGGGCTACGCAGTATCGATGCACCAGTGCTCGAAGATGGCTATACCGTCGATCTGGAGGCCCTTCAGCAGCTCGCAGAGCGGGAACGCCCCAAGCTGATTACCATCGGCGGCAGTCTCAACCTGTTTGAACACCCCGTTGCAGGCGTGCGGGCGATCGCGGATCAGATTGGCGCCAAGGTCATGTTTGACGCGGCCCATCAATGTGGGATCATCGCAGGGAAGGCCTGGGCCGATCCGCTGGCCGAGGGCGCCCACTTCATGACCATGAGCACCTACAAGAGCCTTGGTGGTCCTGCCGGTGGGCTGATCGTCAGCAACGATGCCGAAATCGCCAAGGCGCTGGACAGCATCGCCTTTCCCGGCATGACGGCGAACTTTGATGTGGCAAAATCCGCAGCCCTCGCGGTGACCCTGCTGGACTGGCGCGATCACGGCCGGGCCTATGCGTCCGAAATGATTGCGATGGCAAAGAGCCTTGCAGCCGCGCTGGAGGCAGAAGGCTTGCCACTGTTCAAAACAGCCGACGGCATCACCATGTCCCATCAGTTTGCGCTGCGCGCCGAGATCTATGGTGGCGGGCAGGCCGCGTCAAAACTGCTGCGACGGAATGGGTTTCTGGCCTGCGGGATCGGCCTGCCCCTGCCTGCGGTTGAGGGCGATATGAACGGCCTGCGGATCGGCACGCCAGAGCTGGTGCGCTGGGGCATGACCAGCAAAGATGCCGTCGCCTTGGCCACGCTAATCGCGGCCGCTTTGCGTGGAGAGCCGGTTCAGGATCAGGTTTCCGCGTGGCGGCGACAGTTTGACCGGCTCCATTTCGTCAACTGACGCGCCTCCGATCCCGTCCTGAACAAACCCCGGAGCAGGTGCTCCGGGGTTATTGACCGATTGGGTGCCGCCCACCCCCCACAGACGCAATTGTGGGAAACGGAGCGGAGGCTGGGCGGGCCCAGCTCAGCCCGCGCGGCGCATTAGCCTGCGCAGCGATCCATCAAAGGTGGTGGCCAGCGACACCCGTTTGCGGCCCATCTGAGCCTTGGCCGAAATCACGGAAACCAGCATCGGCGTGCCACCTTTGCGCATCTGTAAAACAGGCGACCCTGAGGCACCATATTCTACCCGACAAGAGGTCACCAGAGTTTCGCTTCTGGTCGAAAGGATCCGGCATCCTTGCTCACGGGCCGGGCGGGTTGCCTGATTTATAGTGTAGGACAGCACGTCGACACTTTCACCGGGTGTTGGAGCTGCTGCCAATAAGAACGGGCGGATCTTACTCCCCGCAATTGGACGATCCAGGCGCAAAACTGCAATATCGCTGCCCGCTTCGCTGCGACTGGACCAGCTGTGGCGATATCCGGGATGGATAACTGCTTTCACAACCCTGCGTGAGGCCTTGGCCCTGCGTCCATTGAGACCGGCCTCGAATTTGATGCTTCGCGGGTTCACCGCCTGACCGGTTTGCGGATTGTAGAGACAATGCGCGGCGGTCAGTACCAGATTGGCCGCGATCAGACTGCCGGTACACATATTGCGCCCGGCAATATTGAGCCGTCCGACAGCTTCCCATCCCTGCACGGCCCTAACTCCGGCAGACTGCGCCTCCACAGATAGGCTCAGGGTTGTACTCGAAATAATAGCAGCGGCGATCAGCCGGATAATGCGTTTCATGGTCCACTCCGATTTTTTCCCACATCGCCATCTTCGGGGTCGGCTGAGGCTGGAATGCGGCTTGGAGTTGTGGAGAGCTGTCAGAAAGGCGCGCAGAATGTGACATGTTTAACAATCAGTTAACGCGCACGGCGACTGCGGTCATAGGACTGCCATAGCACTATATTTTCCTTAACCTCTCTGAACATTTTTAGGGAAATTTCGCTCAAACATCGGAAAAAATGTCATTTTTCCAGCAAGGATTTCAGTGCGATTTTTCCTGTGGATACGGGCCGGGCGCTGAGATCTGGAAAGGAATCGCGGGGATTAAGGCGGAATTTGGCCCGCCCACTGGCAATTGGGGCGAATCCCGTCGGTGCTTTGCCACCGCATAAGTCTTAAGAGATCATGCGCGGATCACAGCAGGATTTTGCCGCTGAAATACCAGCAGCCGCGCCTGTATTTGCCCTGCACGGGGACCGTACCGCTTTGCCTATGCCGCTCCACAGGCCATCTTGCGGACCCAGCCCCGCAATCAGAAGGTGATCTGCACAACAAAAAAGCCCCGGTTCTGCAACCGGGGCTTTCTCTTGAAATATCAGGCGCAGTGATCAGGTTGCGGCGGCCTGCTCGCGTTTTTCATCCCGTCCGAAGAAGATCAGATAGAACACAGGCGCGGCCACCAGGGTCAGGACAGTGGCAAAAGCCAGCCCCCCCATGATGGTGATCGCCATCGACACAAAGAAGGCATCGGTCAGCAGCGGTGCCATGCCAAGGATGGTTGTAACCGCCGCCAGCATGACCGGGCGCAGACGCGACACGGACGCCTCGACAATGGCCTCGCGCAGCGGTTTTCCTTCCGCCCGGACCAGATCAATTTCCTCAACCAAGACAATACCGTTCTTGATCAGCATGCCAGAGAGGCTGAGCAGACCGAGAAGCGCGGTAAAGGTGAAGGGCATACCAGTTCCAAGGAGGCCAATCACCACCCCGTTCACCGACATCGGCACCAACAGCCAGATGATGATCGGTTGGCGGATCGCATTGAACAGCAGCACCGAAATCAGCACCATAATCAGGATCGTGACCGGCAGCTGCTTGCCAAGGCTGGCATTGGCGTCGGCAGAGTTCTCATGCTCCCCGCCCCACTCCATTGTGTAGCCCGCAGGCAGCTGGATCTCCTCAATGGTGTCTTTGACCTGCGAGAAAACACTGGCTGCGGTCAGGTCTGCTGGAATGTCTGCACCAACGGTCAGCGTGGGCACACGATCACGGCGATGGACAAGGGTGTTTTCAACCACCACGTCAATCCCGTCGACCATCTGCTCAAGCGGCACAAATTTACCTGCCGCCTCAGAGAACACCAGCTGATCCATCAGATTATATTCACCAACCTCGGCACGGCGCAGAACGATTGGGATCAAGCGATCCCGCTCGCGGAACACACCCGCCCGCAGACCATCGGTGGAGAACTGCAGCGCATCCGCGATAGCCTCCCGCGTGACACCGGCAGTTTGCGCCCGGTCCGTGGCATAAATCGGCTTCAGCGTGATTTCCTGCTCGCGCCAGTCCTGACGCACACTCAGAATATCTGGTGTCGCCTGTTTCAGACGCTGCATTGCCTCCTCACCCAGCTGCCGCAGCACCCGGGGGTCAGGCCCGGCAAACCGCACCTCAATCGGGGCGCCCCCACCGGGGCCAAAGACCAGCCGTTTGGTGCGGAATTCGCCCTCAGGGAAGCGCCCCTTACCAAAGGCCTCCAGATCCGCCTGCAGCGCCGGGATCGCCTCAAGGCTGGTGGCCCGGATGATGAGGTGCCCATAGCTGGGGGTTGGATCTTCGGAATCATAGGTCAGCATGAAACGCGTGGCCCCCTGCCCGACAAATGTGCTCGTTGTTTCCACATCGTCCCGCTCTGCCAGCCACTCCTCAAACACACGCATATGCTGTGAGGTGGTGGTGATCGACGTGCCCTGCGGCAGCTTGTAGTGCACGAAGAACAACGGCGTGTTGGAGTTGGGGAAAAACTGCTGCTTCACCTGGCCAAAGCCAATAAAGCACAACACTGTGATCGCGATAAGCCCCGGCACCACAAACCAGCGCAGTGTCAGCGACAGCCGCAGAATCTTGCTGTAGGTGCGGAACAGGATCCCGGAATAGGCATCATGATCGTCACCGCTCCCCTGTTTAAAGAAGTAGTGAGCCAGAAGCGGCGTGGCCGTCAGCGCCAGAAGCCAGCTGAGCAGCAGCGAAATACCAATCACCGCAAACAGCGAGAACATGAACTCACCGGTTGAATCCGGGCTGAGGCCGATACCGGCAAAGGCCATGATGCCAATGACGGTTGCCCCCAGCAGCGGGATCTGGGTTTTTGATGCTGCCTCATGCGCGGCCTCGCGAGAATTCCGCCCCCGCGCCATGGAGATCTGCATACCTTCCGCCACAACGATGGCGTTATCCACCAGCATCCCCATCGCAATGATCAACGCGCCAAGGGAAATCCGCTCCATTTCAATGGAGAAGAAATTCATGAACATCAGCGTTCCGACAACCGTGAGCAACAGCGTGGTGCCCACAACGATGGCGGCCCGCCAGCCCATGAAGACCGCCAGCACGATCACCACGATGCCGACCGACATCGCAAGATTCACCAGGAAGTCATTGGACGCCTGATCGACGACGACATGCTGCTGGTAAATCGGTTTCAGCTCAACACCGTAAGGGATCTGACTGTCCAGCTCAGCCAGACGCGCATCCACCCGCTGGCCCACCTCAACGATATTTTCTGTCGCCAGACCTGCAACCCCAATGGTAAAGGCCTCAACACCGTCAAAGCGGATGATCTGGGACGGGTCATCCACCCGGCCACGATGGACATCGGCCATGTCGATAATATTGATGACCTCGCCCTGAGACCCCACAGTAAGACCCGCAATTTCCGTCACGGAGTCGGAGCCTTCCGGAGCGCTGACGCGCGTCTGCACCGGCCCGTTGTCAACTTGGCCCGCAGAACGCACCGAATTGGCCGTGGCCAGAGCGTTCGACACTGCATTGATCGGAATGTTCTGGTTTACCGTGATCGCCATCTTCGGTTCGACAAAGATCGCCTCTTCCGGCAGGCCAGCGATTTCGACATCGGCCACGCCATCCACCGCCAGCAGTTCACGGCGCAGGAAGGTCGCCAGTTCGTGACGCTCCGCATCAGTGTACCCCTCGGCTGTCACCGCATAGAAGACGCCGAACACATCCCCGAACCCGTCATTGACGAAGGGGGTGCTCACCCCCTCGGGCAATTCGCGGGCCGCATCTTCAACCTCACTGCGCAGCTTGGTCCAGAGGGCCGGCAGCTCGCTTCCGTCAAAAGTGTCCTGCATCTCAACGTCGATGCGCGACAGCCCCGGCTGGTTCATTGAGGTGATCTGTTTCACCTCTCCCATCTTCTGGATCGCCGATTCCAGCGGTTCAGAGACTTCCAGTGCCACCTGCTCAGCGCTGGCACCGGGATATTGGGTGATGACCACCGCCTGTTTGATGGTGAAGGCCGGGTCTTCGAGCCGTCCGAGGTTCAGGAACCCCCAGATCCCGCCAAACAGCGCGGCAAGCATGATGAGCCATGTATAAAGCGGCCGATTGATCGACCCGCGTGCAATGTCCATAAGATCCGCCCTCAGTTGGTGAAGCCGGTGAAGCGGCGCACGGCCTCACCATCGGCGAGCGCGCCGCCACCGGTCAGCACGATTTCTTCACCGCCCTGCAGACCGGAGGTGATCTCAATCTGGCCACCATCGGTGGCGGAGGTTTCAACCTTGGTCCAGGTCACGGTGCCCTCATCCCCACCTTTGGGCGAAAACAGCATTACGCCAGGCTCACCATTGGCGGCGGGCACAATTGCGGTCGGTGGAACCACGATGGCTGATAGCCCGGTATCCACAGTGACCCGTACGGTCGTGGACGCCCCGGGGAAGACCTGACGGTCCTTTGGCGGATCCAAGCGGAAGGTCACGCGATAGGTCTGGCCAACGCTGCTGGCCTCGGCATCGAATTCCAGAATTTCCAGCGGATATGCAGTGTCGCTGTTTGGAAAGGTTGCGGTGATCGTCAGGGCGTCATTGTCTTCCCCCTGCTGGAACAGCACTTCAGGCACATCGACCTCAATGTGGAGTTCCGACATGTCGTGCAAACGCACAACCGGCGCACCCGCGCTGACGGTGCTGAACAACGCTACCTCCCGGCTGGAAACCAACGCATCAAATGGGGCGTTCAGAGTTGCATGTTCCAGCGCGTAATCCGCATCCCGCAGAGCAATCCGCGCCAGACCCGCCTGGGTCTCGGCATCGTCGATGGAGACCTGGCTAACGGTGCCAGTCAGTTTTTCCAGACGTGTGACCGTGCGATCTGCCTGTTCCTTCTGCAGCTGCGCCTGACCAAGTTTCAGCTCAAACGGTTCGAGGTCCAGTTCAGCAACCAGCGCCCCCTTTGGCACAAAGGCACCTTCTGTCACGGGAAACTTCACCACCTGACCGCCAACCTGGAACGCCAGATCAACCGTTTCCTTGGCGGCAACCTGACCGTAAAACTCGCGGTGGATGGGCATTGCGCCGGACTGTGTTTCCATCAGTTTGACAGGTTTCAGGGCATCCGCGGCAAGTGCCGGTCCCCCTGCCAACATCAGCGCGGCGATACCGGCAATGACTCTCGAACTCAGCTGCATAAGTTACTCCTTCCGAAGCGGATTCGCGTCCGCCGCTACAACAGTGTCATGGATTTTGGCCGAAAGGGCCGCAAATTGTTGGATTTCGTCCCGGTCAAGCCCGGAAATGCGCTGAAACAGCTCAGACATCGCCGCCACCAGGCGATCCCGCTTGACCACACCATCCGGCGTTAGTGACAAAAGCCAAGCGCGCCGATCCTGAGGATCGCGGCTGCGCCAGATCAGCCCTTGTCGTTCCAGACGGTCTGCCGCCGCAGTCACCGAAGAGGGAACGGTCTGCAGCATTCGTGCCAGTTCCCCCATACGGGATGGGGTCCCAAGACGCACCAGGATGTGACATTCCATTCGGCTCAATTCGGGCATATCAACGCTGTCTTCGATGCAGGCATCAATGCGCCAATAGAGCGCAAAAACGCCCAACATCGCGCAGACCTCCGGGCGGGTCTCGCGCGAAGCCTGGTCAGTATCATGGTCAGAAATCTTGTCGGAGTCTCGAATCATATCGCCACCGCCTTCAGGGGGCATATACTTCAAAATTCGAACTATTCAAGGAAGGAAGTTTTCTAAGCGCCTCAAACCGGCTGCGGCCCCCTCCCTGTGGCGTTGACGTAGGAGCAGCTATTGCCATGAGCCATGGCGCCAGACTTGACCTGACAGGGGGAAGATGCCCAGATATGCAGCACTTTTTGAAAACCACCCGAAGGTCCAGCGCATGTTCACACCCGCCATCACCGGCACGGGCGTCTTCACCCCGTCACAGACGATCACCAACGCCGAGCTGGTCGCGGCATTCAATGCCTACGCAGACAAGACCAATGCCGAAAATGCTGAGGCGATTGCCGCTGGCGAGATGGAGCCGTTGGCGCATTCCTCGGAGGAGTTCATCCTCAAGGCTTCCGGCATCGAGCAGCGCTATGTGATGGACAAAAGCGGCGTTCTGGATCCCGAGGTGATGCACCCGCTGTTGCGTCAACGCAGCGATGATGAGCCGTCAATCATGGCAGAGATGGCGCTGGATGCCGCCAAAAAGGCGCTGGCGCAGGCAGGCAAGACCGCTGCCGATGTTGATGCGGTAATCTGCGCGGCCTCCAATAAGGAACGCGCCTACCCTGCGCTGGCAATCGAAATTCAGGATCTGCTGGGCATTGAGGGCTTTGCCTTTGACATGAATGTCGCCTGTTCCTCAGCCACCTTTGGCATTCAGGCCGCTGCCGATATGGTGCGGTCGGGGTCAATCCGCGCGGCATTGGTGGTGAACCCGGAGATATGCTCCGGCCATCTGGAATGGCGCGACCGCGATTGTCACTTCATCTTTGGCGATGTGGCGACAGCGACCCTGATCGAGCGCAGCGAAGACGCAACGGGAGCTTATTTCGAGATCCTGTCGACCCGCTGCGCCACCAGTTTCTCCAACAACATCCGCAACAACAATGGCTACCTGCGCCGCTCCCGCCCGGACGGCGTCGAGGATCGCCGCGACATGCAGTTCATGCAGAACGGCCGCAAGGTGTTTAAGGAAGTGCTGCCGATGGTCAGCCAGCACATCGCCGAGCATATGGAGGCTGAAGGGGTTGCAAACACCGACCTGAAGCGGCTCTGGCTGCATCAAGCGAATAAGACGATGAATGATTTCATCGGCAAGAAAGTCCTCGGCCGCACGCCGGAGGCCGGTGAACAGCCCAATATCCTGCAGGATTACGCCAATACATCCTCAGCTGGGTCAATCATCGCTTTCTCGAAATACTCAGACGATCTGGTCGCGGGGGATCTTGGGCTGATCTGTTCGTTTGGGGCAGGCTATTCCGTGGGTTCCGTTATCCTGCGCCGCGTTGCCTGAACCTTCGCAGGCTCGCCCTAATACACAACATGAGCCATAGAAAAGGGCCTGCCGAGTGTGGCAGGCCCTGTTTTATAACGGAGCACCTGACGATCCGGGCTATTTCTGCGACACCCGCTGATGCACGGCTTCGACATCTTCAACCCGCTCGGAATAGCGGTCGACCAGGTAATCCTTGCGGCCACGGGTCAGCCAGGTGAATTTCACCAACTCTTCCATCACATCGACAACCCGGCGATAGAACGGACCGTCAGGCAGTCGCTCGCCCTCGCCAAATTCCAGCCAGGCTCGGGGAATGGAGGACTGGTTGGGTATTGTGATCATCCGCATCCAGCGGCCCAGGATGCGCATCTGATTGACCGCATTGAAGGATTGCGACCCACCGGAGACCTGCATCACCGCCAGCGTCTTGCCCTGCGTGGTGCGGATGCCGCCCTTCAGCGACAGCGGCAGCCAGTCGATCTGCGTCTTCATGATACCGGTCATCGCGCCATGGCGTTCGGGGCTGGACCAGACCATGCCATCGCTCCAGACCGCCAGATCACGCAGTTCGGTGACCTTGGGATGTCCCTCGGATCCTTCGTCATCCGGCAGGGGCAATCCGCTCGGATCAAAGATCCGCGTCTCACAGCCCAGCGCGCGCAGGATCCGCGCAGCCTCCTCGGCGACTTTTCGTGAATAGCTTACAGACCGCAACGACCCGTAAAGGAGCAGAATACGCGGTGGATGCTGCGGATCGTCCGCCGCTGCCAGACCAACAACATCAATCTGCGGCAATGCAGCGTCAACGAGCGCAGGCAGATCCTTGGCCGCTCGTGCTCCAAGCGTCGCGGCCTTCCCCGTTGACATCTCAGCCACTCTCTTCTTCCAGATGCAGTTTCATATCCAGCAACACCTGCTGCAACATCACCGTTTCGCGCAGCAGTCGCTTGGCCTCGTTGATGGTGATAATTCCATCGGCCATCGCCTCCTGATATTCACTCATCAAGGTGGCGAAACGCTGGCTCAGTGCGATCACATCGGCATTGACGCCACCGCTGCGGGCCTCTGACGCCGCGCTTGCCTCACAATACGATAGGGTGATGTTCTTTAGATCCGCCAGACCAGATGTCACATGCGGAAAGGAGGCCGCCGCCTCAAGCTTGGCCACCGCATCAACCGGCATGAAGCGATCGGCGTGTTCGGCATTATCCGAGTAATATCGGCCAAGCGTCGCCTTGGATTTCCCTGTGATCTGGCAGGCCGCCTCGATCCCCACATCCTTGACCAGCGCCTCGGTGTGTTTTTTTAGATAAGTACCTATGTCTGCCATATAAATTCTACCTGCATATGACCGCTTCCCCATTGGGGAAGAAACGCGTTAATTTCCCATTCACGACACTTAAAGGAAATGCGAACCTATTTCTATCCCTAAGGTTTTAAGGGACTTACAGCGCTGATCCAGGTCTTACGACAGGGAAATGTGTTGGGGGCGGAGGCGTGTTTCGTGGGCCTTCGCTGGTGGGCAATTTCCGTCCAGTTTGCGCCCTGCTGCGGGTGTCGTGTGGTTCGTTTCTCGGGTTGTTTCGCCTCGGACCGACATCAGCGTGCAGGGTGCTTCACGGATGGCTCACCCAAGCCCGCCCTGCCATTCCACATCTGGCCGCATCTGATGAAGAAAACCGTTTCCTCCGGGGGGCACTGCGGCTAAATCAGCCCCATGGCCAAGCTTTACTTTCATTACTCCACCATGAATGCCGGCAAATCGACGGTGCTCTTGCAAGCCTCGCATAACTACCGCGAGAACAATATGGACACCTATCTGCTGACTGCGGCGTTGGATGACCGCGCCGGTCAGGGGCGGATTGCCTCCCGCATCGGGATCGGCGCCGAGGCGGATATGTTTCGCCCCGGCGAGAACCTGTTTGACAAGGTCGCCAACCGTCTGGCCAAGGGCCCGGTCGCCAGTATCTTTGTCGATGAGGCGCAGTTTCTGTCGCCGGATCAGGTCTGGGATCTGGCACGGGTGGTGGATGATCTGCGGGTGCCGGTGCTGTGCTACGGGCTCAGGGTCGATTTTCAGGGCAAGCTGTTTCCGGGATCGGCGACGCTGCTGGCGCTGGCTGATGAGATGCGCGAGGTGCGCACCATCTGTCACTGCGGCAAGAAGGCGACCATGGTGATCCGGCAGGATGATCAGGGGCGGACCATCACCGAAGGGGCCCAGGTACAGATCGGCGGCAATGAAACATATGTGTCGCTCTGCCGTCGCCACTGGCGACAGGCCACGGGTGACCTGCCTGCGGAGGCGTCTGACTGACGCACTCAGACCAAAACTAAGGCGGGGCACATACTCTCCGCGCCCCAACCTTTGCATTTTGTCAAACCGGCGAAATCAGCGGCTTCCCAGCCAGGAAGGCCGCCACATTGTCCAGCGCAAGATGTCCCATATCGCTGCGGACCTCCTCCGTGGCTGTGCCCAGATGCGGCAGGAGCGTGACCTGCTCCATCTGCCGCAGCGCCAAAGGCACCTCTGGTTCGAACTCATAGACATCCAGCCCGGCCCCGGCGATCTGCCCCGTCTGAAGGGCCGAAATCAGCGCCGCCTCATCCACGACCTCGCCACGGGCGATATTGATCAACAGCGCCTCAGGCCGCATCGCCGCCAGAACCTCCGCATTGATCAGGTGCCGGGTCTCGGCACCGCCCGGTACTGCCAGCACCAGCACATCGACACTTGCCGCCAAGGCATTCAGGCTGTCGGCCCGGACCGCCGGAAAGCCCGGTGATTTTTCACTGCGCGCCAGATAGCTGACCGACATGCCAAAACCAAAGTGACAGCGCCGCGCGATGGCCTCACCAATGCGACCGAAGCCGACGATACCCACATGTTTGCCGGTCAGATGCAGCCCCAGCATCTGGGTTGGATGCCAGCCCTGCCATTGACCGGAGCGGACCAGCCGCTCCCCCTCGCCCGCCCGGCGCGCGGTCATCAGCATCAGCGTCAGCGCGGTATCGGCGGTGGCATCGGTGACCGCGCCCGGTGTGTTGCTGACCGCAATGCCCGCAGTTTTCGCGGCGTCGACGTCAATGTGATTGTAGCCGACGCCAAAATTGGCCAGCAGCCTGCACCGAGGTGCGGAGATCCCGGCAAAGCTCGCCGCGTCGAACTGATCGCCAAGGGTGGGCATAACGATATCAAACTCACGCAGCGCCCGCTGGCGGTCCTCGGCACTCAGTGGCGTTGTCTCCTGCCGGATCTCGACATCGAATTCCGATCGGGCACGCGCCTCAACAGCCGCGGTCATCGGACGGGTAATCCAGAGTTTCCCGCTCAATGCATCCGCCCCCCAAGTGGTACAGCCCCATCCGGGCCGATCAACATGATTTCGCCCGCCTCGTCCGGCAGCCCCAGAACCAGCACTTCTGACATGAATTTGCCGATCTGCCGGGGCGGAAAATTGACCACCGCCATCACCTGTCTGCCCAAGAGTTTTTCCGGGGTGTAATGTGCCGTGACCTGCGCCGAGGTTTTCTTGACGCCGATCTCGTCGCCGAAATCCACCCACATCTTGATCGCGGGTTTGCGGGCCTCGGGGTAGTCCTCAGCGCGCACAACCTCGCCGACGCGGATATCGACCTTCAGAAAATCGTCGAAACTGATGTTATCCACGCGACAGCTCCTTTGACCGGTGGGAGGCCGCCGCCACCGCGCGCCGCAGCAAGGGTGGGAAGCCGTTGTCCGCGTCCATCAGCACCTCCAACGCAGCTTGTGTCGTGCCATTGGGGCTGGTCACATTGACGCGCAGCTCTGCTGGGGTTTCCTCTGCTGCTTCCGCCAGCGCGCCTGCCCCCGCCACGGTGGCCTTGGCCAACTGCATGGCAAGATCCGTCGGAAGCCCCTCGGCCTCACCTGCTGCCGCAAGGGTTTCAATCAGGTGAAAGACATAGGCCGGACCGGAGCCGCTGACCCCGGTGACCGCGTCCATCTGCGCCTCGGCTTCCAGCCGGACCGTCTGACCGATGGCCTGCAGCAGCGTCTCCGCACGGGTCACGTCGTCCGCAGAGGCACAGGCGTTGCCGATGATCGCCGTGATGCCACGCCCGACCGCAGCCGGTGTGTTCGGCATCGCTCGCACAATCGGCGTGTTGGCGCCAAGCAGGTTTTCGTAGGTGGCGATTGAGGTCCCGGCGGCCACGGAAATGAACAGCGTCTCGCCATTGCCAAGCTGTTGCAGCTGCGGCAGTGCTTCGCCCATCATCTGCGGCTTGACCGCGATCAACACGATCCCCGGTGCATCGGCACCCGCCTCAGGCAGCGGCGCGTTGATGTGAACACCTGTCTGACGCAGCCAATCGGACGGGTTGGGATCGATCACCCAGACAGCCTCCGGGGATACCCCCCGGTCAAGCCAGCCCGCCAACATGGCCGAGCCCATCTTGCCGCAGCCCAAAAGCGCGATGCCGCGCGCTGCGATCTCTGAAACCTGCATCTTTCCCCTCCCCTGATCGGATCTCCGGCCCCATGCGGGACCGGTTCGGGGATAGGTTTACGCGCGCCCGTAAGCCTCTGCAATGGCGACCTGAAGCGCGTCACGCGGCGACTGCCCGCCCCAGACCATCAGCTGGATGGCCGGATAGTAGCGTTCGCAATTGGCGACAGCGGAGTTGATCATCGTGTCGATCTGCTCCGGGCTGGCCACCTGACCGCCGGTCAGCACCAACCCATAACGATAAAGCATCAGCTTATGATCGGGCCAGAAGGTAAAACCGCCGGCCCAGCACTGATCGTTCATCTCGTTGATCAGCTCATAGAGCCTTGGCAGCTGGTCCTTCGGCGGCTCCATCTCAAAGCTGCACACCATCCGCAGGGTTTCTTCATAGCCGGACCACGCCAGTGTCAGCGAATAAGTTCGCCACTGACCTTCCACCGCCATCGCGATCTGATCGTCACCTATGCGGTCGAAATCCCAATCATGGTCCGAGGCCAGATGTTCGACGATGTCGATAGGGTGATTTTCGTCTTCCAGAAAATGTTCGGAAAGAGCCATGTTGCCACCTCTCTGATCTCTAGCAAAAGAGATGCGGGGCACCCCCAATTGCTAGCGGCCTGCTCAATAAGGAGAGGAGACTTTCCTCTTCTCCTACTAGATATGGTGGAGGCAGCGAGAGAGTCTGGCAACCCTTTATTTGGGGATAACTGCAATAAGTTGTGGACGAACCGTCCATACCCTCAAAATATCGTGACAGCGCCGTGAGTTTGAGATTGGACGCGGTTGCAGGCATCAAGATCGCGCACTGCACCCCACATACCGGCAGAAGAATGGCGCACAGCCCAGACGGGGCCGTGCGCCAATGAATGTTGCAGATCGGATATTTCAGCCATTCCCTGGGTGTGTCCCCCAGGAACAGCACCGGGAGAGCGTCAGCCGGATTTGCCCGCTTCCAGCGCATCAAGCCGCGCTTTCAACGCCTCATTCTCCTCGCGGGCTTTCTGCGCCATGGCGCGCACCGCGTCGAACTCCTCGCGGGTCACGAAATCGCGATCCGCCAGCCAACGGTCGATCAACCCCTTCATCGCGGTCTCCGCCTCTTCCCGCGCGCCATGGGCCACGCCCATGGCATTGGTCATCAGCTGAGAAATATCATCCATGATCTTGTTGCGCGTCTGCATTGTCTTCTCCATGTCTGCCTTGCCCCCTATATGGGCATCAACACCGGCGGCGGCAAGCCGTTGACACTGCAGCCCCTGCAAAGGCATTGACGGCATATGCATGCATTCTTCCTCCAGTTCCCCGATCTGACCCCGGAAATTTTCACAATTGAGCTGTTTGGCAGCCAATTCGCTCTACGCTGGTATGCGCTGGCCTATATCGTCGGCATTGTCATTGCCTGGCGGCTTGCGGTGGCGGCGCTGCGACGCCCCGCCCTATGGCCCGGCGCGCAGCCGCCAATGAAAGCGGCACAGGTTGAGGATTTGCTGACCTGGATCATCCTCGGTGTCATCCTGGGCGGGCGGCTGGGCTATGTGCTGTTTTATCAGCCGGGCTATTACCTTGCGAACCCCACCGAAATTCTGCGCATCTGGCAAGGTGGCATGGCGTTTCATGGCGGTCTGCTCGGCGTGATTCTGGCGACTTGGCTTTACGCGCTGCGCCACAATATCCCGCGCCTGCAGATTGCCGATCTGGTGGCCCATACGGTGCCGCCGGGGCTGCTGCTGGGGCGGCTTGCAAATTTCAACAATGCCGAACTTTGGGGCCGGGCAACTGATCTGCCCTGGGGCGTGGCCTTTCCGGGGCGCGCAGCGCAGTCCTGCGGTCAGGCGCTGGGGGAGATCTGCGCGCGCCACCCCTCGCAACTTTATGAGGCGCTGCTGGAAGGGTTGATCCTCGGCGCGGTTCTGCTGTGGCTGGTCTACCGGCGCGCCGCGCTGCGCCAGCCCGGCTGGATCACCGGTGTGTTTCTTGCAGGCTATGGTGCGGCGCGATTTGCGGTCGAATTTGTACGCCAACCGGATGCGCAATTCGTAACAGCCGAGAACCCGCTTGGCCTCGCCTGGGAGATCAGCGGATATGGGCTGACCATGGGGCAGCTGTTGTCCTTGCCGATGATTGCCATCGGAGTCTTTCTGGTACTGCGCCGCCGCTCCACTACTGAGGTCCCCGCATGAGCCTGAGCGACCACATCGCGACCCGCATCCGCGCCGAGGGACCGATTTCGGTTGCGGACTACATGGCGGAGGCGCTGCTGCACCCGACCTATGGCTACTACACAACCCGCGACCCGCTGGGCCGCGCGGGCGATTTCATCACCGCGCCGGAGATCAGCCAGATGTTCGGAGAGCTGATCGGGCTGGCACTGGCGCAATGCTGGCTGGATCAGGGCAGCCCTAACCCGTTTATTCTGGCCGAGCTTGGCCCGGGTCGCGGCACGTTGATGGCGGATCTGCTGCGCGCCACCAAACAGGTGCCGGGGTTCCACGACGCCATGCAAATCGCGCTCCTCGAGGCCTCCCCCACCCTGCGCGCCCGGCAGGCGGAGACCTTGAGCGATTACGCCCCTCTTTGGCACGACACCATCACAGCGCTGCCCGAGCAGCCGCTGTTTCTGATCGCAAATGAATTCTTCGATGCGCTGCCGGTGCGTCAATTTCTGCGAGATGGCGACGGCTGGCGCGAAAAATCCGTCGGGCTGCAGGACGGCATGCTGAGCTTTGGCCTTGGCGCGGTGACACCGCAACCGGCGCTGGCGCATCGTCTTGAGGACACCCGCGATAATGATCTGGTGGAACTGTGCGAAGCAGCGCAGCCCATGGTGCAGACCATCGCTGCCCGGATTTCGCACCACGGCGGCGCCGCGCTGATCGTGGACTATGGCGACTGGCGATCCCTGGGGGATACGCTGCAGGCCCTGCGCGCCCATGCACCCAGCGATCCGCTCACTGATCCCGGCAGCGCCGATCTGACCACCCATGTTGATTTTGAGGCACTGGCACTGACCGCGAAGGCCGCAGGTTGCAGCCATAGCCGGCTGACCCCACAGGGCGTGTTTCTGGAGCGTCTGGGCATCACCGAACGCGCGCAGACGCTAGCCGCGCGGCTGGAGGGGAACGCCCTGCAATCTTTGATTGCTGCACATCGGCGGTTGACGCACCCTGAGGAAATGGGAAACCTGTTCAAAGTGCTGGGGATTTTCCCCATGCAGGCCTCACCTCCACCGGGATTGAACGCATGACGCTGGAAATTCTCATCTCCGACTTGTTGAATGGCACCAAACATGGGTTTTTCACCCGGCGCGGTGGCGCGTCTTCAGGGATCTTTGCGGGGCTGAACTGCGGGCTTGGTTCGTCCGATCAGCGGGAAGCCGTACAGATCAACCGGACCCGAGCTGCCGCCGCGATGGACGCACCGCCGGAGGCGCTCGGCCGGGTAAATCAGGTGCATTCGGCCAATGTCCTGACCATCTCCGATGTGCGACAAGACAATATTCAGGGCGACATTCAGGCCGACGCGATGGTCACGAATGTGCCCGGTGTGGTGCTGTCCATCCTGACCGCTGATTGCCAGCCTGTGCTGTTCCACGACGCCGAGGCAAAGGTGGTCGGCGCCGCCCATGCGGGCTGGCGCGGCACGCTGGACGGCGTTCTAGAAGCCACCTTGGATGCCATGGAACAGCTGGGGGCGAGCCGTCAAAACACCCGCGCGGTTATCGGCCCCACAATCTCGCAGCGCGCCTATGAAGTCGGCCCGGAGTTCTTTGATGACTTCATGATGCAGGATGCGGACAACGCCCGATTTTTTGCCAATGGTGAGGGCGACCGGTATCTCTTTGACCTGCCATCGCTGGGCCTGCAAAAACTCCGCAGCGCAGGCGTGGCAGAGGCGGCCTGGACCGGTCATTGCACCTATTCCGACGCGGAACGGTTCTACTCCTACCGCCGTGCGACCCACCAGAAAGAGGCAGATTATGGTCGCCTCATTTCCTGTATCCGCCTGTAATCACCGCGGCCTTCATCATGTGACACGACATTGAATTCCGGTGCAAAACAGCGCCGGAGTATGGTGTGATAGCGCGCGCAGATCTGGCGAAGTTCCGGTGAATTCCACAGATCGGCCACATTGCTGGCGCATTGGCAGGCGACAAAGGTCGGGACTACAGCGTGCGGGCGACAGGAGGTTGCCCCGCCCCGACAGGAGACGCCTCATGAAACCGAAATCGCGCTTCATCAAATCGATTGTGGCCGCCGCCAAGACCGAAGAGGTCCGCCTGCCCTGGACCCGTGGCGCCACCCGGCAAACCGCGATTGAACGCCGCCATCAAACCCCGTCGCAGCAGGCAGCTGTCAAAAGCGCCTGAACTGCACCCCGGCTCACAACAAGCCGGGGACCATGAATACCGGCCTGACATCGTCCACCAATGTTCAGGCCAGGCGGCGACCTCTGCCCAAGCGGGACCCGCCGCGATTACCTGCCCTGCTGGGCGCATACCCCGAACCGTGCGTATTGCGGATGGGGCACCCGGCAGGGATCAAACGGCTTTGGCGCGCTTTCTGCTCATCGCGCCGCCAAAGTCGACGTCTGTACAGTCATGAGAGAGGCAAGTTAGCCATGACCATACCTCAGTCGCTGCGACGCGCAGCTGCCAATGCGGTCGAAGCGAACGCCCTGTTGAAAGATCCAGCCGCCCAGCGCGGCGGCGCGCGGCCCCAGCTGCGCCGTTATGACGTCTGCAGCCTGTTACCCAATGGATCCATCGCCGAAACCCGCCACGTGGCGCCTTCGCTGCCGCTATTTGAGGAGGCCTTTACCGCCTTCTGCCGCGGCTCGTTGATTGAGACCTCCCAAGGCCCTATCGCCATCGAGGATCTTCTGCCGGGTGATGAGCTGATGACCTATGACGGGGAGGCCCAGCCGCTGGTGTGGAAAGGCTGTACCAGCCTGATTCCCGCCCGCAGCGGCCAGAACGGACGCAGCCATCGGCTGACCAGCTTCACTGCCGATAGCCTGGGCGAGGCGAAACCGATGTCAACGGTTGTCACGGGCCCAGCTGCGCGGCTGCTGCAACGCGCGCCCCTGCCAGGTCTTCAGCTGGAAAACGGTGCCGCACTGGTACCGGTACAGCAGTATCACGACGGTATGAGCATTGTGGAAACCGCGCCCCCGACGGCAGTAGATCTCTACCATATCTGCCTGCCCCGGCACGCGGTGATCAATGTCGGCGGTTTGCCGTTTGAAACCTATCATCCGGGGCCCGAGGCGCTGAAATTGGTGAGCCACGCAATCCGCACGCTCTACCTCAACCTGTTTTCCCATGTCGAGACGATTGCAGGCTTTGGTCCGCTGGCCTATCCGCGTGTTGCCCCCTCCGACCCGGATATGATCTGAGGTCCATTTTCGCGCGGCAAGGATGGTCAAACCTACGCAAAAGGCGCCCGCTCGCGGGGCGCCTTTTTTAGGGTCGCAGCCAAGGTTATCGGCCTTGATCAGGCCTCACGTGCGAGGCGCTGCTCCAGAACGTCAAATGGCACACCCGGCTCATCCTTGGCGCCACGGATGACCAGCGATGTCTTGACACTGGCCACATTCGGAGTGGTCAGCAGATCACTGGTCAGAAAGCTCTGGAAGGTGCTGAGATCAGGGGAGACGCATTTCAGGATGAAATCCACCTCACCGTTCAGCATGTGACACTCCCGCACCAGCGGCCATTCCCGGCATTTTGCTTCAAATGCGCTCAACTCGGCCTCGGCCTGACTCTCCAGCCCCACCATGGCGAAAACCTGCACCTCGAACCCCAGTTCGCGGGCATTGACTTCAGCGTGATAGCCCCGGATCAACCCCGCCTCCTCAAGCGAGCGCACACGGCGCAGGCAGGGTGGTGCGGAAATACCGACACGCTTGGCCAGCTCAACATTGGTCATGCGACCGTCGGCCTGCAATTCCGACAAAATCTTGCGATCAATCGGATCAAGGCGTGTTGTGACCATCTGGAAGCTCCTGTTGAAATTTCCGTTTGTTATACCAGCATCCAAAGCGCACGCAATATTATTTCAGTTGCGCGCAACAATATTTGCCAATGATAAGATGAAACCTCAGCATCTTAGTAAAACCGCTAAGGTCAGGACCGCCCATCTTCGCCCAAGCCAGGGCTTTAAGACGCCGCCGGGTGCAGTTATATGCATTGCCTGACGGCGGCAAGACCGCCCTATTCATCTACTGGGGAAATGAGATGAGCGACACGCGCCACACCAAGGTTCTGATCATCGGGTCCGGCCCGGCAGGCTATACTGCCGGTGTCTATGCCAGCCGCGCCATGCTGGAACCGATCCTGGTTCAGGGTATCGAGCCGGGTGGCCAGCTGACCACCACCACCGAGGTCGAGAACTGGCCTGGCGATACCGAGGTTCAGGGCCCGGATCTGATGGTGCGGATGCAAGACCACGCCAAGGCGATGGGTTGTGAGATCATCGGGGACATCATCACCGACCTCGACACCACCTCGCGCCCGTTCGTGGCCAAGGGTGACAGCGGCACTAACTATACAGCGGATGCGGTGATCCTCGCGACCGGCGCGCGCGCAAAATGGCTGGGCCTGCCCTCTGAGGAGAAATTCAAGGGCTTCGGCGTCTCCGCCTGCGCCACCTGCGATGGCTTCTTTTATCGCGGCCAGGAAATCGTCGTGATCGGTGGCGGCAACACTGCCGTGGAAGAGGCGCTGTTCCTGACCAATTTCGCCTCCAAGGTGACGCTGATTCACCGCCGGGATGAGCTGCGCGCGGAAAAGATCCTGCAAGACCGCCTGATGAAAAACCCGAAGATCGAGCCGCTGTGGTTCCATCAGTTGGAAGAAGTGGTCGGCACCGAGAACCCGCTGGGCGTTGAAGCGGTACGGGTGAAGAACGTCAAAACCGACGAGATCACCGAGATCCCCTGCAAGGGCGTTTTTGTCGCGATTGGCCACGCCCCGGCGACCGAGCTGGTAAAGGATGTGCTGGAAACCCACAACGGTGGCTATGTGAAGGTGACCCCCGGCACCACCGAAACATCTATTCCCGGTATTTTTGCCGCTGGTGACCTGACCGACCACAAATATCGCCAGGCTGTCACTTCCGCTGGTATGGGCTGCATGGCCGCGCTGGATGCCGAACGCTTTCTGGCAGAACAGGAGTGAGCGCCGTGGCGCATGATTTCAACAGCCAGAGGGCCGAGACATTCTCGGCCTTCTCAGATCTGCAAGCCGAGGGCGATCTGCCGTTTGAGGCCGATCTGGACCTGTTCTTTGTGCCTGGCAAGGCCGACAAAGAGTGGATGCCGCTGGCCGAAGCGCTGGCCGATCTGGGGTTTCATACCCAATGGGCCGAGGCAGAGGGCGACGAACCTGCAACGCTCATTGCGACAATGCCGGATCAGATCCTGTCAGCCTCCGCGATCTGGATGGTCGAAGAGGTGGCAACCCGCGTTGCGATCGACCACGGCTTTCAGCCCGATGGCTGGGGGTTTGCAGAGGGTTAACTCCCCCGCCGCCCTAGACTTCAAATCCCTGTTCCCGAGCAGGGATTTCACAGGACCGTCCGTTCCACTTGCGTTGCAATTTGGGAACGGCGGTCTTTTTCACTAACAGCGCAGTGGTTTGGCCTTTGCTGCGACTGCAAACCATGAGATGCGTTCACGCGTGAACACACTTTGAGTCGGACAATGCCACCCGTATCAGCATCTCTCAGCCATGAGGAGGAAGACCTGCTCTTTCGTATCCTCAGCCAGCTCGACAAGGCGCCTGACGCCTCGCAGCGGGCAACGGCGGCGGCTGTGGGCATCTCTCTGGGTCGGCTCAATGCGCAGCTGCGTGCAGCTGCTGAGGCAGGGCTTGTCAAGGTCAGCGAACGGGCCGGCCCTGATAAACGCCAACGCTTTGCCTATGCCCTCACCACCCGCGGTGCCGCCGAGAAGATCCGGCTCACCGATCAATTTCTCACCCGCAAGTTCGCCGAATATGACGCGCTGCATGCGGAACTCACCGGAACCACCAGTGGCCTCGTCCCATTTAAGTACAGGACCAAGTTGATGCAAAATAACCTTGCCCCCATCCCGGAGCTTTACGTCTCCTATGACTCCGCACAAAAGCTGAAGGTCGAAGCCGCAGAGCTGAAAAGCCACGACCTGAGCCCGCGCCAGATCTGCGATTTGGAACTGCTGATGAACGGTGGTTTCAACCCGCTGAAGGGTTTTCTGAACGAAGAAGACTACAACAGCGTCGTCGACACCATGCGGCTGGCCGATGGCACCCTCTGGCCGATGCCGATCACGCTGGATGTCTCTGAGGACTTCGCCGCCTCGCTGGAGATTGGCGAGGATATCGCATTGCGCGATCAGGAAGGTGTGATCCTCGGCACCATGACTGTGACCGACCGCTGGGAGCCTAATAAATCGCACGAAGCGGAAAAAGTATTTGGCGCCGATGACGACGCCCATCCGGCGGTGAACTATCTGCACAACACCGCAGGTAAGATCTATCTCGGTGGTCCCGTGACAGGCATCCAGCAGCCTGTCCACTATGATTTCCGCGGCCGTCGCGACACCCCGAACGAGCTGCGCGCCTATTTCCGCAAGCTGGGCTGGCGCCGCATCGTGGCCTTCCAGACCCGCAACCCGTTGCACCGTGCGCATCAGGAGCTGACCTTCCGCGCCGCGCGTGAGGCTCAGGCCAACCTGCTGATCCACCCGGTTGTTGGCATGACCAAACCCGGCGATGTTGATCACTTCACCCGCGTGCGCTGCTATGAGGCGGTGCTGGACAAATACCCGGCGGCCACCACCTCCATGTCGCTGCTCAATCTGGCAATGCGCATGGCGGGCCCGCGTGAGGCGGTCTGGCACGGGTTGATCCGCAAAAACCACGGCTGCACCCATTTCATCGTTGGTCGTGATCACGCAGGCCCCGGCAAGAACTCCGCCGGTGAGGATTTCTACGGCGCCTATGACGCGCAGGACCTGTTCCGTGAGCATCAGGAAGAAATCGGCATCGAAATGGTCGACTTCAAGCATATGGTCTATGTGCAGGAGCGCGCCCAGTATGAGCCGAATGACGAGATCGAAGATCGCGACAATGTCACCATCCTGAACATCTCTGGCACAGAACTGCGCCGCCGTCTGGCCGAAGGGTTGGAAATCCCTGAGTGGTTCTCCTTCCCTGAGGTGGTGAATGAGCTGCGCAAGACCAAGCCGCCGCGCTCCAAGCAGGGTTTCACCGTGTTCTTCACCGGCTTCTCCGGCTCCGGCAAATCCACCATTGCCAACGCGCTGATGGTCAAGCTGATGGAAATGGGCGGCCGCCCGGTCACCCTTCTGGATGGCGATATCGTGCGGAAAAACCTGTCTTCCGAGCTTGGTTTCTCCAAAGAGCACCGCGACCTCAACATCCGTCGTATCGGCTATGTGGCATCCGAGATCACCAAGAACGGTGGAATCGCCATCTGCGCGCCGATTGCGCCTTATGCCACCACCCGCCGCGCCGTGCGCGAGGATGTGGAACAGTTCGGCGCCTTTCTTGAGGTGCATGTTGCCACCTCGATCGAGGAATGTGAGCGCCGCGACCGCAAAGGCCTCTACAAGCTGGCACGCGAAGGCAAAATCAAGGAATTCACCGGGATCTCCGACCCCTATGATGTGCCGACAGATCCCGAGCTGCGCGTCGAGACCGAGAATGTCGACGTGGACAACTGCGCCCATCAGGTGCTGCTGAAGCTGGAAAACATGGGGCTGATTGCAGGCTGATTGCCCGCCCCGAGCAAAACACGACCAAGGCCGCCTTTCCGGGCGGCCTTTCTCTTTTGCGCTAAAGCTGTCTCAGAGGTTCGCTACCAGCGCCTCCGCCGCGCGCCGCTCGATCTCTCCATAGCGCGCAGCCTCAGACTTGATCGCCCGAAGCGCTGGCAGCCGCGCGGCATAGTCCCCTTCTGAAATCATTGAGATGGCAGCGCGCAGCTCCTCCGCCGAGGCGCAGACCATCATGCCGGTCGGATCAAGGAAATCGCTGATATTCGGGCACCCCCAATAGATCGGCACCGTTTCGCACAGGATCGCATCAATGAGTTTTTCGGAGAAGTAATTCCGCTCACGCACATTCTCGATCACCACGCTGTACCGATAAGGCGCCAGCCCGTCGGACTTTGCCTCAAAGGGCTGGTATCCGCGCCCCAGAATGGCGGCTTCAGGCTTTGTGCTTTGCAGATGCGCGACTATCTCATGGCGGAGCTTATGACCGGGATGATCGCGTTTGGCAGAGGCGATAACCGAAAGATCCGCGCATTTCTCCACGGTCAGATCCCGCCACTCCGGCACCCAGGTGGTCCCAAACGGCAGGAACACCCCATTGCCGATCCGGCCCAGCAGATCATCGTCATAGCTGAACACCCGGAAAAACCGGCGGCACGTCCAGGGCAACAGTCGATGATGCAGCGCCGACATGATCTTTGGCTCCATAACCATCATCGAAGTCTGCGCAGCACAGGGCCAGCGCGGCTGGAAATACATGGCCGTTTTGGCCCAGACGATCAGGTGGTCCCGCGCTGTCAGGTCTGCGACCTGCCCGCCGCCCAGCGCCTCAGGGCAGCCGAGCGGCCAATGCAAAGTGGAGAGGTCACGGCTGGCAAAGTTGCGGCTCAGTCTGGCCCCGTAAGGCACAACCGCAATCGCAGGTTCCCGCATCAGGTTCCGGCCTTTCTGTCAGCTGGCGTCAGGCAAATCGACAGTGCCACGCATCAGCACATAGCCCCGCCCCGCAACCCGGATACCGCTGGGTGCCTCTGCCGGACCCACCCGGGTTACAACGGCCTGCCCCGGCCGCCCCAGCCCATGCCCCTGCTCCGCGATGAAGTGATCGGGCTCCATCAGCCCGTGACGCCACAGGTAGGCTGCCATCGCCCCGGTTGCCGAGCCGGTGAACGGATCCTCTGGCGGACTGGGCGGCGCCATCAGCAGCCGTGAAAACGTATCTCCCTCCGCCGTGGCGCCCTCAAGGGTCACCAGAAATGGCTCCATCATATCGACGCCCTCGGCGCCCATCGTCTCCCCCAATCGGGTGAGCGCCGGGATGTTCAGCTGCGCCGCCTCCAGAGAGGCCCGGTCGCGCAGCACTGTAATGCAGAAGGGCAATCCGGTGGATACTCGTTGTGGTTGCCCGACAATTGCATCCACCGGCAAAGAGACCGCCGCCGCCACCAGCTCCGGATCGGCAAAGCCGCCGAACTCAGGCGCGACCTGCGTCATTTCTATGAGATCATCGACAATGGTGACCCGAACCAGCCCGGCACCTGTTTCCAATGTGATCGCATCCCCGGTCATCAGCCCGCGGTCTCGCAGCGCTGCAACAGTCGCGATGGTCGGATGGCCCGCAAAGGGGATCTCCCGGCTGGCCAGAAAATAGCGCACCCGCACATCGGCCACCTCAGATGGTCCGGTGAACGTGCATTCCACCAGAGAGGTTTCCCGCACATACGCCATGCAGGTCTCATCGCTCAGCTCCGCACCACCGTGCACGACCGCACAGCCATTGCCGCCAAAGGCCCGCGCCGAAAACGCATCAACCCAATCGAAATCGTAGCGCATCGATCCCTCCCGCAATCAATCCCGTCACCTCCAAGCAAGACCACGCCAATGGCCGTATCGCAAGGGACATTTGCTTGGAGCTTCCGATATAGCGCCGCTGATGAGAACGCCTTGATTTCTGGCACTATCATCAGACCCGAGTGCCTTTACAGGCATGAAAAAGGGCGCCACGAGGGCGCCCGACCGATGAGCTGCGACAAGATTGGCAACAGCGATACCGCTCTCGCCCCCTGCCCCTCAGCGATGATGTCAGTGCACAGGCACCGGTGCATAATCGTGTTGCCGCGCCAGCACAAAGGCCATTTTGCGGTCACTGACCAGCGCCAACTGCTCCCCCGCCGCATCATGCACTGCATAAAGCTGTGTGCGCCCGTTGGCACCGGCCTGAACCTCAGCAGGGAGATCGGCCACATCGACGGCCTTTACATAGACAATACGGCTGTCTGCATCGTTGAACTGGTAGGCTGTGTGCATCTGTCTTACCCCTTCTTGATGTTGATTGTCTGAACCACAGTCTCCGGTCGCGCCCGGGTCAGATCGACGTGCAGCAGTCCGTTTTCCATGACCGCCTCGCCAACTTCGACACCATCCGCCAATACAAACATGCGCTGAAATTGGCGCGCGGCAATACCCCGGTGCAAAAACACACGACCATCGCTGTCATCACTCTGCCGACCCCGGATGACCAATTGCCGGTCCTCCACGGTGATCGCCAGATCGGCCTCGCCGAAACCGGCCACGGCCAGCGTGATGCGATAGGAATGATCCGAGGTTTGTTCAATATTGTAAGGGGGGTAGCCTTCATTCCCGGATTTGGCCGAGCGTTCCAGAAGGCGTTCCAATTGCTCAAATCCCAACATATGCGGATACGAGCCGAGTGTGAGTTTAGACACAGGTTTCGTCCTTGATTCTAAAGCGACGTATGGTGGCGGCCCCATTATGGCGACCGCTTTCCTAAGAATATGGGTGTTTTATGCGTTTTCACAAGCCCAAGGCACAGCAGCGCTGGCGCAAAAGCCCCTAAAAGCGTAATATTCGCTAAGTCTTAACCCGCCAGAAGCCGAGTCGCCAATGAACGCACCAACCGATATCTCCATGAAAACCGACGATGTTTTACAGGTGGAGCTGGAGGTGTTTCGCAGGCAACACCGCGATCTGGATGAGGCAATCACCGCCCTGCAGGACCGTGGCACCAGCGATCAGCTGACCATTCAGCGACTGAAGAAGCAGAAGCTGATCCTGAAGGACAAGATCGCGCTGATCGAAGACCGGCTAACACCGGATATCATCGCCTGATCCTGACCTCCAAACACTGCGCCCCAAAGGGTTCATTGCCGCATTGCGTGATGCACAGGGTTCTCTATAGTGCGCGCTTCCTCCAACCCAGCGGGTTCGCAGGCCCGCGGCATGACAGGATCTGAGCCTATGCCAGAGCACACCGCCGACATTAAAGTGGGCATCATCATGGGCAGCCAGTCGGATTGGCCCACTATGAAAGAGGCCGCCACCCTCCTGGATGACCTGGGCGTTCCCTATGAGGCAAAGATCGTCTCAGCCCACCGGACCCCCGACCGGCTGTGGAGCTACGGCAAATCCGCTGCCGACCGCGGCTTGCAGGTGATTATCGCTGGCGCCGGTGGTGCCGCCCACCTGCCCGGCATGGTCGCCTCAAAAACCCGCGTGCCTGTGGTTGGTGTGCCGGTCCAGACCCGCGCCCTCTCCGGTGTCGATTCGCTCTATTCCATCGTGCAGATGCCCAAGGGGTTTCCCGTGGCCACCATGGCCATCGGTGCCGCCGGGGCGGCCAATGCAGGCCTGATGGCTGCTGGTATTCTGGCACTGCAGGACGCAGATCTCGCCCAACGCCTCGACGACTGGCGCGCTGCCCTCTCTGCCTCCATCCCAGAGGAACCTGTTGATGACTGACCTGTCTGAAAACGCTCTGAAACCCGGCGCAATCATCGGCATCCTCGGTGGGGGTCAGTTGGGGCGGATGCTCTCGGTCGCGGCCTCGCGCCTCGGGTTCAGAACACATATCTTTGAGCCCAGCGCCAAGCCGCCCGCAGCCCATGTTGCCGACCAGGTCACAACCGCCAGCTACGAAGACGCCGAAGCACTGGCCGCCTTTGCCGCCTCCGTTGATGTGATCACCTATGAGTTTGAAAACATCCCGACCTCGGCCCTTGATCTGCTGGAAACACTGAAGCCGATCCGCCCTGGCCGCGAGGCACTGCGCATCAGTCAGGACCGCCTGACCGAGAAGACCTTTCTGCAGGATCTGGGCCTGCAAACTGCCGCTTTTGCCGATATCTCCGATCAGGCCAGTCTCGACGCGGCGCTGACACAGATCGGCGCCCCATCGATCCTGAAGACCCGCCGTTTTGGTTATGACGGCAAGGGGCAAGCCCGCATCAAAACGCCTGAAGACGCGGCCGACGCACTGGCTGCCATGGCAGGCGCGCCCTCGATCCTTGAAGGGTTCGTGAATTTCAGCCATGAGGTTTCAGTCATTGCAGCCCGGGGCGTCAGCGGTGAAATCGCCTGTTTTGATCCCGGTGAGAACATCCACCGCGACGGTATCCTGCATACCACAACCGTTCCTGCCCGCCTCAGTGCAGGGCAGCGCATGGATGCGGTGCTGATGGCAGGCAAAATCCTGAATGCACTCGAATATGTCGGTGTTCTTGGGGTCGAGTTGTTCGTCACACCCCAGGGGTTGATCGTGAACGAGATCGCCCCGCGCGTCCATAACTCCGGCCATTGGACCCAGAACGGCTGCGCCATTGATCAGTTCGAGCAGCATATCCGTGCGGTTGCGGGCTGGAGTCTTGGCGACGGGCAGCGGCATAGCGACGTTGTGATGGAAAATCTGATTGGTGCCGATATGGACCGGGTGCCCGAACTGGCAAAAGAGGCCGACTGCGCTCTCCACCTCTACGGCAAGACCGAGGCAAAGCCGGGCCGCAAGATGGGCCATGTTAATCGGGTGCAAAAACCGCAGACCTGAGATGCGGGGTTGGGATCTTGGAGCGCCGCCCCAAACCCCGGGATATTTTCAGCCAGAAGATGCCCCGGTAGCGGCGACCGCGGCAGTAAAAGCGGCCCCGCCGGTTTTACGCGCTGCGCAGAGGGCCATCCGGCCTGATGGGCAGCGCCGCGCCGCTGCCTGCTGTAGTGCTGCTGCAGTCAGGTGAGAAAACGGGCGGCCACATCGCCGCTCATATAGCTGACCCGACCGCCTGAAAAAGTCGCCGCGATCTGATCGTCAGCGTCAAGGATCACCAGATCGGCGCGCAGCCCTGTTCCCAAGCGCCCCCGATCCTCAAGCCCGAGGATCTGCGCTGGCCCCTCCGACACCAGCCGCCACGCGCCTGCGAGATCCAGCAGGCCGGAACGCTCCAGCATCAACGCGGCCCGGCGCGGGCTGGGATAGTGGTAATCCGACGCAAGCGCATCGCACAGCCCCATGGTAATAAGATCCAGCGCTGAGGCATTGCCCTTATGCGAGCCGCCTCGCACCACATTGGGTGAGCCAAGGATAACAGCATCGCCTGCGGCTTTGGCCGTCTCTGCGGCCGCCATCGTTTCCGGGAATTCCGAAATCCGCGCACCGCGATTGCGCCACGTGATGCGGTCCCCGGCGCTATGGTCATCATGGCTGCCAAGGCGGACCCCTGCAGCGCCCAGCGTCGCAGCCAGCTTATCAAGTGCGGCGGGCACCTCCGGTCTGCGGGCATGCATATCCTTCAGCATCTGCCAATGAACGTCCGGATTGCGCCCCGCTTTCAGCGCCTGCCCAGTCAGACGCGGCGGTTTTTTCCCCTGTGCCAGCCGGTCATGCGGCAAATGGTCGTTGAACACCACATAAGGCACCTGCCACCGCGCGATCTGAGAGGGCAGCTCATCATAGGCATCCAGCAGATGGATTTCGAACCGCAGTTGTGGAACCAGGTCTGTCACCACCCGGGACCGAGCCGCTTTGATCCCCTCAAACACCTGGCCCGCAAAGTCCGGGCCACGCAGCCCACCTTCCCAGGAATAAAACTGCGCCAGCACAGCCGTGGTGATGCCATTGGCGGCCAGTTCCGCCTCGGCGGCAATCACGCCCTCGGTCATCTGCTTCATCGCGCCACGACGCGGCGCCAGATGACGTTCAAATCCGTCGCCGTGCAAATCCACGATGCCAGGCAATATACGGTAGCCTGACAGATCAATCGCCCGCCCGGCGCGCGCTGTCTGGATCTCACCTCCTGCGAAGGTCAACTCGCCACCGCGTTCCAAGCCGTCCGGGCGCAGCACATCTGCCCCGGTCAATGTCAGTTCGAGCGCGCTCATGGCTGTGCCTCCCCTTGCGGCTGATTTCCATCATCACTGCACCGGCCTTGCGCGCAGGCCTCCTCAATCTGTCCCGTGATCGAGTCGAGCCACGTGATATCCGGATCAAAGCGCCCGGCGTCGAGGAAATGCAGCGCCTGCGCGATAACCTGAGGGTTGTTCATCATAAACGTATGGGTGACGGGCAGCACGATGTGATCTACCATCCCCTCCAGATAGGTGCTCTCCACGGAGACTTTGCCATCATCTGCTCCCGGTATGATCGCGGAGAAAATCGGATTAAGCGACAGATCGCCGGCAATCACACCAACGGGGAAACTGGCCGGTGGCAACCGGTTGGGCAGGCTGTCCGCATCCGTCCCCAGCTGCAGGCCAGCGGGGCCGTTCAGAAGGCCAAACACCTCCCAATCGCCCAACTCATCCACCAGCTCACTGCCGTGGTTGGGCGGAGCCAGCATGACCGTGCGACCCAACGCGTCCGGTCGGTGGCTCTGAAGCCAGTGACGCAGCAGGATGGCTCCCATGGAATGGGTGACAAAATGGATACGCTCACCCTCTGAGATGAGGGCTGTGCAGTGCTCAACTGCATCGGGCAGCGTCTCGGCCGCAAGATCCGCCACCGCTTTGTCAGTCGAAGGGTAGCCGGGGATAACGACGTGGACACCGCGCGCCTCAAGCACCTGCCCCATCACCGCCAGCGAGATTTCACTGCGCGCCAGCCCATGCAGCAGAATGGCGCAATCCGCGCGCGCCATGGCTGCGGAGAAACACAAAACCGCGCCCGTCAGCGCAGAGGGGATAAAAGAACGGATCATGGTGTTTCGCGACCTCACTGGGATCATGGAACACTGCACATAGGGCCAAAGCCCTACAACAGGAAGGGTGGACCGCAAATGGGTCTGCTGTGACGCAACGTGTCAGCGCTCCGCCACTGTCTTGCTGTGCGCAGCCGTCCTGCGACCGGGAGCAGACAAGACAACAACGGCGATCCCGCCCAAAACAGCTGTCGACCCGATCACCAATGAAACCGTGATCGCCTCTCCCAGCAGTGCGGCACCTGCGAGGATTGCAATCACCGGCACGGACAATTGCACCGTTGCCGCCACCGCAGGCGACAATCTGGGAAGCACATGATACCAGAGCGCATAGCCAAGTCCGGAAGTCACCGCCCCTGATAGGACCGCCAGAAGCCCCCCTGTTCGCGTGACCACGATATCGCCACCAAACAGCAGGACCCCCGGCACCATCATCAGGGTTGCTACCGCGAAATTCACTGCCGTCGCCGCAAGCGGCGCCCGCGCTCCACGCCCCAGCAGACTATACGCCGCCCAACCAAGCCCTCCCAAAGCCATCAACAGCGACGCCCCCAGCGGCGCGGCGGATGCGCCACCGCTGGGCCAGACCACAAACGCAAGCCCGGCGAACGCAATCCCTGCCCCACCGATCTGCCCCCAAGACACCGGGCTGCCACTGAAACTCCCCCAGAGAAACATCGACACCTGCACAACACCAAACAGGATCAGGGCGCCAAGCCCCGCATCAAGATCCTGGTAGGCTACGGAAAACCCGACGATATAGATCGAAAGCGCCGCCGCGCCCCAAAGCGTCTGCCGCAGATCGCGCCGCACCGACAGCCCGCGAAGTATACAAAGCGCAATCAGCGTCACCGCCCCGGAAAACAGTCGCAGCAGACCAAAGCTGGTTGCTTCCATATAGCCCCCACCAATGGCCAACCGGCCCAGAATGGAATTCGCAGCAAAGGCCACCATGGTGAGAGAGACGAGAAAAATCAGACGCATGCGCTAGGGCTACCCTGCCGAGATGCCCGGGACCACTGATATTTTTATGTCTAGGCACAGATCCAGAGCCCGACCGCTCCCATAGCGAACGGCATTAGCCCTTGAACACATTTTCCCGATGCCATCGAAGATAGGATTTATGTGGTTTATATGCCTCGTTCGCAGGCTCAATCAGACGCCTGTCGGGCAGCAGCAAACGGTCCAGCGCCGCCTTATCCGCCGCGTTTTTGGCAACAAGCACTTCATTGTTATCGCTGATCGACAACAGCCCCCTGTCAAACATCCAATGTACCGTGCCCGACAGAGCCAAGCCATTGCGCACCGTATCGGGACCACGTTCCGAGATCGGCACGATGTGCGCTGCTTCCACCTCGGCCCGTCCGCCGCCATTGCGCAGTTCCAGCCCTGACATTGAGCAGCGCCCGCCGTAAGCATGTTTGACCTGCCTCGCAAAGCTACGGTCCCGGAAAGCCCGCTGAGACAGCAGCATCTCGCGCGGTTGAATCTGGGGTTCGAAGGGGGCCGGCGCCTCTGCAAAACCAGGCTCAGCGACAAAATCTCCGGTTCTTGGAATGGCATTCGGCTCTTTACGTGCCTCCAGCCCTGCATTGATTATCCGCGCAAAATCTCCATCCGAAATCAATCGAACTGCGCTCGTATTGCTGCCGCGCGATTTAGGCAGCCCAGTTTCAAACGGACCCTGACCATCTACCCATCTTGGAACGAGATTTTCGAAAGACAACTCACTGCCGACGTCCAGCAGCGCGTACGCCATTTCCGGGTCGTTAGGGTCGCTCTGAACCTGAAGCACGCGCTGGACAGCATGGTAGCCTCTTCCACCTCCGCGTCGTCCTTCGTAGAAAATCACCCAATCACCAACGGTTTGTTCTACCCGACTCAAATAGTGCTTTTTCGGAAAGTGATACGCTTTGCCCGGCTGATCGTCATAACCTGAATGCGAAGATTGAATAAAAACGGCTTTGACCATGAGGATGACTTTAGGCCGTCGTTTCAAAAACGAAAAGAGAGCAATGACAAGCAAACCTCCCGGCAGTCACCTTTCTAAAAATACTCGCGCCGCAGGCAGGTCCGCAAGGCGGGCCTTCGCTGTCCAAAATGAAAAAGGGCCGCCCGAAGGCAGCCCAAATTCCTAACATCATAAGTGGCGGACGTCTGGCAGATTGGCCTATGCGGCCAATCGCCTTTTGTCGCATCCCAAATCCCAACGGGATTTGTGATTACATCATGCCGCCCATGCCACCCATGCCGCCCATGTCGGGCATGCCGCCGCCTGCCGCCGCGCCTTCTTTGGCGGGCTTGTCAGCAACCATGGCTTCGGTGGTGATCAGAAGGCCAGCAACCGATGCCGCATCTTCCAGAGCGGTGCGGGTCACTTTGGCCGGGTCAATCACGCCGAAGGAGAACATGTCGCCATATTCATCGGTCTGAGCGTTGTAGCCGAAGCTGTTGTCCGCGGATTCGCGGATCTTGCCTGCAACCACGGCACCGTCGACACCTGCGTTTTCAGCGATCTGGCGCAGCGGCGCTTCGATGGCTTTGCGCACGATGGTAATACCGGCGTTCTGGTCAGAGTTTGCACCCTCGACACCGTCCAGTGCCTTACCGGCCTGAACCAGAGCAACACCACCACCAACGATGACACCTTCCTGCACAGCTGCGCGGGTTGCGTTCAGGGCATCGTCGACGCGGTCTTTACGCTCTTTCACTTCCACTTCGGTCATGCCACCGACGCGGATAACAGCAACACCGCCTGCCAGTTTGGCAACGCGCTCTTGCAGCTTCTCACGATCATAGTCGGACGTGGTTTCTTCGATCTGGGTGCGGATCTGTGCAACACGTGCTTCGATCTCGGCCTTCTCGCCAGCACCATCGACGATGGTGGTTTCGTCTTTGGTGATTTCGATTTTCTTGGCGGTGCCCAGCATGTCCATGGTGACGGACTCAAGCTTCATGCCCAGATCTTCGGAGATCACCTGACCACCGGTCAGAATCGCGATGTCCTGCAGCATGGCTTTGCGGCGATCGCCGAAGCCCGGCGCCTTGACAGCAGCAATTTTCAGGCCGCCGCGCAGTTTGTTGACAACCAGAGTTGCCAGCGCTTCGCCTTCGACGTCTTCCGCGATGATCAGCAGCGGCTTCTGCGACTGGATCACCTGCTCCAGCAGCGGAACCATGGCTTGCAGCGAGGAGAGTTTCTTCTCGTGCAGCAGGATCATGCAGTCGTCGAGCTCTGCAATCATCTTGTCAGGGTTGGTGACGAAGTAAGGCGACAGGTAACCACGGTCGAACTGCATACCTTCGACAACTGTGGTCTCGGTTTCCAGACCTTTGTTTTCTTCGACGGTGATGACGCCTTCGTTGCCGACTTTCTGCATCGCGTCTGCGATCTGACGGCCGATTTCAGCTTCGCCGTTGGCGGAGATGGTGCCAACCTGCGCAACTTCGTCGCTGTCTTTTACGTCACGGGCCGATGCTTTGATCGCTTCGACAACCTTGGAGGTCGCGAGGTCGATGCCGCGCTTCAGGTCCATCGGGTTCAGGCCAGCAGCAACCTGCTTCAGGCCTTCTTTGACGATGGCTTGCGCCAGCACGGTTGCGGTGGTGGTACCGTCACCGGCTTCGTCGTTGGTGCGGGAAGCAACTTCCTTCACCATCTGGGCGCCCATGTTTTCGAACTTGTCTTCCAGTTCGATTTCCTTTGCCACGGACACGCCATCCTTGGTGATGCGCGGTGCGCCGAAGGATTTGTCCAGAACCACATTGCGGCCTTTGGGGCCCAGGGTCACTTTCACGGCATCAGCCAGAATGTTGACGCCTTTCAGCATACGGTTGCGGGCATCGGTGTCGAATTTGACGTCCTTAGCAGCCATTGTTCACTCTCCTAGAGAAAATCTGTAGTTGTCAGCGGATGGGATCAGAGAAGAATTCGGGAAAACCCGGCATCTTACTCGATGATGCCCATGATGTCGCTTTCTTTCATCATCAGCAGCTCTTCGCCGTCGACGTTGACCTCAGTGCCGGACCATTTGCCGAACAGGATTTTGTCGCCAGCAGACACAGCCATCGCGATCAACTCGCCGCTGTCCTTACGTGCGCCTTCGCCGGTTGCAACGACAACGCCTTCGCTCGGCTTTTCCTTGGCGGAATCAGGAATGATCAGACCACCGGCGGTTTTTTCTTCGCTCTCGGTGCGACGGACCAGCACGCGGTCATGAAGCGGTTTCAGTGCCATCTTTGTAGCTCCTTAAAGGCTCAAAGGTTGTTGTCCCTCCCCCTGCTCCCCGCAGAGGGTGTTAGCACTCAACACGATTGAGTGCTAACGACGGAATAGCTAGGCAGGGTGCGCGCCTCTGTCAACAGGTTGCTTAGGAAATTTTGTGGCAATTTTCGGGCGCGTGCGTCAGCCCTGTTCCCATTCTGACTGGGTCGCCTCGACAGGCCTTGTTGGCTCCCAGCTGTGGGCCCAATGAACCAGGCCTGCCTGGCCTGCCTCCGTCAATTGGTAAATACCTGTCTGCACGCGACTGAACCAGCCGTAGTGATTGCTCGCCATGATCCGCGTCGCTTGCGGGACATTTACCATTTTGGCTACGACCGCCCCTTTGCTTGGCCCGTGCTCGGCCAGATGGGCAGCACAGCGCAGCGCATCCTGACGATAGGCAGTGACAATGCCGTGACGTGTTGCGCCGCCTGCGTTGGGATCGCCCTGAAGGCGTTGGAACTCGCGCAGCAGACGCGTCTGCTTTTTCGCCGACTTGCGTGGCGCATAAGGCCCTGGATCGCATTGCACCTCAACCCGCCCATCCGGCAGCACCGTAATCAGCCCCAATCCCAGACGTCGGCACATCGACAAGTTGTCTTTGAGCATGCGCCGCGCCTGACGTCCCGATGGTTTGGGCACCGCGATATAGACCAGATCGCTCAGCGCGAGCCGTGTGATCGCCTGATGAAACAGGGAGAGTGAAAACCGCAGCTTCAGCTCTACGATGACCGGCGGCTCATCACCGCGACAGGCTACAACGTCAGCGGCGCCGACCTCACCCTTGACGGTGTAGCCCTGGCTTTCGAACAGGGCCTTAACAGGCGGATAGAGCTGATCTTCTCGGTCCATAGCGCGATGGTAGCCGCGACCGCGCCGAAGGAAAAGCAGTTCGCCACGATCGCCTGCCCGGTGCCTTAGATCCCTGCCGGTCAGCGTAGATCTGCACAAACGACATAGCCGCCTTGATCAGTCACCGGTCCGGGGTGACAAGTCTCCGCCCCATGCCTATAAGACGCGCAAAATTCCGGCACCTGCATAGGACACACGTCATGACCACCTTCGTCTTCGGCCATAAATCTCCCGACACCGATTCCACCGGCTCCGCGATCATCTGGTCCTGGTACCTGAACCAGATCAAAGGCGCCGACGCCGCGCCGAAACTGCTGGGCGAGCCCAACACCGAGGCGGCCTTCATGCTGCGGCACTGGGGTCTGGATAAGCCGGAGATCATCGCAGACGTCGCCGATGATCAGCCTGTTGTGATCGTCGACACCAACAATCCCGCCGAATTGCCCGCCAATATCAATGGCGCCGATATTCAAGCGATTATTGATCACCACAAGCTGGTTGGCGGCCTGGAAACAAAAGGCCCGATCAACATCCGCATCGAGCCGGTCGCCTGCACCGCGACCATCATGTGGAAGATGATCGGCGCAGATCTGGCCCAGGCCCCGCGTGAGATCAAAGGCGCGATGCTGACCTGTATCCTGAGTGACACGCTGGAGTTCCGCTCCCCCACCACAACCCAGGAAGACAAGGCCGTGGCTTATAGCCTGGCAGAAGATCTGGGCGTGGATATCGCCGCTTATGCCGCCGATATGTTTGCTGCGAAATCCGACGTGTCGGCCTTCTCCGACGCAGAACTCCTGCGGATGGATTCAAAGGAATATGCGGTCGACGGCACCAAGTTCCGCGTCTCCGTTCTGGAAACCACCGCTCCCGGCGTGGTTCTGGATCGCAAGGCGTCCTTGATGGAAACCATGACATCGGTGGCCAAAGAAGACGGTGTCGATCAGGTTCTGCTGTTCGTCGTGGACATCCTGAAGGAAGAGGCCACATTGCTGGTCCCCAATGATCTGGTCCGCAGCCTGGCCTCCAAGAGCTTTGATGCCACAGCCGAGGGCGATACCGTCGTTCTGCCCGGCGTGATGAGCCGTAAAAAACAGATCATCCCCAATTTGGCGATCTGAGGTCGCTGGATCTCAATGCGCTAAGGTTAAGGCGGCTGCCTATTGCTGCCGCAATATGATTGTTGAAATGCGGGGCTTATACCGAGCCCCGCATTTTTTGGTTTCCGAACGATCCCCGCAGAGAGGTCACTGTCAGCAGCGCTCCGCCAGTTTTCCTCGCAGCGGCGAACACCTGTGCCCGGGGTTCCCATGCTGCATCGGGTTGGCAGCCTGTGCCTGAGGTCTTCGACCTCGCATGCCCCTCCCGGCGACCGGGCCAGCGCGCCGTGAAGCTGATATGCAATTGCGCAATCAGGTCAGAAACGGGCTGACTCTTCTTTTGTGCTGCATGACTTGGCCCCATATGCCAACAGCCGCCGCATCTTGCGTGCCTACAGCGACGCGCAAAACCTGCCATGACTATCAAGCGGCTGACCAGCCCACCTTGATATCTGCATCATGTGAAGCGCCTGTATCTGAAGCATTGTATCGCTGAAGTTCATAACCAAGGCGCGCAATATCCGCTGCGCGCCTTGGCCTGATCTGTGTTATGCGAAATTGGCCACCGCATCATCATCCGCCCAGCCGTCACGGTTCCCGGTATCGCCTGTCGACGCAGCGGGTTTCTGCGATGGCGTGCCGTGGCTATTCCATTCATCAATGCCATCGCCTGAAGCAGACCCATGCGCGGAGACCTCATTATAGTCTTCCCAACGTTCCTCATCCGGATGATCCGCAGCAGCCACTGACGCCGCGCGCGCAGGAGCGGGAGAGGGTCGGCCCTCAGCTCCTCTCGATGACAGCAGGACAAACTGACTGACAATCTGATTGAGCCCATGGGTTTCGTTGTTCATCTTCAGAATGGCCGCCCCGGATTCCTCAACCATTGCGGCGTTCTGCTGGGTCACATTGTCGAGTTGAGCAACACCGATGTTGATCTCGTTCAGCCCTTGCGCCTGTTCTCCCGACTCGGTGGAGATCCCGGAGACCAAGGTGGCGATATTGACCACTTCTCCCACGACCTGAGTCAGGGCTTTGCCAGCGCTATCGACCTTTTCAACCCCCTCCTCGACCGTTTTTGTGCTGGCGGTGATCAGTGTTTTGATTTCATTGGCCGCATCAGACGAGCGTTGCGCCAATGCGCGCACTTCAGACGCGACGACCGCGAAGCCGCGCCCAACCTCACCAGCCCGGGCAGCCTCCACGCCAGCGTTCAACGCCAGAAGATTGGTCTGGAATGCGATATCGTCAATCACGCCGATGATTTGGGAAATCTGGCTTGAAGAACGCTCGATTTCGTTCATTGCCTCGATCGCCCCCTCAACAACCCGGCCGCTGTTCTCGACGTCTTTACGCGCTGAGTCCACGGCGCCTTCCACGGCTTTGGCGTTATTTGCGGAGTTGTTGACACTGACCGTCATCTCCTCCAGCGCAGCGGCCGTTTCTTCCAGCGTGGCCGCCTGGCTTTCGGTACGGGCCGACATATTTTCGGCACCACCCCGGATTTCATTGGATTGGGTCTGGATCGCTGCACTGGCGTTGACCACTTGCGCCATAACTTCGTTCAGCTTGTCCACGGTTTCATTATAGTTGATCCTGAGCGGATCATAGTCGGACCCAAAGCTCTCGTTGATCTGATCGCTGAAATCGCCGGCCGCAAGCCGCTGCAAGCCCCGACGCAACCGGTCGATCACCTTTTCGCTTTCGTCGCGCAGCGCGTTCTGTTTGTCGAGTTCGTCAATGACACGTCCTGACACGCGGTCGATGTCATGGGCAATCTGCCCAAAGTCATCCCCACGCATCCGTTCTTCTACTTTTAGCCCAAAGTCCCCTTCGGCCACTTCCCGCAGGGCTTCGCGCAGACGGCCAATCGGGCGCACGATATTCAAGGTCATTTTACGGGCGTTGTAGACGGTAACAACAATCAACAGCGCAGAGGTTCCAAGCAGCATATAAAGGAGTATTATATCATGGGCCCGTGCGGATTCCGCGGTTTCAATCGCAGCCTCTTCGATCCAATCGCTTAGCGGATGGAGCTTTTTGTTAAGCGCCTTATAGCTCAACTCAAATGCATCAAGCATTGCTTCAGCCGCTACGGGGTCGTCAATGGCCACTTCAGCGATGTTGGTCCCCCGCTCTATAAAAGCCTCGACCTCAGGCACCATGCTCTCAACTTGGGCTAGCGCCTGCGGTGGTAGAGAGTCCCCCTTCAACAACTCGAGATTTTCACGCATCTCTTCACTGGCCTCAACAACCCGGCGGCTCAGTTTATTCTTCTCTTCTATGGTTGCGTGGTCACCTGCGAACACCAGGAAGATCACTTCCGCACGTATTTCCTCATGAAGAAGGTCAGCTTTCAACTCATGCCGAACTGTTTTGGTGACATCAATCTGACGTTCCAACTCCAGCTCGCTTTGCCAGAGGCTGTAGACAGATATCAGAGCAAGCACCAAGATCGTAAAAACCGATACTGCCCCCGAAATCATAAATCGGGTCTTCGTGGAAATAGTTCGTAACATTACAGCACACCTCAAGGTTGAAACTCACTCTCGTTCTACGCGTCGGTTGTTAAAAAACTGGAAATAGGGCCGATCTGGTCAAATACCATCGGCTCTGCCATAGCTTGAGCTACCGGAATCCCATGCGAAAGATCAGCTCATGACCCAGATCATTTCCTCGCTCGCAGAGGTCTCAAAGCAGTACAAAGCCCTGTTCGTCGATCTGTGGGGCTGTGTTCATAACGGAATCACCGCTTATTCAGAAGCAGTCGCAGCGCTGCAGGCCTATCGTAAAGACGGCGGCATTGTTGTGCTGCTGACCAACTCCCCCAAACCCCGCGCCGGGGTTGCGGCCCAGCTGGGCGACTTTGGTGTGCCGGGTGATGCCTATGACACCATTGCCACCTCGGGTGACTCTGCTCGGGCTGCGATGTTCAATGGTGCGGTCGGAAGCAAAGTCTATTTCATGGGCGAATGGGAGCGCGACGCCGGGTTCTTCGAACCCTTGAAAATGCTGGACGATCCGATTGACGTTGTCCGGGTGCCGCTCAAAGAGGCTGAAGGCATCGTCTGCTGCGGTCCCTTTGACACCCAGGCGGACCCTGACGTGAACCGTCCCGACTTTCTCTATGCCAAGCAGATGGGGTTGAAGCTGCTCTGCGCGAACCCCGACATCGTGGTCGATCGCGGCGAAACCCGCGAGTGGTGCGCCGGTGCGCTGGCGCGGCTTTATACCGAAATGGGCGGTGAGAGCCTCTATTTCGGCAAACCCCATCCGCCGATCTATGATCTGGCGCGGCGGCGTCTGGCGGAACTGGGTCAGGACATCGCCGACCGCGACATTCTGGCGATCGGCGATGGGCCGCATACGGATGTCGCCGGCGCCATGGGGGAGGGCCTGGACTCACTGTTCATCACAGGTGGACTTGCCGCAAAAGAGACCCAAACCGATCACCAACCGGATGAAACCGCGCTAACCCAATATTTGGAAAAGGAAAATTCCGCGCCGACCTATTCCATAGGCAAATTGCGCTAAGCCAGAAAACACTTGCTTTTCTGCGGTTGCGAAGTAATAAAGTTGCCGTAACGAGTTAATATTTGCTCGATTGTTTCCGCTGCACACCAGGCGGACCGCCAAAAAAACAATCGACTGCAAATCTACGGCAACCGGGAGAGGCACATGTTGGACAATTTTCCACGCGGGACCATCTGCATTGAAGATATCGAAATGGGGATGGTCCGCTATCTGCGCAAAGAGGTGACAGATAAGGATATCGAGATGTTCGCCGAAGTCTCGACCGATCATAATCCCGTGCACCTGGACGAGGATTACGCCCAGGACACCATGTTTCAGGGGCGCATTGCCCATGGGATGCTGACAGCCGGGCTGATCTCTGCGGTGATCGGCGAGCAGCTGCCCGGCCATGGCACGATCTACATGAGCCAGTCGCTGAAGTTCCTCGCCCCCGTGCGCCCCGGCGATCTGGTTCTGGCGGAGGTCGAAGTCACTGGCATCGAAATCGACAAGCGGCGGGTCAAGCTGGATTGCCGCTGCATGGTCGATGGCAAGAAGGTGTTGGTCGGTGAGGCCATGGTGATGGCGCCGTCCCGCAAGTTTGACTGAGCCAAGGCGGCCCCGCAGCAACCGGCACCAACCCGCGGCATGGCTCTTGCAAGCGCGCGTCGGCGCGGCTAGGCAGTGGCCATGCGCATTATCCGTGACTTTCAATTCGTAGATCCAAAGGATCGTGGAGCCGTCGCCGCCATCGGCAATTTCGATGGTGTTCATCGCGGTCATCAATCGGTCATCGACCTGGCCCGCGAGGCAGAACCGCAAGCGCCGCTGGGGGTGATGACATTTGAGCCGCACCCACGTGAGTTCTTTGCTCCGGAGGCCCCACCGTTCCGGCTGATGTCAGCCGAGGCGCGCGCGTCGCGGCTGGAAAAACTGGGAGTCGAGCGCCTCTATCAGCTGAACTTCAACGCGGCGCTGTCTGGCCTCACGCCCGAAGCTTTTGCACGCAAGGTCATCGCTGATGGATTGGGGCTGCGGCATGTGGTTGTCGGTTCCGACTTCTGTTTCGGCAAGGGGCGTGCGGGCACCGCCGAGGATCTCAAACGCTTTGGCGAGGATATGGGGTTTGGCGTGACTATCGCCCCGCTGATGGAATACTCCGAGGACACAGTGTCCTCCACCGCCATTCGCCGCGCATTGAGTGACGGACGCCCGCGGGATGCCGCCAACATGCTGGGCCATTGGCACCGGATTGAGGGCGAAGTGATCGGCGGCGAACAGCGCGGCCGCGAATTGGGCTATCCCACCGCGAATATGTCCATCGACGGGCTGCATCAGCCTGCCTTTGGCGTCTATGCGGTGCTGGTTGACGTGCTGGATGGGCCGCATCAGGGCAGTTATCACGGGGCGGCCTCTGTTGGTGTGCGCCCGATGTTTGACGGCAGCCATCCCAACATCGAAACCTTCCTGTTTGATTTCACCGGCAACCTCTATGGTGCGACGCTGTCTGTCGGTCTGGTAGAATACCTGCGCCCGGAAATGACCTTTGACGGGCTCGACGGGTTGCTGACGCAGATGGACGCGGATTGTACACAGGCGCGCAGCCTTTTGGCGGCCCTATGAGCGACGGTATTGATCGCAACGGACTGGCCAAACGGTTCTGGGAAAAGAAACCACTGGCGAAGCTGAACAACCGTGAGTGGGAGGCGCTTTGTGACGGCTGTGGCAAATGTTGCCTCAACAAGCTGGAGGACGAAGACAGCGGTGAGGTTGCGCTGACCCGTGTTGCCTGCCGCCTGCTGGATGATGCCACCTGCCGCTGTGCCCACTATGAGAACCGCCACCAGTTTGTCCCGGAATGTATCGTGCTGAAACCGGACAATCTGGACACCCACGCCTATTGGATGCCGCAGACCTGCGCCTATCGCCTGCTGTGGGAGGGCAACCCCCTGCCCGACTGGCATCCGTTGATCACCGGTGATCCGGCCAGCGTACATGAGGCGGGTGTCTCGGTGCGCGGCTGGACCGTTTCCGAATTCGACACCCCCGAAGAAGACTGGGAAGAGCATATTATCGAGGAGCCGCTCTAAATGCATTTCGCCTCTGACAATTCCGGCCCGGCCAATCCCGAAATCCTCGCAGCGCTGAATGCCGCGAACACCGGCTACGCCATGGGCTATGGCGCTGATGAAGAGATGGCCAAGGTCACGGCCCGCATTCGCGAGATCTTTGAAGCACCGGAGGCTGCCGTCTATCTGGTGGCAACCGGCACAGCGGCCAATGTGCTGGCGCTGTCAACACTGTCGCAGCCGTGGCAGACGCTGTTTTGCAGCGCCCCCGCCCATATCAATATGGACGAATGTAACGCGCCGGAGTTCTACACAGGCGGCGCCAAGCTGACGCTGGTCACAGCGGCCGACAAAATGACGCCCGCCAATCTGCGCGCCGCAATCGAGGGCGAGGAAACCCGTGGCGTACACGGCCCTCAACGCGGACCGATCTCAATCACCCAGGTGACGGAATTCGGCACGGTCTACACAGTGGATGAGCTGGCGGCCCTTGGCGATGTGGCCACATCCTACGGCCTGCCAATGCATCTGGACGGGGCGCGTTTTACCAACGCGCTGGTCTCTCTCGGCTGCACCCCGGCGGAGATGACATGGAAAGCAGGCGTCGATGCGGTCTCTTTTGGCGGCACCAAGAACGGCTGCATGGGCGTCGAGGCGGTGATCTTCTTCGATCCGGCAAAGGCCCAGGAGTTCGAATATCGCCGCAAACGCGGCGCGCATCTGTTCTCCAAACATCGCTATCTGTCGGCGCAGATGCTGGCCTATCTGACCGACGATCTGTGGCTGAGAAACGCCCGCGGCGCCAATGCAAAAGCTGCGCGTCTGGCGACAGGGTTGCGCAATGCGGGGGCCCATTTCAGTCACGAACCGCAGGCCAATATGATCTTTGCCGCGCTGCCCCGCGCGACCCATCAGCGGCTGTTCGATGCGGGCGCTGTCTATCATCTCTGGGACGGAACCCTGGACGGCGCAGCAGAGGAAGAACTCACAGCGCGCTTTGTCTGTGACTGGTCGATCGGCGACGATCAGATCGACGCGTTTCTGGCGCTGCTGTAGATCATATCCTGAGGGTGGCGGTTCCAACGGCTGCCTTCAGACTGCCGCGACCGAGGCCAAAGACATGGTACCGACGACGCTCTCACGGTTGAGAAAATGCCGGGCCATGTCGCCCGCAAACCCAGTCTTGCGGTAACCGACACCCACCACCCGCGTCACCGGGTCGATGTCCGAAATGTCACGCAACACAATGCCACGATGGGCCTCACCATGGGACATCGGCATTAGCGCCACCCCCAATCCGGCGGCCACCAGATCCATCAGCTGGGCATCATGGATCGCGCTGGCCGCCACCCGCAGCCCCGCCAATGTCGCCTCCCCCTGCGTCAGCGAAGTCAGAAAACGATCGGCGCTGGGACAATAAGGGCGCGCAATCAGCGCCTCCCCGGCCATATCGGCGAGGGTCAGCTTTGCCTTCGCCAACAGCGGATGCGCGCAGTGAAGCGCCAGGCCGTAACGCTCCTGCCAGAGCGGGTGATACCCGCAGCCACGCGGTAGGCAGCTTTCGGCGACAAACTGCAGATCGGCCTGCAGCGCATCATCGGTGAATTGAAACTGCGCCCGCGGCACCGCGCGGCGGATCCGGGCCAACCCGGCCTCAAACGGCGCCATCATCACATCCGGTGCGCAATACACCCGTACCATACGCGCCACATGACCTTTCAGCCGCGCTTCAAGCTGGCTCACCTGTGCCAGAACACCCCCGGCCTGACTATACAGCTCATGGCCGAGCGCGGTTGGCGTCAGCCCATCCCTGCTGCGGTGAAACAATGGCCCGTCATAGCGATCTTCAAGCCGGGCAATCGCGGCAGAGACCGATGGCTGGCGTACATCGCAGGCGCGAGCTGCAGCGCTAAAGGTTCCCAATTCATAGGCGGCGCGAAAGTACCGAAGCGGTGTGAGATCATCCATAGTTCAAAACTATACCAAGGATAGATCGCAGAGCAATTCCCTATACTCGACTTATTTGCGATCCTGACTTCACACCCAACAGGAGAACACCATGTCCGCAACCAATCTGGCCACCGCCCCCGGTACCGACACCACATCGCAACCTGCCATCGAGCAATTGCTCCGGCTGTTTGAAGCAGGCGATCCAGCTCTGATGGGCTTTATCGCGCCGGACATTGATTTCCGCATTGACCACTACCGCGACAGCGACGGTGTCGACGTCAGCTGGCAACAGGCCATGGATATTGAAGGCTTCGGCGTGATCCTGTCCCGGCTTGGGCCGGAGGTGTTTCCCCAGGGCACCAAAATTGTCGGGCTCAGCTCACAGGATTTGGGCGATGGCTGGTACAACACCCGCTTTCACCAACGCTATCACTATGCTGTGCGTGGCCGCATGGTGGAAAGCGTCACCTTCATCCTGTCGCATCAGGCAGATGGCAAAATTGACTATTTTCGCGAAACCGTCACCACGGTGAACGATATCTGACCCCACCCTCTCGCCCCAGGACCCTCAGAAACGCAAAGCCGAGGCGCAGTGTCGCCTCGGCTTTCTCTGGTCAGACAGCCCCGGCAAAGGACATGATGGCTAGCTTAGACTTCAGCTGGTGCCGGTACGACCTCCGGCCAGAACCCCTGCAGCAGCGCGGCGGTTTCAGCAGGATGGGTGATCGGCAGCATATGTCCGGCGCTGTCAATTCGGCGGCAGGTCACATCCGGCAGCCGTGCAGCCAGCGCACGAATGACCTCATGCATAATGGGCTGGCTCCTACCGCCATCAATCAGCAGACAGGGCATCGTCACGCGCGCCAGCTTCTCCGGTGTCAGCACCCCCAGCATATCCTCATAGACTTGTGTATCGCAGGCCATCACGGCTGGAAAACTGCGCACCATAGCGTCCCGGGCGCTTTCGGGCAGGTCGTTCCATTTTGGATGGCCCGCCCCCCACGCCCGGTTGAACAGCCGTGTCGCATGTTCAATGTCGCCGTTCAGATATGTTTCGCGCACCGTCATGTGATCCCTGCGCAGCGCCTCCAGCGCCTCGGGGTCGGTGGTCTCCGCCGCGCTCACCAGCGAGAAGAAAACCGGCTCAACCATCACCAGCGAGCGCACCAGATCCGGGCGCATCTGGGCCATTGCCAGAACGACCGTGGCACCAAAAGAATGGCCGATCAGATCAATCGGACCGTCTTTGGCGAGGTTTTCAGCCTCAATCAGAGCCAGCCCAGCCTCGGCGTTGCGCAGTTGCAGCAATCCCTCGCCGTCCCAGTCCGGGCTTCGGCCGTGGGACAACATGTCAAAACTGGAGACCATCACCTGTTCTTCCAGAATGGTCGCCAATCCGCGCCAGGCACCCGAATGCGCAAGCGAACAATGAACGGCCACCACCGTTCTGGGGCCACATCCAAAAACACGGCTGGCGACAGGCTGCGCAAGCCCGGTAGACATCGCCCCCATCATTGCCACGCTGTTGTAACGTTTAGGCCTCTCACAACCATCGTCATTATCTGCCGTTCCTCTCTGCAACCCCAGCAGGTTTCCCCTGCTCTGACGTTCGCCACCACGGGCCTGTTCTCCCGCATTAAATCTAGGCGCGAGGGTACGCCCATGCTAAGCGGGGTTCAACATCACGAATCTGTCACACTGCCATTGCTGCCTGGGGATAACAGCCAATGCCGACCTTGAACGAACCCAAGCTGATTGCTGGGAACGCCAATCTTCCGCTTGCCGAAACCATTACCCGCCGCATGTCGATGCACCGCGGTGTCGATCAGGGCCTCGTTGATGCCCGAGTCGAGCGGTTCAATGACGGCGAGATCTTCGTCGAAGTCTATGAGAACGTCCGCGGCGAGGACATGTTCATCATTCAGCCGACCTCAAACCCGGCCAATGATAACCTGATGGAGCTGTTGATCATCGCTGATGCACTGCGCCGGTCTTCGGCCCAGCGTATCACCGCAGTGATCCCGTATTTCGGCTACGCCCGTCAGGATCGCCGCACCAAGGCGCGCACCCCGATTTCGGCCAAGCTGGTTGCCAATATGCTGACCGGCGCGGGCATCGAACGGGTGCTGACCATGGATCTGCATGCCGCTCAAATTCAGGGTTTCTTTGATATCCCGGTGGACAATCTCTATGCCTCGCCGATCTTTGCGCTGGATGTGAAAAACCAGTTCAAGGACAGCATGGACGAGATCATGGTGGTCTCGCCCGACGTCGGCGGCGTGGCCCGCGCGCGCGAGCTGGCCAAGCGGATCAATGCACCGCTCTCGATCGTGGACAAACGCCGCGAAAAGGCAGGCGAAGTGGCCGAGATGACTGTGATTGGCGATGTGACCGATAAGATCTGTCTCATCATCGACGACATGTGCGACACCGCCGGCACCCTCTGCAAGGCCGCTCAGGTCCTGCTCGACAATGGCGCCAAGGAAGTCCACGCCTATATCACCCACGGCGTCATGAGTGGCCCCGCAGTGGAGCGCGTCAGCAACTCGGTGATGAAATCGCTGGTGCTGACCGATACCATTCAGCCCACCGAAGCCGTTCTCGGCGCGCCAAATATCCGCATCCTGCCGACGGCGCCCCTGTTCACTCAGGCGATCCTCAACATTTGGCACGGCACCTCGGTGTCCTCGCTGTTTGAGGATAAGACACTGGTCCCGATCTACGAATCGCTGTCTCGCAACGGCTAAGCCGCGCGCGCAAATCCTGAGAAATTAGCCCCCACGCCCGGCACCCGGCGCGTGGGGTTTTTCGTCACGTCCGCTCCCCTGTCTGCGCCCCCCAGAATTGCTATACTGCAACACATCGCAATGCAGGAGGCAGCGGCATGGAACACTATCAGGGGGGGTGCCTGTGCGGGGCCGTCAGGATCACCACATCCGGTCCGCCGCTCAGGGTTGGGATCTGCCACTGCCGGGACTGCCGCAGACATCACGGGGCACTGTTTTACGCAGCCGCGATTTTTCCCGCGCAGGCGGTCCACGTTGAAGGCAGGCCACACCACTATAAGGGGCGCCATTTCTGCGGTACCTGCGGGTCGTCCGTCTTTGCCCAAACCGGGGATGAAATCGAGGTGCATCTGGGCAGCCTGGACAACACAAACGGCCTGACGCCTGACTATGAGGTCTGGTGCCGCCGCCGCGAGGACTGGTTGCCGCAGTTCACGGGCACAGCCTGCCACGACAGGGACAGAGACGGCGACTAGAGCCGCCTAAGGCACGTCCCAGTCATCTGCAAAGCGCAAGCTGCCAATCGCCAGCCAGGAGGCGCGAATACGCGCGATACGGCTGTCGTTCCAGGTGCGGAAGACCACATCAAACCCCTCTGTGGTGATGCTATCGGCGACCAGCTCAGCCCGGATCGCGGCGCCGGAATCAATGTCCATCAGCGAACTGGAAAGATGCACCGCAGGCAGCTCGGCAAAGGGCTCAGAAAACCGCACGCTGCGCCGCCGCTCACGGGGGCCCGCCCCGGTCCACATGGTGCCGCCATTCTCAAACTCCGAGAAAATCTCGATGTCGCCCTGATCCACCCCAAGCCTGGGGCTGTGTACCCGTTTCATACTGCGTGCCTGCCCCCGGAGCTGCGCCCGGCCCGTATTTCTCTGCGTCTGATCTATGCGGCAAGAGTGCCAAAAAACAAAACCGGCCCGCAAGGGGCCGGTTTAAATTCTTGTGCCATGGCTCTGACGGATCAGAGGCTCATATGGGTGCCCAGGGCTTCCATATCGGCGAGCAGCTTCGCCGCATCTTCAACGAGGCCATGCGGTTGATCGGTGTCCTGCACGGCCTTGTAGGTCGTGCGGGCCTCTTCAATCAGCTCGTCCAGTTGCGCGCGCGTCAGCTGGTCCATGGGGATTGCCTTCTCAGCAAGGACAGACAGACCGTCAGCGCCGATTTCAGCAAAGCCACCGGTGACCAGATATTCCGATGTGCCTTGCGGGCTTTCGACCCGCAGGACACCCGGACGCAGCGTGGTGATGGTCGGCGCATGATTGGCCATAGCCGTCATGTCGCCTTCCGCGCCGGGGATCATTACCGCGGTCACCGGGAGCGACGCCAGGCGGCGCTCCGGGCTCACGAGGTCGAATTGCATCGTATCAGCCATCAGGGCCCTCCTTAGGCCGCGTCAGCAGCCATTTTCTCGGCTTTTGCGATCACTTCGTCGATGCCGCCAACCATGTAGAAGGCGCCTTCGGGCAGGTGATCGTATTCGCCGGCCACAACGGCCTTGAACGACTTGATGGTGTCCTCAAGCGGAACCTGCTTGCCGTCTGCGCCGGTGAAGACCTTCGCAACGTCGAACGGCTGCGAGAGGAAGCGCTGGATCTTACGTGCACGGGTCACGGTCAGCTTGTCCTCTTCGGACAGTTCGTCCATGCCGAGGATCGCGATAATGTCCTGCAGCGACTTGTAGCGCTGAAGGATCTGCTGAACGTCGGAGGCCACGGCATAATGCTCTTCGCCAACGATGGAGGGATCCATCAGGCGCGACGTGGAGTCGAGCGGGTCAACAGCCGGGTAGATGCCCAGTTCGGAGATCGAACGGTTAAGAACGGTGGTCGCGTCCAGGTGGGCAAAGGTGGTTGCCGGTGCCGGGTCGGTAAGGTCATCCGCGGGAACATACACAGCCTGGATCGAGGTGATCGAGCCGTTTTTGGTGGAGGTAATACGTTCCTGCATCGCACCCATGTCGGTCGCCAGCGTCGGCTGGTAGCCCACAGCCGAAGGAATACGGCCGAGCAGAGCGGACACCTCGGAACCCGCCTGAGTAAAGCGGAAGATGTTGTCCACGAAGAACAGAACGTCGGTGCCGGACTGGTCACGGAACTGTTCCGCCAGGGTCAGACCGGTCAGAGCAACACGGGCACGCGCACCCGGAGGCTCGTTCATCTGGCCATAGACCAGAGCAACCTGCGACTCTTCCAGGTTATCGGGTTTGATAACGTTGGATTCGATCATCTCGTGGTAGAGGTCGTTGCCTTCACGGGTCCGTTCACCAACACCCGCGAACACGGAGAAGCCCGAGTGCACTTTTGCGATGTTGTTGATCAGTTCCATGATGAGAACGGTTTTGCCAACGCCGGCGCCGCCGAACAGACCAATTTTACCACCCTTGGCGTAGGGGGCCAGAAGGTCGATCACCTTGATGCCGGTCACCAGCACTTCGGATTCGGTGGACTGGTCGCTGAACTCAGGAGCGGGCTGGTGGATGGCGCGGGTTTCCGCAGCCACAACAGGACCCTGCTCGTCAACGGGCTCACCCACAACGTTCAGGATGCGGCCCAGGGTTGCGTTGCCGACGGGGATCGAGATCGGTGCGTCGGTGTCAGCCACGGCCTGACCACGAACCAGACCTTCGGTCGCATCCATCGCGATGGTACGGACGGTGTTTTCGCCCAGGTGCTGAGCAACTTCCAGAACCAGCGTCTTACCGTTGTTGTCGGTGGTCAGCGCGTTCAAGATCGCCGGCAGGTGGTCGTCGAATTGAACGTCCACAACGGCGCCGATGATCTGGGTCACCTTGCCTTTTGCATTTGCCATGTTTCGTCTCCGGTTTTCTTTTAGAGCGCCTCAGCGCCCGAAATAATTTCAATCAGCTCGTTGGTGATCACGGCCTGACGCGAGCGGTTGAACTCAATGGTCAGCTTGTCGATCATCTCACCCGCGTTGCGGGTGGCATTGTCCATCGCGCTCATCCGGGCACCCTGTTCGGAGGCCCCATTTTCCAGCAGCGCTGCAAAGATCTGCGTTGCGACACCGCGCGGCAGCAGGTCAGCCAGAATAGCCTCTTCGCTGGGCTCGTAGTCGTAGACGGCAGAGCTGGTCGCAGCGTCGTCTTCCTTGGCATCAAAGGACGCCGGGATCACCTGCTGGGCAGTCGGCACCTGGGTCACAACGTTCACGAACTTCGCGTAGAAGAGCGTGGCAACGTCGAAATCCCCGGCATCAAAGCGGGCCAGAACATCCTTGGCGATGTCCTGCGCATTGGCGTAGCCAAGGCGTTTGACTTCGCTCAGATCCACATGACCGACAAAATAGTCACCAAGGTCGCGTTTCATCGCGTCCCGGCCTTTTTTGCCAACCGTCAGGATCTTGACAGTCTTGCCCGCCGCGACCAGCGCCTGGGCCTTGGCCCGCGCCAGCTTGGCGATGTTGGAATTGAAGCCCCCGCAAAGCCCGCGTTCGGCGGTCAGCACGACCAGGAGATGAACCTGGTCGCTACCGGTGCCGGCAAGCAGCTTGGGTGCAGAATCGCTGCCACCGACAGATGCGGCCAGCCCAGCCATAACGGCGTTGAACCGTTCGGCATAGGGACGCGCATCCTCGGCAGCCTCTTGGGCGCGGCGCAGTTTTGCGGCCGCGACCATCTGCATGGCCTTGGTGATCTTGCGGGTCGATTTGACCGACGCGATCCTGTTTTTAAGGTCTTTAAGGTTAGGCAACGCCTGATCCCCCCTTAAGCGAAGTCAGCTGCGAACGCGTCCAGAGCTGCTTTGATCTTGTCGGCTGCGTCACCCTTGATCTTCGGATCTTCGGTGGTGATCCAGTCAAGCAGGTCCTGATGCTTGCTGCGCAGATGCGCCAGCAGGCCAGCCTCGTAGCGGCCAACTTCTTTTACGTCGACTTTGTCGAGGTAGCCGTTGGTGCCTGCGAAGATCACACAGACGATCTCTGCGTTGGTCAGCGGTGCATACTGGGGCTGTTTCATCAGCTCGGTCAGACGCGCACCACGGTTCAGCAGCTGCTGGGTTGCGGCGTCCAGATCGGAGCCAAACTGCGCAAAGGCCGCCATTTCGCGGTACTGAGCCAGTTCCAGTTTCACCGGACCAGCAACCGATTTCATCGCGTTGGTCTGAGCGGAGGAGCCCACACGCGAAACCGACAGACCGGTGTTCACAGCAGGACGGATGCCCTGATAGAACAGTTCGGTTTCCAGGAAGATCTGACCGTCGGTGATCGAAATCACGTTGGTCGGGATAAACGCGGACACGTCGCCGCCCTGGGTTTCGATGACGGGCAGCGCGGTCAGCGAGCCTGCACCGAATTCTTCGTTCAGCTTCGCGGAACGTTCCAGCAGACGGGAGTGGAGATAGAAAACGTCACCAGGATAAGCTTCACGGCCCGGCGGGCGACGCAGCAGCAGGGACATCTGGCGATAGGCCACAGCCTGTTTGGACAGGTCATCATAGATGATCAGCGCGTGCTTGCCGCTGTCGCGGAAGTATTCGGCCATTGCGGTCGCGGCGTAGGGCGCCAGGAACTGCATCGGGGCCGGTTCGGACGCGGTTGCAGCAACCACGATCGAATATTCCATCGCACCGGTTTCTTCCAGCTTCTTCACCAGCTGGGCCACGGTCGAGCGCTTCTGGCCGACAGCGACATAAACACAGTACAGTTTCTTGGATTCGTCATCACCAGCGGCGTCGTTGTAGACTTTCTGGTTCAGGATCGCGTCCAGAGCAACGGCGGTTTTACCGGTCTGACGGTCACCAATGATCAGCTCTCGCTGGCCACGGCCGATCGGGATCATCGCGTCAACGGACTTGAGGCCGGTTGCCATCGGTTCGTGAACCGACTTACGCGGGATGATGCCCGGCGCTTTGACGTCTGCCACTTTACGCTCGGAAGCGTTGATCGGGCCCTTGCCGTCCAGCGGGTTGCCCAGACCGTCAACAACGCGACCCAGCAGCTCGGGGCCAGCGGGAACGTCCACGATGGAGTTGGTGCGCTTGACGGTGTCACCTTCTTTGATGTCACGGTCGGAGCCGAAGATAACGATACCGACGTTGTCGGCTTCGAGGTTCAGCGCCATGCCCATGATGCCGCCGGGGAATTCGACCATCTCGCCGGCCTGGACATTGTCGAGACCGTACACACGGGCGATACCGTCACCAACGGACAGCACGCGGCCAATCTCTGCCACCTCAGCTTCTTGACCAAAATTCTTGATCTGGTCTTTCAGGATCGCAGAAATCTCTGCTGCTTGGATACCCATTTATCCGACCTCTTTCATTGCGTTCTGTAGGGAGTTGAGCTTGGAGCGGATCGAGTTGTCGATCATCTTCGAGCCCACTTTAACGACAAGACCGCCAATGATGCTTTCATCGACGGTTGCATTGATCACGACCTTTTTGCCAGTGCGCTCGGCCAGTGTTTTGGCCAGTTTTTCGCTCTGGGTCTTGGTCAGCGCCTTGGCCGATGTGACATCGGCAGTAATCTCACCACGGGTTTCGGCCAGACGTGCGCGCAGAGCGTCAAGCAGCGCAGGCACCACGAACAGGCGGCGCTTTTCGGCCATCAGCGTCAGCGCATTGCTCAGAACCGGGTCCAGGCCCATTTTCTTGGCAATCGCGGTGATCGCTGTTCCCTGCTCCTGACGCGACACCAGGGGTGACGTGATCAGGTCGCGGAGATCTTCGCTATCCGCCAAAGCGGCAGACAGGTCATTGATGCTGGTTTCAAGGCTATCAAGCGCCTTGCTCTCTTCGGCGATCTCAAAGATCGCGGTGGCATAGCGCGCGGCAATGCCTGCGGAGATCGAAGCTGGTTCGGACACGTCCACCCTTCCGATATTGGCCCCGGTTGGCTGACCTAGTGCAGGCGGCGTCCGGGGGCGTGAGGTCTCCCCACAATTTGGTGGGGCGTCAAAATCAGCGTGGATGTAGCAGAGCGTTGGCAACCTATCAACTGCCTTGGACGGCAAGGTAAAAAAGGAAGTTCTAAGCGTTTTCAAATGATTAGACGATAACACCCGATGAAACGACAGAACATGCGTCAAAAAAACCAACTTTAGGGGTCAATTTTGCGATTCCAAATCAGCAAAAAACGCGCCTTGCAGGTGAAAAAACCTCCAAACCGTCGAAAATGAGCGCTGAAAGTGCGATTTCGAACCATCAGCGGGGAATCAAGCCGCCGACTGCCCAGCGTCGGCTCCCGTAACGTCACGCCCTTCGCCGCACCAAGATTAAGACCTGCCTATTTGAGACCGCCCGAATTTGCGCCGCCTGTCCAGCCCAGGGCACCGGTGACGCGGCGTCTAGCGCTGGCGACCCTTGGTCAACCGGGGCAGAAGCCCGCCCCGATGCTCACGTCTGAAACACCGCGCAGGTTCAGGCCGGTTCCGGCATCGGGTTGGACAACCCTTCCAGCACTCGGATCGGACTGGGCGGGCGCAGCCGGGTCATCTCACCACGCTGGGAATGCACCTGCTTGCTCACTTCGACCAAAAACACCCCGCCCCCCAGCATCGCCGGCAACCGGTCCCCCATACGCTCGAACAACGGGCCGGATTTCAGCCAGAAGCGGCGCTGGCTGGGCGGCAGGTAGAGCGCCGCAGAATGCCGCTCGACGGTGAACTGATGCAAGCGCAGCTGATTTTCCACCTGACTGAGCGTATAGGGCCGCCCAAACCCGAACGGTGTCACATCCGACCGCGCCCAAAGGCCTGCGCGATTGGGCACAACAAACACCGCCCGCCCGCCGGGGCCAAGCACCCGCCAGCATTCCTCCAGAAGATGCGACGGCCGATCCGAGGTCTCAAGCCCGTGCAGCAATACCAGCCGGTCGACATGTCCGGTTTCAATCGGCCAAGCGGTCTCCTCGCAGAGCACCGAGACATTGGGCAGTCCCGCAGGCCACTGCATCACCCCCTGCGGTCCCGGCATCAGCGCAATCACCCGCCGCGCCTCGGCCAGATAGGGGCGCAGCAGCGGCGCGGCAAAGCCAAAGCCTGCAACTGTCTGTCCCGCCGCTTCCGGCCACAGCTCCAGCAGCCGCCCACGGATTGACGCCTGCGCCGCCCGCCCTAGGGTGCTGCGATAATAGAAATTCCTCAGATCCTGAACATCAAGATGCATTGCGGGCGTCCGTTGCTTGGGCCAATCTGAGGCCAGTCGCCGTCAGTTTACCCATCGAGAAGCGAATGACCATGCCCCTTGAGATCGTTACCCTGCCCTGTCTCTCCGACAACTATGCCTTTCTGCTGCACAATGCCGAAACCGGTCACACCGCACTGGTCGATGCGCCCGAAGCCGCAGCCATTCGCGCCGAACTAGACCGGCGTGGATGGGGGCTGGACCAGATCCTGCTCACGCATCACCACTGGGATCACATTGATGGCGTTGCGGAGCTGCAAGCCGCCTATGATCTGCAAATCGTCGGTGCCAAGGCTGACGCCCACCGTCTGCCCGATCTGGATCTGGCAGTGGCGGAGGGCGACAGCTTCACCTGCCTTGGCGAGGACGTCCGCGTGCTGGATGCTTCCGGGCATACGATCGGCCATATCGCCTTTCACATCCCCAGCGCAGCTGCAGTCTTCACCGCAGACAGCCTGATGGCGCTGGGATGTGGGCGCTTGTTTGAGGGCTCCCCCGAACAGATGTGGCAGAGCCTGCAGAAACTCGCAGCCCTACCGGGAGACACAACGGTCTATTCCGGTCATGAGTATACCCAGTCCAATGCCCGGTTCGCACTCACAATCGAGCCGGATAACGCCGCGCTGCAACGCCGCTGCACAGCCATTGATGCCGCCCGCGCGGACGATCTGCCAACCGTGCCCTCGCAGTTGCAGGACGAACTGGACACCAACCCTTTCCTGCGGGCGCATCTCGACAGCCTCAAACAGGCGATTGGCATGGCCGGAGCCTCAGCCGCTGAGGTGTTTGCCGAAATCCGGGCGCGAAAGGACAAGTTTTGACCGCACCAGGCCCCTTTTCACGGCACAGTCACGATAAATGTGACAAGAAATTGCAAGAAAGAACTTGAAGCCGGGCACGTATCAACCAAACTCTAATACTATCAGGACATGGTTGGACTGTGGAAGGCTAGGCATCCGCCCTGCAGCCTCACCGCCAACCCAAGACCAAGAGGAGCACGCCCGTGCCTTCATTCTCGAGCACTTTGGAACAGGCCATTCACGCCGCGCTTGCGCTGGCAAACGAACGGCGTCACGAATTCGCAACCCTGGAACACCTGCTGCTTGCCCTGTTGGACGAGCCCGAGGCGTCGCGCGTCATGCGCGCCTGCAGCGTGGACCTCACCGAGTTGCGCGCGACCCTTGTCGAATTTGTCGATGAGGATCTCGCCAATCTGGTCACTGATATCGACGGCTCAGAAGCGGTTCCAACCGCTGCCTTTCAGCGCGTGATCCAACGCGCCGCCATCCACGTTCAAAGCTCCGGCCGGACCGAGGTCACAGGCGCCAATGTTCTGGTGGCCATCTTCGCCGAGCGTGAGAGTGACGCCGCCTACTTTCTCCAGGATCAGGACATGACCCGCTATGATGCGGTGAATTTCATCGCCCATGGCGTGGCCAAGGATCCAGCCTTTGGTGAATCCCGCCCGGTTTCCGGCTCCCCGGAGGTCGAGGATGAACCCCAGCCCACCACCGAGGGCGACAAGAAAGAGAGCGCGCTCGCGAAATACTGCGTCGATCTCAATGAGAAATCCCGCGAGGGTGACATTGACCCTCTGATCGGGCGCAGCCACGAGGTTGAGCGCTGTATTCAGGTGCTGTGCCGCCGTCGCAAAAACAATCCGCTTCTGGTGGGCGATCCCGGCGTTGGCAAAACCGCCATCGCCGAAGGCCTCGCGCGCAAAATTGTCGCTGGTGAAACCCCTGAGGTCCTGTCGGAAACCACCATTTACTCGCTCGACATGGGCGCGTTGCTGGCAGGCACCCGCTATCGCGGCGACTTTGAGGAACGCCTGAAAGCCGTGGTGACCGAGCTGGAAGATCACCCCGACGCAGTGCTGTTCATCGATGAGATCCACACCGTGATCGGCGCCGGGGCGACCTCCGGCGGGGCGATGGATGCCTCAAACCTGCTGAAGCCCGCGCTTCAGGGCGGCAAGCTGCGCACCATGGGATCCACCACCTACAAGGAATTCCGTCAGCATTTCGAGAAGGACCGCGCCCTGTCGCGCCGGTTCCAGAAAATCGACGTGAATGAACCTTCGGTTGAAGATTCCATCGAGATCCTGAAGGGGCTGAAACCCTATTTCGAGGAACATCACGGCATCCGCTTTACCAGCGATGCGATCAAATCTGCGGTCGAACTGTCGGCCCGTTACATCAATGATCGCAAACTGCCGGACAAGGCCATCGACGTCATTGATGAGGCCGGCGCCGCCCAGCATCTGGTGGTGGAAAGCAAGCGCCGCAAGACCATCGGCGTCAAGGAGATCGAGGCCGTTGTCGCCAAGATCGCCCGAATCCCGCCGAAGAATGTCTCCAAGGACGACGCCGAAGTGCTGAAGGATCTGGAACGCTCACTGAAGCGGGTGGTGTTTGGTCAGGACGCTGCAATTGACGCCCTGTCCAGTGCCATCAAACTGGCGCGGGCGGGCCTGCGTGAGCCGGAAAAACCCATTGGCAACTACCTCTTTGCAGGCCCCACCGGTGTCGGCAAAACAGAAGTGGCCAAACAGCTTGCAGATACGCTTGGCGTGGAGCTGCTGCGGTTCGACATGTCGGAATATATGGAGAAACACGCGGTCTCCCGCCTGATCGGCGCGCCTCCGGGCTATGTCGGTTTTGATCAGGGTGGCCTGTTGACCGATGGCGTCGACCAGCATCCCCATTGCGTGCTGCTGTTGGATGAAATCGAGAAGGCCCACCCGGACGTCTTCAACATCCTGTTGCAGGTGATGGACAATGGCCAGCTGACCGACCACAACGGCCGCACGGTGAATTTCCGCAATGTGGTGCTGATCATGACCTCCAACGCCGGCGCATCTGAGCAGGCGAAGGCTGCCATCGGCTTCGGCCGTGACCGGCGCGAGGGCGAGGACACCGCTGCGATTGAGCGGACGTTCACGCCGGAATTCCGCAACCGTTTGGACGCGGTCATCTCCTTCGCACCGCTGCCAAAGGATGTGATCCTGCAGGTGGTCGAGAAATTTGTCCTGCAGTTGGAAGCCCAGCTGATGGATCGCAATGTCTCGATAGAACTGACCCGCAAGGCCGCCGAATGGCTGGCGGACAAGGGCTATGATGACCGGATGGGGGCCCGTCCCCTGGGCCGCGTCATTCAGGAGCACATCAAGAAGCCGCTGGCTGAGGAGCTGCTGTTCGGCAAACTCGCCAAAGGTGGTCTTGTCAAGGTCGGCATCAAGGATGGCAAACTGGATCTCCGGATCGAAGGCCCAGCCAAACCGCGCATCTCGGGAGACAAGCCGCCCCTTCTGACGGCTGAGTAACCCCATGCGGCTCCTGCCTTTGGCATTTATCTCATCGCTCGCCGCGCCTGTCGCGGCGAGCGATCTTGTTCTGGATTGGCCCGTCGACTGCACTTTGGGTGACAGCTGCCAGATCCAGCAATATGTCGACCGCGCTTTGGGGCCGGCGACACAGGATTTCACCTGCAACCCTCTTACCTACGATGGCCACAAAGGGACTGACATTGCCCTGCCCTACCTCAGCGACATGGACGCTGGCGTCACCGTTTTCGCCGCCGCAGACGGCACCGTGGTTGGCAGCCGCGACGGGATGGAAGACCGCTATTCCACCGGCCCCGGCGATCCGGCCATTGAAGGGCGCGAATGCGGCAACGGGGTTCTGCTGCGCCATGGCGACGGCTGGGAAACCCAATACTGCCACATGAAACGCGGCTCCATTCTTGTGCAATCCGGCGACAAGGTGAGCGCAGGCACCCCCCTGGGGGAGATCGGCCTTTCCGGCAACACCCAGTTCCCGCATCTGCACCTTTCCGTGCGCAAGGATGGCAAGACGGTTGATCCGTTCGGCCCCCGCATGGAGCAGGGTTGCGGATCTGATATCGGTCAACCGCTCTGGGCAGACGACATCACCTATCAGGCTGGCGGGTTTCTTGGCAGCGGGTTTGCCGATCATGTCCCGAAATTCGCCGCGATCAAGGCCGGGACCGCAGATCAGGCCCCCCTGCCCGCCGGATCAGGCGCATTGGTCTTTTGGGCCTATGCCTTCGGGGCGCGCAGTGGCGATCAGCTGATGCTGGAGATCGACGGGCCTGGCGGCCCCTTGCTGGAGCAGACAGAGCGGCTGGAGAAGACCCAGGCGCAATTGTTCCGCGCATCTGGCAAGAGGGTCCGCGGCGCGGGGCTGTCCCCCGGTCGCTACATCGCCACGGCGACGCTGATGCGCGACGGAGAGGTCATTGATCAGCACCAGAAGGACATGACGGTGGACTAGACCAAAGCCTCTTGGCCTCGCCTTACCTACCCGCTAGGCTAGGGTCACGGTCGGCAGACACCGAGGCGTCGCTGCTCCCGCATGGGAGAGCTAAACCTGCCATCCAATCGAACGGTTTCCATTGCACATGGCGCCGCGTCGTCAAGCCAGCGACCAACGACCAGGACGGGCGCCAATTGGATGCAATATGACCCGCAAATCTCTTCCCTTACAGGTCGATGACCTGTCGCATTTCTCCCGCGCTCTGGCCCGTCAACTGGGGGAGGCAAGCCCACCCCACCTGACGCTGATGAATATGCTGGCGCGCGCGGCCGGGTTTCAGAACCTGCAACACCAGCGCGCCGTTCAGGCCGCTGCCGGACGTCTGGCGCAGGCCAACACGGCCGCCCCCGCTGACCACCGGCTGATTGAACGCACACTCACCCAATTTGACGCTTCAGGACGACTGCTGCGCTGGCCCTCCCGACGGGCGGTACAGACTCTTGCGCTCTTTGGTCTATGGGCGGTGTTCCCGCCTGACACGTTGCTAAGCGAGACGGAGGTGAACAGAATCCTGCTGGCAGAACATGACTTCAAGGACCCCGCGACCCTGCGCCGGACCATGATTTCCTGCGGCCTGCTGACGCGTCAGCGAGATGGCAGCGATTACAGGCGGATTGAGCAGGAACCACCGACTGAGGCGAAGGCGCTGATATCCCGCCTGTCGGCACGGCGAAAACAACGCTCAGCGCTCGCGACTGCGGGACCAGAGGGAAGAGCGCCAAGGCGATAACACAGCCCCGTCAGCGTTCGGTGAACTTCAGCTCAATCCGGCGATTTTGCGCCCGGGCCGCTGCGGTCTGTGCAGGGTTCACAGGCTGATACTCGCCAAACCCATTGGCAGACAGGCGCTCGGGCGGTATGCCCAGCGCCTGCACCATATAGCGCACAACCGACAGGGCGCGGCCCTGGCTCAGCTCCCAGTTGTCGGCAAATTTCGGGTGGATACCAAGCGGCGTATCATCCGTGTGACCATCCACACGGATGATCCAATTGATCTCGGGCGGGATTGCCGCTGCAACGGCCTGAAGGATACCGGCGACCTTGCCAATCTCGGCCCGCCCGGCCGGTGACAGATCCGCGCTCCCCGGGGCAAACAACACCTCAGAGGCAAAGACAAAGCGATCGCCCTCAATCCGCACCCCCTCCTGATTGCCCAGTACATCCCGCAGGCGGCCAAAGAATTCCGAGCGGTACTGCTCCAGATCCTGGGCCTTGCTGCTCAGCTGCTCTGCTTCGGCTTCCAGTCTTTTGCGCTCACTTTCTTCCAGCAGACGACGGCGGCGTTCCTCCGCAGCGGCCCGCGCCAGTGCGGCGTTCAGATCCTGACCGAGATTTTGCATCTGCACCGATTGAGCGGCGTCGCGGGCTTTGTAGTCATCCAACAGCGCCTGCAACCCGCCGAGCTGCTCTCGCAGCGCCGCAACCTGTTGGTTGAGAAGTGCCGTCTGTCGCTGCGCCTCCTCCGAAACCGCCTGCTCCGTGCTGAGGCTCTCGCGGGCCTGTGCCAAGAGGGCCGCGCGCTGTTCGGCGAGGCTGGCCAGATCTGCGGTTTCTGCGGCCCGCTCTTCGCCCTCAGTCAGCGCCGCCAGCAGGCGTTGTTGCAGCACCTCCCGGTCAGCAGCTGCTGCATTAGCCTGTTCCAGCTTAGACAGCGCCTCCAGCAGACGCTGTTCCGTCTCGGCCTGTGCTGTCGCCGTGCTTTCCAGCTCAGACGTTGCCGCGTCGCGGCTCTCGCGCAGCTGCTCCAGCTCTGCCTGCAGCGCGGCAACCTGTGCATCCGCACTGGTCTGCGTGGTTTCCAACTGCGCCAGAACACGGGTCAGTCGCTCGGCCAATGCGTCACGGTCCGCGTTAGTGGCCTTCGCGACGTCTAGCTTCTCCAAGACGTCCGCCAGCTGCGCATCCAGTTGCCCCTTGGCGGTTTCCGCTGCCGCCAGCAACGTCAGCGTATCTTCAGCCGCCTGACGCTGTTCTTCCAGCGCCAGTGTCATCGCCGTCAATTCTGCGTCTGCCGTCTTCAAGCGATTTCGCAGCGCCTCTGCGGCAGCCGCCTCGGCAAGACGCGCCGCCTCGGCATCGGTCAGCTCCGTCTCCAATTGCGAGACTGCTGCACTTGCCTCAGACGCCTGCCCTTCGAGGTCGGCAACAAGCGCTTCCAGCGCCTCCCGCTTGGCTGCGGCAAGGCGCGCAGCCTCTGTCTGGGCATCAATTTCATCGCGACTGGCCGCAAGAGCCTGCGCCAGAGTATCCCGCTCCCCTTCCAGATCGCTCTGTGCCGCCTGCAGCGCTGCGCGCTCTGCGGTCAGATCACGAATGGTTGCGTTGGCGTCCTGCTGTTGCAGCAGCAACTGGGCGACCTGCGCCTCAAAATCGCTGATCTCGCCCCGCGCAGCTGCAAGGTTTGCCTCTGCAGTTTCCAACGCACCCTGGGTGGTTCCAAGCGTGGCCGACAGCGCCCCAAGACGCGCCTGCAATTGGCTGTTCTCGCGTTCTTCGAGGCCAAGAGCATCAGCGAGCGCCCCAACTTCCGCTGCCAGCTCATCCAGCTGGCTTTCCTGCCCGGAAATCGTCTCCCGCAGGACAAATTGAACCACCATGAAAATGGTCAGGAGAAACATCAGAACCAGCAGCAACCCGGTCATCGCATCTACGAAACCCGGCCAGATCGAAGCCTGAAAACGCTGTCCGGTGCGACGTGACAGGGCCATCGCTTAGTCCTCGGATCCGCGCGCGCTGCGGCCCAATCCACGCGGTCTGGCAAAGGCCTTGACCAAGAGATCGATATCTTTGCGCAGCTCGGCCAGGCTTTCCTGACGACCGGCGGAGATTTCCTCAAGAATACGCAGCATCTGCACATCAATGGAGCGCAGCCGCATCCGGCTTTCGGCGTCCAGCCCAACATCCCCCTGGGCACGCATCAGCTCGGTCAGGGCTTCCTGCCCGACAGCCACCCGTTCAAGCGCGCGCGCGGTGCCTTCGGACTGATCCTGCCGCCGGTTCATATCCGTGATCGCATCAACCAGCGCGGACAGCTTCTGATCCACCCCGGCGCGCCCTTCGGAGGATTGGACAAACATCGCCTGCAGCGCATCCATTTGCTCGGTCATACTGTCCAGCACCCCGGCAAGCGCGCTGTTGTCACCGCCACCTGGCTCCTCGCCGGAGGAGAAACTGACCCGCGTGAAGGAGGAAAGCCATTCCTCAAGCTCGCGGTAGAACCGGTTCTGACCATGGCCTGCAAACAGCTCCAGCAAGCCGACAATCAGCGATCCTGCCAGCCCCAGCAACGATGAGGCAAAGGCAACGCCCATGCCACCCAGCTGCGCCTCAAGCCCGGTCATCAGCCGATTGAACACCGCAATGCCCTCTTCCCCTTCCTGCGGGGCGAGGCTGCGGATAGTGTCCACCACCGCAGGCACTGTAGTGGCCAGACCGTAGAATGTTCCCAAAAGGCCAAGGAAAATCAGCAGGTTCACAATGTAACGCGTAATTTCGCGCTCTTCATCAATCCGCGTGGCAACGGAATCCAAGATCGACCGGGTCGAAGACGACCCAAGCTGCATTCGCGCCCCGCGTGAGCGCAGCAGAGAGGCCAGCGGCGCCAGCATCGACGGCGGGCGATCATCGTCACTGGTCACACCGGCGGCGAACCCTTCGATCCAGCGCACCGAACCGATCAGCTGCAGCACCTGCCAGAAACAGGCCATCACACCAAAGACAAACACCAGCAGGATAAACCCGTTGAGCCATGGATTGGCCTCAAACACCGGCAGGACCCGCGGCAGCGCCACAAAGGCCCCAAACCCCGACAGCCCAAGGGCAATCAGCATCATGATGATCTGGCGTACCGGTTGAGAAAACTGCGGCCTGCTTTCGCGGTCTGGCTGCGCCATGGTCCGTGGCTCCTGACACTTTTTTGGTGCTCTTGCAGAACCGGAGCCTATAGGCAAAACCTCAAAAGAGCCAAGGCTTTATGATGCAAGATCCCGCACACGCGCCGACAGCCAATCCAAATCGGCATCGCGCAACCCGATCTCGGCCAGATGCTCCGCCGTATTGAAGAGGTATTCGGTATTGGGGCCACGTCCGCCCACCGCCTCCGCAATGATCCGCGCCTGAGTTTCCAGACTGATGCCGCCGCAATATTGGTTGTGGTCCGGGTCAATCACATAGGTGACCGCCGTCACGTCCCCCCCGCTGGCCAGCTGGACGGTCAGATCTTTCTCCACATAGGCCGAGGAGATCAGCTCCCGCGCCCGCAGCTCCTGCAATGTCTGTTCCTCGTGGCCCGCCTCAACCGCCAGCGCGATCCCGGTGCAGGCGGCGCCATCTATCGCGTCCAATGCCAGAACCAGCCCCGGCTTCTCCTCGCTGCCGCGATGATGGATGGATTTCATGCAGAAGGACCGGGCATAACCCGGCAGCGTCGCGACTTCGCGGCGGGCCACCGGAAAGCCCGGGTTCCACAACAAAGATCCGTATCCAAATACCCACATGGTCATGACGCTGGCCCTTTTTTGATCGCGGTCTATAAACATCAAATTCAACGTCCAGAAAAGAGGCCGAATGATGATCCGATGGACAAAACTGCTGTTGATTGCCGCCGGCGTCTGGAGCCTTTACTGGGCCATTGCGGGCTGGGGCCTGCGTCAGGGGCTTGATGGTTGGTTTGCCGAGCAACAGCGACAGGGCTGGCAGGCCGATTATGGGTCGCTGCGCACCTCGGGTTTTCCGCTGTATCATCATCACCGGATCACCACCCCCACCCTCGCCGACCCCGGCACCGGCACCGCATGGCGTGCCGACTGGCTGGATATTCGCAGTCTGGCACTCTGGCCCGGCACCCTGACGTTGCTTTTACCGCAGACACCACAGCGGCTGTCCTATTTTGATGAGACGGCGATCCTTCAGGCGGACGGGCTGCAGGCAAATGTGCGGCTGGCCCCCGGATCTGCACGAGAACTGGAACACCTACACATAACCGCTGGCCCTTGGACGGTACGGAGTGAGGACAACACCGATCTTGGTGGGCAAGCCTTTAAGTTGGAGATGACCCAGACAGACGCGCCAAACCGCTACCAGATCCGCGCAGAAGGGACCGGCCTGACCCCACATCCGCTACTGCGCCAACGTCTGGCCGCCACAGAGGGGCTGCCCGAACGGCTGGAAACGGTCATTGCCGATATGACGGTCACCTTCGACACGCGCTGGGATCGCAACGCGATTGAACTGCGACGCCCGCAACCCCGCAATATCACGCTCCACCTCGCCGAAGCCCGTTGGGGACCGATGCGGATCAAGGCCACGGGGGATATCAGCCTTGATGAAACCGGGCTGCCGGAGGGCGACCTTGCGCTGCAGGTCGAGAACTGGCAGGACATTCTGCAAATGGCAGAGACCGCTGGCAACCTGCCGCCTCGTGTTCGCGCGGGCATTGAACAGGTGCTGCAGGTCTTCGCCGGTCTTGGCGGAAATCACCGGGACCTTGATCTGCCGCTAACGCTCAAATCCGGCTATGTCGCACTCGGGCCGCTGCCCCTTGGCCCGGCGCCCCGTCTGGTCCTGCGCTAACGACAGTAAGGACCGCCGCGATGGCGCGCCACATCCAGATGGAAATGGTCCAGATGGTAGCGATCTGAGAGCGGCCCCAGCACGGTGCCAAATGGACCACAGGCGCCTTTCCACATCTTGCGCAGCCCCTTGCGCGTGGCACGCGCGGTCCAGCCTTTCAGCACGGTAATCACCTTGCCGCTCTCCAGAACAAAGCCTGAGATATCAATCGCCTTGCCGCGCCCGTGTTCGGAGATCTTGGCCCCCGGGCGGTTGTTGCGGGTGCGGCAGGAATAATGCGCAGCCACCCGCATGGAGACCACTTTGTCACGGCGGCCAAAGGCCTTGATCACATCCCGCTCGACCCATTTCTTGAGCGCGCGCGCGGTGTCACAAGTCATTACCGACTGCTGGCTGAGCGTCACCCCCGCGACCGAGCGCACGCGCACGGCATTCTTTGCCCCGCAACCGTTCAGTCGACCGGGCACCGTGCCAACCTTGCTGCCCTGAATGTCGATATCACCGCAGACAGAGGTTTTGCGCCGTTTGCGTTTGCCGAACAGGATCTTCTCCGCCAGATCCCCGGGGCGCAAATGTGGGCGCAGAGAGGCATCAGGCCCCGCGGGCATCAGCGGCAGGCTCAACGCGGCCAGGGCGATAGCCTGCTCCGACTGCGGGCGCGATTGAGGCCGCAGCTCTGCCGTGACAGGGAGCACAGCAGCCGCCACTGTCGCACCTGACACCAGATCGGGGCGCGCATTGGGCCGTAGGGAACGCTCCGGTGCGTTGGCAGCAGTGGCCCCCGCGCTGGCAGCGATCAGGGCGGTCAGCCCAGCTGCGATTGAGAGAGCCTGCAGTCCCGCCGCCCAGCCGCGTCTCATGATGTGGTCTCGCGGCCAAAGTTTGGTGCGGCAGTATCCTGCCCCGCCTCGATAATGCCGCGGCGGATGGCGCGGGTGCGGGTGAAATACTGGTGCAGATGCTCGCCGTCTCCGGTGCGGATCGCCCGCTGCAGCGCAAACAACTCCTCCGTGAAGCGACCCAATATTTCCAGCGTCGCATCCTTGTTGGTCAGGAAGACATCGCGCCACATGGTCGGATCGGAAGCCGCAATCCGGGTAAAGTCCCGGAACCCCGCAGCCGAATATTTGATCACCTCACTGTCGGTCACCCGGCGCAGATCGTCGGCGACCCCTACCATCGTATAGGCGATCAGATGCGGCGCGTGGGAGGTGACAGCCAAAACCAGATCATGGTGATCAGCATCCATCTCATCAACATTGGCGCCCATCCCCTCCCAAAGCTGCCGCAGGCGGTCCACCGGCGCACGAGCACTGCCCTCCACCGGCACCAGCAGGCACCAGCGATTGTCATAAAGCTCGGCAAACCCGGCCTCTGGCCCGGAATGTTCCGTCCCGGCCAATGGGTGCGCGGGCACAAAATGCACCCCCTCCGGGATATGTGGTTGCACCACGTCGATCACATGACGTTTGACCGACCCCACGTCGGAAACCGTAGCACCGGGTTTCAGCACTGGCGCAATGTCCGCCATCACAGCATCCATCGCCCCCACAGGCACACAGAGCACAACCAGATCAGCGTCCTGCGCCGCCTCCGAAGCTGTATCGCAGACACGATCGCACAGGTTGATCCGACGTGCGGTCTCGCGGGTCTCGGCGCTGCGGGCATAGCCGGTGATCTCGCCTGCCAGCCCGCCGCGGCGAATGGCATGCGCCATGGAGGAGGCGATCAGGCCAAGACCGATCAACGCGATGCGGGTGTAGATCGGCGCGCTCATGCTGCGCCATCCTTGAACGCTTTCATCGCCTTAACCAGCGCTTTGCAGGCGGTCTCATCCCCGACGGTGATCCGCAGCGCTGCTGGCAGTTTATACCCCGAAACCCGGCGTACGATCAGCCCGCGCGACTGCAGAAATGTGTCACAGGCGCCGGCCTCTTCCGGGCTGGCAAACCGCGCCAGAATGAAGTTGGCGCAGGAGGTATCAGAGGGGATGCCCAGTTCCGCCAGTGCCTCCGCCAGCCAGCTCCGCCATTTGGCATTCTCCTGACGGCAATGTTCGGTGTAATCGGTATCGCGCACCGCAGCTTCGGCCCCAGCCAGCGCGGTGGAAGAGAGGTTGAACGGCCCGCGCACCCGGTTCAGCACGTCGATGATCGGCCTTGGCGCATAGCCCCAGCCAACCCGCGCGCCACCCAGTCCGTAGATCTTGGAGAAGGTACGCGTCATCACAACATTGTCGCGGCTGGCCACCAGCGCGGCACCGGCGTCATACCCCTCGACATATTCCGCATAGGCCCCATCCAGCACCAGCAGCGCGCCCTTGGGCAGACCATCCGCCAGGCGCGCCAGATCAGCGGTGCCGATCATGGTCCCTGTGGGATTGTTCGGATTGGCGATGAACACCAACCGCGTGCGCTCCGTGCAACCTGCCAGCAAGGCGTCAACATCTGTGACACGGTCGCGCTCGGCGACCTCAACTGGTGTCGCCCCGGCGGCAAGCGCACTGATGCGATACATGGCAAAGCCATGCTCGGTGAACAACACCTCATCACCCGGCCCCGCATAGGCCTGACAGAGAAAGGTGATGATCTCGTCACTGCCGGCCCCGCAGATGATCTGCTCCATCGGCAGGCCGTAGACCTCCCCGATGGCCTGCCGCAGGCCACTGTGATCCGAGCTTGGATATCGATGCATCTCGGAAACCGCCGCCTTCATTGCCTCAATGGCTTTCGGGCTTGGCCCAAGCGGGTTTTCATTGGAGGAGAGCTTGGTCACATTGCTCATCCCCTTCACATGGGCAGCCCCACCCTCATAGAGAGCGATATCCAGAATGCCAGGCTGCGGCGCGATGTGGGTCATGATAGATGCTCCTTAGATGCCGCTTCGTAATAACCACCTTGACCGCAATGGGAAAGCGGCAAGACGTCCCGCTTTCGGTTGCAAGGGTCTGGTTCCGGGCAGCACCGCAACACTGAGCGATTGAACTCCCGTTTGCCCCCTGCCTATGATGGCGCCATGACGCATAAGCTGGACCACATCGACCTTGCCCTACTGCGCGCGTTGCAGCGTGACGCAAGCCTGTCTCAACGCGATCTGGCGGAACAAGTCGGCCTGTCGCAGAACGCCTGCTGGCGGCGGCTGAAAACCCTCGGGGAAAGCGGCCTGATGCAGGGCACCACCGCCCGGCTGGACCGCAAACAGCTTGGGCTGGATCTGGTGGTATTTGTCATGCTGCGCACACGGCATCATTCCGCGGACTGGCTGCAGACTTTCCGCCGCCACGTACTGACCATCCCCGAGGTGGTCGATTTTCACCGTATCGGCGGGGACTACGATTATCAGCTCAAGGTGGTGACCGAAGATATGGCGAGTTATGACAAAGTCTACCAGCGCCTGATCGAAGGGGTCGAGCTGGACAGCGTCACCTCATATTTCGCGATGGAAGCCATCGCAGAGGGACGCCCGCTGCCATTGTAGCGGCGGGCACCACCCCGGTGGCATCATGATCGCCGCCCGCTGTTACCGGCCAAAGGCCTTGTTCGGCATCCAGGTGACACGGCTGCCTTCCGGCCCCATCCGCATATGCAGGCAAGAGGTGTTCAACCGCTGAAAATACAGCACCTGCAGCGGATACCAGCCCGCCTTGGGCACCTCTACCTTCTGGGCAAAGGTCTCCTGACAGGTCTGGCGACCATCGAACTTGCCGACAACCTTGCCGCCGATCACCGCGCGCATCCCGTCATTGGTTAGAAAATCAATGGTATAGATGCCCGGCGCATCAAATCGTACATAGCCGCGAATATCCGCCGCGACATTCTCGGAGCGTTTTGAGGTCAGCGCCTTCTGCCCAACGCTGGTATCGCGATAGTCCAGCCCTTTGAGCGGTGGACCAACTTCTGCACCGGCTTCCAGCGCCTTGGCGGCGCTGCGCAGCGTTTTTACATCATCAGGATAGGCATAACGCACCGACAGGCCGGGTTTCAGCCCGCGAGGCTGCGGATCCGCCGGTGTCAGGCGCAGGGGGGCCGCCCATGTCAATGTTGCCGTCACAGCCGCCATCGCAGCCAACCCCAGAATACGGGTCATCTTCATCGTCTACCTTCCTGTTCCATGGCCTCTGAACGGGCCTCTGGGGGCAGGATAGGTCTGTGAGGGGGCCGCTGACAATCGCTAATGCCATTGGCGCAAGCCGGGTGGTGCGAGCGTTGGACAGCCGAAACCGCAGCGATGGCCCTCAAACGAAAAAAGGGGCCGCCCGATGGCAGCCCCTTTTCTGTCTTGTCCGGTTGGGACAGGACTTAGTTCTTGGCGTAGAATTCGACGACCAGGTTCGGTTCCATGACAACCGGATACGGCACGTCGGACAGGCCCGGTGCGCGCACGAAGGTGGCGGTCATTTTGGAGTGGTCGGCTTCAACGTAGTCAGGCACGTCACGCTCTGCCAGCTGAACAGCTTCCAGCAGCGCGGTCATTTGCTTGGACTTCTCGCGAACTTCGATCACATCGCCTTCCTTCACGCGGTAGGAGGGGATGTTCACGCGCTTGCCGTTGACCAGCACGTGACCGTGGTTCACGAACTGACGAGCCGCAAAAACGGTTGCAACAAACTTGGCACGGTAAACAACCGCGTCCAGGCGGCGTTCCAGCAGACCAATGAGGTTCTCACCGGTGTCGCCTTTTACACGCTCAGCTTCAGAGTAGATGCGACGGAACTGCTTCTCGGTCAGGTCGCCGTAGTAGCCTTTCAGCTTCTGCTTGGCGCGCAGCTGGATACCGAAATCGGACAGCTTGCCCTTGCGGCGCTGACCGTGCTGGCCGGGGCCGTATTCACGACGATTCACCGGGGACTTCGGACGGCCCCAGATGTTTTCGCCCATACGGCGGTCAATTTTGTACTTGGCAGACGTGCGTTTGGTCACGGCTGATCTCCTTCAGTGTATATCGCAACCAGATGGCTGCATCGAAGGGCGTTGTCCTCTTGCTCCGCGTTGCACTCACGCGCGCTTCGGGCATGACAGGCATTCCCTTGCGGGAGCCACCAACACCAATGAAGCCGCGTGTATAGACGAGGGCTGGAGAGAGTCAACCAGCTTTTCGGGCGCCATGCCCTGCGCCGAAAAACAGGGCAATATCCAAGGGACCACCGCCTCAGATCCACGATGGATCAGGCGGCAGCGTGGCGCAAGATGGCCGCCTCCGGCTGGCTCAGATTGCGTCGCGCAAAATCGCCATAGCGCATCGGATCCGCCTCCAGATCCGGCAACACCTGCAGCAGGCGCGCCCGGTCTTCACAGCGCAGCGCGCCCAGCGTGGCCTGGGCCGGATGGAAACTCTCCGTCTCCACCCCATTCGCCCAAAGCACCTGATGATCCGACAGCAACAGATGGATATAAGTGACCTCGCGCAACTGGGTGTCGACGGCAATATCGCGCCCGTTGACCAGATCTCGCGCTGCAACCAGTACCTCGGAGGTGTTGAACAGGCTCTGCACATGCGGCCCGCGCAACAACATGCGGTGGCTGGGAGAGACCAGAAGATCCGCATCCGGCCGCTGCATGCCAAGCGCGCCGCCCCTGATCCGCACCGGACGCAGCTCAGGCGCCACAAACAGGCGCGCGCCCGTCATCCGCCGCGCACCGATCCACTGGATTTGCTGGGCACCACTGTCGCGGGTCTGGATCCAGTCCCCTTCCTGCAAGTGTTCGACCGGCACCCCGCCTGCGGGCGTCCGCAAGATCGTGCCGGGCGTAAAACAGATCACCCCGGTATGGGACGTCACATTCGCCCGGTCGCAGCCCTCAAGCCGCACATCTACAATCCAGAGATCAGTATCCTGCGGAGGGTGACTATCCACGAACATCAACAACGGACGTTGCCCCTGCCCCACCTCGATCAGGGTGACAGTGTAATTGCGCAACCCGTCCGTGACCACAAAATGGCGGTCCCGCAGCACCGTCCCGGCGTCCGCCTCTACAGCCTGCGACCCGGTTTCTTCAACCTTGGGATCTATCGCCAGCCCCACCAACCGACGCACGCTGCGCGCGGCGCTGCGCCGCAAATCGCGCGCTCCATCGCTCCGTTCCAACTGCAGAAGGTTCCCCGGCCCGTCAACGCGCAAGGGCGCTCCGCCCCATCGCCAACTGGCCCCAGTCGCGACGGCGGATACCGGCGCCCCTGGCAGACCATCAACCTCGGTCTGCCCCCACGAAATGACGTAGGTGCCTCGAAAGCCTGTTTGCATATGCTCGACTGCCTGCCTATGGCGATTTTTTGTTAAGCCAACGTTAACAAAACCAAGCCCGCTGCAAAAGCACTTCACAAAGGCAAAAACATTCCAGCGGCGCAGATGCCACAGCGCGCTGCCGGAATGGCCTTGTCTTTGAACAAATGCTGTCAGGCACCAGGGGGCTTGAACACCCGGTACCGCCCTGCCCGACAGCCCCTGTGTATCCCGATCGGCGACATCTTGGCCCGAGCGTACCCGGACGTGGAACTGCGGCTGCTTGCAGGCACCCGTCCCCTGGATCTATGCAGCGTGATGCGGATATAGCTTTGCGACCAATCCTGAACCCGCCCGAACACTGGATCGGCCGCAACTTGTTGCCGGTGTCCTATGCAGTCTGTGCGCCTTCAGAATACGTGCAGACCATGCAAGGTCTCCCGCCGGAACAACACCGCTGGCTGCAGCTTGACGACCGCCTGCAATAATTACCGATGAATAGAATCACAGCGATGCATAAGGCCGCGTCGGCTCCGGTGTCTCTGACCAGTTCGGTCACGGGGATGTATGAACTGCTCCGGGCCAGTCGCGGGATTGTGGTACTGCTCTGCTATCTCGGTCAGGCTTGCCTTGAATTGCAGCAAGTACACGCTTCTCCGGCGAAGAATGACACCTGCCTCTGGCTGCTCGCGCATCCTGACATCAGACGAAGTGCAAGGGTGCGTGCCTTCTTTGAATCTGCCACCGGCAGGATCCGAGAAGGCGCGTTGGGGTTTTCTGAACGGCTATGACTATGGCGGGTTTCAAATCCTGTTACAGTCGGAGCCCGCCCCTTAGGTTTGCCTGTTTCAACACCCAGCCGCCTCAGTCAAAGCGCTGGTGCCAAATGACCTGCATGCAGTGACCAAAGGTGAAAACAGCGACGCCACCAAGACGGTCCAGCCATTTTTCCTCAACCTCATCTGCACATTGCTAGGCAATGTTGTCGAACACGATAGCGATGAACGCATAGGGATTACCATCGCCGCCGCGGTCCGTGGCCTCCACGAAGACTGCTCCGAAGTCCCGTTCAGAGTTGGCTCTGGCAGCCGCACTGAAAATGTCGGCACCATAGGCTTTCTGAATGCTTACATATTCACGGTTTCAGACCCGTGCCAGATGCCCGCTAACGAGGTGATCAGAATCGTATTCAAGCACCTCGTCATGGGCGCCAAGAAAACCATCGACCGACTCGGCCGCTGCCAGATCCTTGAAGGGTGCCCACCCCGGAAAGATAATATCGCCCAGCATCAGAACCTTCTGATCCAGGGCCTAGATGACGCTATTGCCCGGGCTGTGGTTCAGACCTTTGTATTCAGGCTGACGTCGCTGAGAGCCAATCTCAAGCGTCCTGTTGTCGGTGAAGGGGCGTCGGGACCGGGCGGTTCGGATCCTTCTGCTCGGCGAGATCCGCTGCGGCTTCTTCTTGCGCAATGATGACAGCATTATCCGGATAGATCGACGCCGCGCCAATGTGGTCCGTATGAGTATGGCCGTGAATGACATGAGTGATTGGCTCATCCGTCACGCTGGAAATTGCAGCAAGAATTTACTCCCCAGAGGTTGGCGGCGGATCAATAGCGATCACACCTTCACCGGTGATCGGAAACATCATCGGATGGGCGCCATCGTGAACCACGTGTCTGCCGCCGCCGAAACCCTCGATGGCCTAGCCGATGTTGGGATCAATCGCCGGGCCTGTCGCTGTCGCCGGAACAGGTGCAAACCTGTGGGTGAGATCCCCATCGGCGCCAGCTACACCTGCCCCAGCGGTCAGGGCAAGGGCAACCAGTGAGGACAATCGAAAATTGACTTCCACTTTTTTCTCCTCTTTCCTTGACCCCTTAGGCGTCGTCTCGCACAGCGAGTGTGGCACCAGTGTTTTGGCCTCCAACCTCGGCCTCATCGGCTTTGGCAGTATCCGCCGCCGTAACCCCCGCCGCGGAGTCTATGCCCATCATTTCCATGGTTTCCTTGAAGAACTCCGGGCTGACCACATTCACCCGCATGCCCCGTTCCAGCTTAAGTGCTGCCGCCTTGGCAGAGGACTCCAAATCCCCCTTGACCGTGCTGAGAATGGTTGGCCCCGGCGATGGCTTCTGGGACAGGATACCAGAGACCAGCGTAATCGAGCCGCCATCTCGAATGTGGTTTTGGCCAACCCGGACAAGGTTTACCTGACCCTTCAGCCTATTTGATAGCGCCCGATCAAAGTCATCATGGCAGAGCTCTTTGAAAGCCCCAAAATCAGAAACCCCTGCTGCCCAGACAACCGCATCACCAGGCTTTGCGGCCATATTCATAGCCCCGGCTGACGACTTCGATCCAAGATAAATCTCGATATCCCCTTCCCTGCCCGGATGAGTTCATGTTTGGCCGAAAGCGTCGCTCCGGGGTCTTG